>NZ_JBIWKB010000056.1:21699-58612 GCF_044765425.1 Streptomyces sp. NPDC102462 | reverse complement strand
CGGAGCACCGTTGGCGATCGTCCGCCGGTACATCGAGCAGCAAAAACGTCCGCTCTAAAAGTGCACGTCAGAGCAGTCTTGAGATGCATTCATCCTCGGCGTGAACGCCGGGCCTTTCTGCAACAGTCCCGGTAAGAGGTTCACAGTGGACCTTGGCGGGATCCGCCGGAACCTCGCAGGGGTGCCCCTCCAGGAGCCCCGGTTTGTCCTGGACGCTCAGGCGTTGTGCCGGGCGTACTCGGTGGGTGTGAGCCCGTAGCGCTGCTTGAAGGCACGGCTGAAGTGGCTGCCGTCGGCGAACTGCCAGTGCGCGGCGATCTCCGAGACGCCCAGGCGGGACGCCAACAGCGCCTGCCTGGCCGACTCCAAGCGCCGTTCCCGGATGTATGCGGTCATCGAATTCCCCACTCGCCGCGAACGCGCGCTGCAGAGTGCGCACAGAGACGTTCAGTTCCCGGGCAAGCATCGCCGGCGACACCTCGGCGTCGGCGAGCCGCTGCTCCGCGAGGTTCTTCGCCGCCTGGGCGAGGGCCGAGGCAAGGTGGGCGTTCACATCGTCGAAGCCATGGTGTGTCACCGCGGCGGCCAACTCGACCAGCGTGTCTCGCGCGGCCTTGACACCAGCCGGGCTCAGATCGGGCAGCATCTCCTCGACCATGCCGGCGTGTGCCACCAGGAGGCGTACTTCGGCAGTGTCGGCGCGACCGGCGACTTCCCGGCCGCCGAGCAAAAGGCGGAAGGGAGCAGCGGGCTCACCGAGCTCTCGGACGGGGGCGACATGCACCCGTGGGTGGGCGACGTCTCCGACCTGGCCGCCGTCACCGCGCTCATGGACGGGGTGGCCGAGCGGTTCGGGCGTCTGGACGTCCTGGTCAACAACGCGGGGCTGGCGCTGCCGGGCACCGTGGCATGCGGGGTGACTGGACGCAGGCTGCTTACAACGCGACCAAGGGAGCGGTGGCCAATCTGACCAACGCGATGGCCCTCGACCATGGCCGGGAGATCCGGGTCAACGCGGTCCATCCCGGTGTGACGACCAGCCACGAGGAGATCCGGATGGCGCTCGCCGAAGGTACATCGTTGCGCGACCGGTTCGACGACCGTGTGCCCATGGGCCGACCCGGCGATCCCGCCGAGGTGGCCGCTGTCGTGGCGTTCCTCGTCGGCTCCGGCGCCTCGTATGTCAACGGCGCGCACATCGCCGTCGAGGGTGGCCTGACCGCGTCGAACGGCCAGACCGATCTCTTCCGCTGACCCGGGCCGGCACGACCAGGCGCACATCGCCGATCGAGCCGCCGCCGGCGGATTCTACGGTCGCTGCCTCCAGCTTCGCCGCATGTCCGCCTGCACCTGATGGACATCGTGAGCAGTCACACAGGCACAGCGGGATGCCTCATGATCTCGCGGAGGTCGATGTCGTGTCGCGGCTTCAGCACGAGTAGTTTCTGGCGGCGGCTCTCACCGAAGACGACATGACAGTCGAGGTCGATGCGTCCGGCCACCGGGTGCAGGACCGAGGTGGTTTCTTGTTGGCAGACATGCACTTCGTGACGGCTCCACAATGCGGCGAACTCGGCGCTGATGGTGAGCAACGCCGTCACCGTGGCGGTCATCTCGGCGACGTCCGGCCCGATGTCCATCGCCGCGCGCATGCTGGCCGCGTACGTCTGGCTCTGTGCTGTGTGGATGTCGGCGGGATAGATGTCGCGTTCTTCGGGGCGGGCGAACCAGCGGTAGTAGCCGCTGCGGTCGAGTCCGGTGAACCGCGTCTGGTCGCCGAACAGGGCCTGAGCCAATGGGTTCTGCAGCAGGGTCTGGCCGATGTTGGAGGTCACCAGCGCCGCCCCGCGATCCAGCGAATCCAGAACCAGCCCCAGTGCCGGATCGATCTGCTCGATGCCGGTGGTGCGGATCGGTGGGTTGTGCCCGATGAGTGCGAACAGGTGGTCTCGCTCGTCGGCGGTGAGCTGGAGCGCGCTCGCGAGCGCTGCCGTCACCTGCTCGGACGGGCGCGGCCCGCGACGTTGTTCGAGCCGCGTGTAGTAGTCCGTGGAGATGAAGGCGCGCTCGGCGACTTCCTCGCGACGCAGGCCGGCGACCCGGCGAGCCGACGGCCGGTCCGGGACAACAGCGGCGCGGCGGCGCCGGAGGAAATCCGCCAGTCTCGATCGATCCACGTGCCCATCCTGTCCCCGGTAGGGAGGGATCGCCAGTCCCTCCCAGCCGGTCACCGGGCGCGCCAGGGTAGGAGCCGGTCGAAATGAAGGGAAAGCAGTGGTCTTCAAGCTCGATGTGCCAGGCCGCATGGTTCGCGGGGACGTGGATGAAGGCTATGGCGCAGTGGCCGACGCCTTTCGCGAGAACTTCGCCGTACGCAACGAGATCGGCGCCGCCTGTGTCGTCTACCACGGCGGGCGGAAGGTCGTTGACCTCTGGGGCGGATACCGGGACGGCCACAACCGTGTCCCCTGGGAGGCGGACACGATGGTGCCGGTCTTCTCGACATCCAAGGGCGTGGCGGCAGTGGCGCTCGCGGTGTTGCATGCACGTGGCCTGCTCGACCACGACGAGCGCGTGGCGACCTACTGGCCCGAGTTCGCCGCCGCCGGCAAGGGAGATGTCACCGTCCGCCAGTTGCTCGCCCATCAGGCGGGGCTGCCGGTGATCGACCGGCCACTTGGGCTCGGCGACCTGAAGGGGTCCCGCGTTCTCTCCACGGCTCTTGCCGAGCAGCGTCCGGCATGGGAGCCGGGCACCCGGCACGGCTACCACGGCCAGTCGTTGGGCTGGTACGAGAGTGAGCTCATCAGCCGGATCGACCCTGGGAAACGTCGTATCGGCCGGTTCTTCGCCGACGAGGTCGCGACGCCGCTCGGCCTCGACTTCCACTTCGGTCTGCCGCAGGACACTGATCGCGATCGGATCGCCCGTATCCACGGATTTCGTCCCTGGGAGGTGATGCTGCACCTCAGAGCGATGCCGGTGTCATTCGTCCGGGCATACGCGAACCCACGGAGCCTGACCTCCAGGGCGTTCGGCAATCCGCGGGTGCTGGGCATCGTGGAGAACTTCAACCGGCCGGACGTGCAGGCTGCGGAGATTCCGGCGGCCAACGGCGTCGGCCAGGTGCGGTCGATCGCCAGGCTCTACGGCGAGGTGGCAACCGGCGGAGCCGCCCTCGGCCTCACCGACGCCACGATGGACGCGTTGCGGATGGCTGCCCCACCTCCGACGGACGGACTGTTCGACGAGGTGCTGCGTGTCGATACGAGGTTCTCCCTGGGGTACGTCAAGCCGTTCCCGGCGTTCAGGTTCGGCTCCGAGTCGAACCGGGCCTTCGGCACGATGGGCCTGGGCGGGTCGTTCGCCTTCGCAGACCCGGACACCGGTACGGGCTTCGCGTATGCCATGAACCGCACCGGATTTCGGCTCTGGGACGATCCTCGTGAAGTGGCCCTGCGGGAAGCGCTGTTCGCGCGGGTCCTCGGCGAGCGGCATCAGCGGCCCGATGGGGCCTCCGGGCGTTCTGGCGTCTGACTCGCAGGGTACGTGCCCAGGGCGCGTCGGCGGCCACAGCGTCAACAGCGTCTGTCGAAGGGGTCGTTGGCGCCGGTCCGGTCGGCGCCGCACATCCAACGTTTGCCACGAGCGGCCCTACAAGCACCTGAGTGTGTTCCATCTCTCAGAAGGCTTGCGCGAGCAGCGATCATGAGTTGAGACTTCAACTCGTCATCGGGGTTGTGGTCGACGATCCGAAGGACATGCCATGACCAAGCAACTAACCGGCCGCAGCTACCAGTTTGGAAGACTTCGAGAACGGGACGTCGTACTCCAACGTGACAGTCGACGGCAAGCTTTACCACTTCACCGGAACAATCAAGGAAGCCTGACCATGACCCACCACGCCGCCCCGCAGGACGAACAGGCAAAACGCAACACCGACATCGTGCTCACCGCGATGCAGGAGTTGTTCGCCGACAAGGATCTCACCGCGATAGACCGATACTGGGCCGAACCCTACATCCAGCACAGCCCGCAGATGCCCAATGGGCTCGACACCCTGCGCAATGTCGTTCCGCACCTGGAGGGCTTCTCCTGGGAGCCGCAGCGTGTCGCCGCCCAAGGCGATCTGGTCTTCACCCACAGCATCGTTCACGGCTGGGCCCCGAACCCCGTGGCCATCGTCGACATCTTCCGGCTGGACAACGGACGCATCGTGGAACACTGGGACGTCGTCCAGGACATCGTCCCCGCCGAAGAATCCGCCAACGGCAACACCATGGTGTAGCGCTCTGAACTTGACGTTTGACTTCCAGGTCACGAGGCGGCCGATCTCCACGCTTCGAGGCCGAGTTGGTGCGGGGTTGATCTCCGGTGATCCAGGCAGTGGCGTCCGCTCGCCGGGTCAGTCCGGCTGTTTCTCCATGTGGTCCAGGATGCGCTTGGAGATCCGGGCGAGTGTGCTGAGCTGGTTGGGTGTGAGGGCGTCGATGAACAGGCGGCGGACGTGTTCGACGTGCGGGGGTGCGGCCTCTTCGATCGCCTTGTAGCCGGCCGGGGTGGCGACGATGAATGCTCCGCGTCCGTCCTCGGGGCATTCCTCCTTGGCCACGAGTCCGCGTTTCGCCATCCGCGTGACCTGGTGGGACACTCGGCTCTTCTCCCACTCCACGCGTTTGACCAGGTCCGAGAAGCGCATCCGTCCGTCGCCTCTTTCGGTGAGGCTGACGAGCACGATGTAGTCGGAGGCAGACATGCCGGAGTCGGCCTGGACATGTCGGGACAGCCGTCCGATGAGTTTCTCCTGCATACGGATGAAGCTGTCCCAGGCGGCCTTCTCTTCCTGGTTGAGCCAGCGTGGTGGTGCGTCCATGGGGGCAGTCTAACGAAATCGTTGACAGCTCATCTACCCGCGATGGCGGTGATGCAACCCTCAGCGAGGCCGCGTCGCGGCACGAGCGCGCTGGGCGAGGATCAAGTTGAAGCGTCAACTTGATGGGTTAGGGTGATGTGCTGGCTGACGGGATACGGTCGAGTTGAGCGAGATCAGACCCCGCAGAGGAGGACACATGGCGGTCGAAGTGAGTGACGTGCCCGAGGCGAAGCGCTACGAGGCCCGTGTCGATGGAGAGTCCAAGGTGGCGGGCGTCGCGGAGTACATTCGCACCAAGGAACTCGTCGCGTTCGTGCACACCGAGGTGGAGGCGGAGTACGAGGGCAGGGGAGTCGGGTCCGCGCTGGCCCGTACAGCCCTTGACGAGGCACGTGCCGCGAACCTGCGGGTGCTGGCCACCTGTTCCTTCTTCGCGGGCTGGATCAGCCGGCACCCCGAGTACCAGGACCTGCTGTACCAGTCCCGCAGCAAGGTCAGCGACTGAAAGCCGAGCACGGCAGCCGGACAATGCCACGGTCGAGCGCCTGGTTGAAGTGGTGCGGCGCTGCCTCTCGGGCGTGCGCCAGTACGAACTCGTAGGCGGCCGGACAGAGACCCCTGACGACGCGAGTCGACAGCCCCACGGCCTCCACTATCCGATCACCGCTGGTCGCGGCCCCCCTGCTCTCGGAGCAGCCGCGCCGCCTCGCGGGAGCAAGCCGCAGTCGCGCACGCCGCTGCTCGCTCATCCCTCCCGCACTGCGCTGTTTCGCCGTCATGGCCCTCGACCTCCGCCAGCTACGGATACGAGCCCCGCGTGCAGCTACTCGCCCACCGCGGCCACGCGGTGCCGCAGGTCAACGTGCGCGGCTCGTCCGCTACGGCAAGGCCGCGCTCCTACCGGAGGCCTACGGGAGGCGGCGGGCCGTCTGTCGTGTTGTCCGAGGCCGCGCGGATCGGGCTCCGCCCCCTCACCGGTGCCGGCCACTCCCGCTGCATTGGCTCCGGAGACCGATTCCCTGCCCCTCGTTGTACGGAGTGTTTGCCGCTGCCGCGGGCGGGCTGGTGCTTATCGCGGTTGCTATGCCGGCGGGAGCAGTGCTGCGCCGCCGAGCCGTCGGGGGCGACCGCCTTCGTCGTCGATGCCACATCTCCACCGGTCCCGCCGGAATGCCGTCTCAGTCGGCAGCGCTGGTCACGGCGACGGCGCTGCCTACCGAGATCGCCACCAGCGTGCGCGTCACGGCGGTGTTGACCGCGTCCGCTCCCCAGGCTCCCTTCTCGAATTCCTTCGCGCGCTCGTAGACCTTCCCCGACCACGGAATGGTGTGGTGGAGGCTCGGCAGGCTGCCACTGGCGGAGATGAGCCCGATCAGCACCGCAGTACGATCGCTGGGCATCCTTCCGTCCACCAACGCAGCGCGCACCTCCCGCAGGACTTCGGCCTTGTGCCGGGTGTTCGCGACAGACAGGGAAGTCGTGTGGAAAAGGCCCAGCCTCCGCTTTCGCTCCCGGCTCACCATGCCCCGGTCTACGAGTCGGTCGAGGACCGTACTGCGCAGCTCCCCGCCGATCTCGACAAGTAGCGTCTGGACGCCTCGTGTGCGCTCGGCGGTCTTCCGGTACGCGTCCCGGAGCAGCGGATCCTCGACCGAATGGCCGGAAACGGCGTGCACCTTGAGGCCGGTCAGTCCCGTGTCGCCTTCCGTGACCGTCACATCGCCGCGAAGGGCGAGCTCGGCCAGCACGGCCCCTCCGAGCGTGTAGTACAACGTTCCCTCACCGGCGATCGCCCCTGATGTGTCGTCCATCAGCGTGAGCAGCAGATCCTCAACGATCAGCATCTCGTCCTGCATGGCTTCTCCGTAAGTTGTTGGGTGGCCCGGCGCTGCCCTGGGGGTCCGGTCCGCGGAGGCGCCGCCCATCGGCTCTACGATCTCCTGGGTGCCCCGCATTCGCCACGGCGTGCTGTCACCACTTCCCATGACAAATGTCACTGGGGCGGGCAGAGAAGCAACATGCTGGTGAGATCGCCGACCACCTCGACACCCACGCCGCCGACGCGGTGGTGCTCGGCATGCCTGTCGTCAGCGCCACTCCAAGGTGGATGCATCAACTATATTGGGGTTGTCGATAGTCATATGGGACAGGTGTGCAGCCTGAGGGGAGAGGCCCGGCGATGCGGAATCTGACTGTGGCTCAGCAGATGGTGGACATTCTGCGCCAGGCGGGCGTGGAGCGGATCTATGGCGTGGTGGGTGACAGCCTGAACTCGGTGGTCGACGCGGTGCGCCGTACCGATGGCATCGAGTGGGTGCATGTACGCAACGAGGAGGCCGCCGCGTTTGCTGCGGCGGCGGAGGCACAGCTGACCGGAAGGCTCGCGGTGTGTGCCGGAAGCTGTGGCCCCGGAAACACGCATCTGATCCAGGGACTGTACGACGCGCACCGCTCCGGCGCGCCCGTGCTGGCACTCGCCTCACACATCCCGTCCCACCAGATCGGCACAGGCTTCTTCCAGGAGACCCACCCGGAACGGCTGTTCACCGAGTGCAGCGACTACTGCGAGATGATCAGTACCCCCGCGCAGATGCCCCGGGTGCTGCGGATCGCCATGCAGCGGGCTCTTGGCAACAGCGCGGTGTCGGTCCTGGTGATACCTGGCGATGTCGCGCACGACGAGGCGACTCATCCCACGGGAAGCAGCGATCTGGTCACTGAGCGCGGCCGGGTCGTCGCGCCGGACACCCAGGTTCGGGCGCTGGCCGAGAAGCTGAACGCGGCACGGAAGGTGATGCTGTTCTGCGGTGCGGGAGTGCGGGACGCGCATACCGAGGTCATGGCACTCGCCGAGAAGGCCGCCGCCCCCGTGGGGCACTCCCTGCGGGGCAAGGAGTGGATCCAGTTCGACAACCCGTACGACGTGGGCATGAGCGGTCTGCTGGGCTACGGCGCCTGCTTCGACGCGATGCACGAGGCCGACTTGGTCGTCCTGCTCGGCACCGACTTCCCGTACAACGACTTCCTGCCGCAGGCACGGACCGTGCAGATCGACCACGATGCCGGCCGTCTCGGCCGTCGCACCGTGCTGGAACTCGGGGTCCATGGCGACGTCCGGGAGACGCTGCGGGCTGTGCTGCCGTTGGTCGGGGCGAAGCGGGACCGTGCCTATCTGGACCGTATGCTGCGCAAGCATGCCAAGTCGCTGGAGACGGTGGTCTCCGCCTACACCCACGACGTCGGGCGGCACACCCCGATCCACCCTGAGTACGCGGCCTCGGTTCTGGACGATCTCGCTGCCGACGATGCGGTGTTCACCGTGGACACCGGCATGTCCAATGTGTGGGCGGCGCGTTATCTGACTCCCAATGGGCGGCGCCGGGTGATCGGTTCGTTCCTGCATGGCACGATGGCCAACGCGCTGCCGCACGCCATCGGCGCGCAGTTCGCTTACGCCGGCCGTCAGGTGATCTCGATGTCGGGCGACGGTGGACTGGGCATGCTCATGGGCGAGTTGCTTACAGTGAAGCTGCACGATCTGCCGGTGAAGACGATCGTCTTCAACAACTCATCCCTGGGGATGGTGAAGTTGGAGATGCTGGTCGAGGGGCTGCCCGAGCACGAGACCGACCACGAGCCGGTGGACTACGCGGCGATCGCCCGCAGCGCCGGCATCGAGGCGATCCGCATCGAGCGCCCCGGGGATGTCGTCGAAGGACTCAAGAGGGCGCTGGCCCATGACGGACCGTTCCTGGTCGACCTGGTGACCGACCCCAACGCGCTGTCGATCCCGCCGCACATCTCCGCCGCCCAGGTCAAGGGATTCGCCTTCGCCGCGGGCCGGACAGTGCTCGACGGGGGCGTCGGCAAGATGCTCGACCTGGCCCGCGCCAATCTGCGCAACATTCCCCGCCCCTGAGACGGTCACCGTCCTCATCGAGGTCCGGCTGCACGACCCCGGCGACGACCCGACGAGCACCGGCGCAAACCACTGCGCCCAGCTCTCCGTCGGCCGCCGGGCTCCTCACGAACGCAGCACCGAGACACCTCGGCACCGACTCGTCGGTGACATACCGGTGCTCCTCCGGCGAGCCGGACGTGCCACACAGGTGCGCCCACTCGACGCGACGGCCTTGCCGGGGATCCCGGTGTGCCCGGGCGCTCACCAGCGGCAGCGCCAGGATGACGACGTCCGCCGCCGCGGCGGCCTGAGCCGCGGTGACCGGGGCCGCGCCAGGGGTGGGAACCTTGATGGGAGCGCGATCTTGGCGGGGCCGCCCGAGCCCGCGATGAGCACCCGGTAGCCGGCGGCCAGGGCCAGCCGCCCCAGCGCCGTGCCGACCTTGCCCGCACCCAGGATGCCTACGGTGTTCACGGGCGGGGTATCACTCGGGCGTCGTCGGCGCCCTGGGTGATCAGGAGCGGCGTGCGTACGTCTTCCACTCGGCTGATCGCTGACCGTGCCGGCATGTCGGCCTCCTGCTCCGTCACGCCTGCCGATGATGGAGAGCCTTGTGGCCTGCGTGATCCGCGGGTATCGCCGGTCCGGCTACCTTCCGGAAAGCCCTGCACGGGCCGCGCCCGCCCCGCGCAGGTGACGGGCGATACGCTCCTGGTCGGGGTCTTTCTGCGAGGTCAGGCGCTCGGCGAACGTGGCATGGAGGATCTGTCGTGTGGACGGAGCGAGCGTGCTGAGCACCACTTCCCGGGGGAGTTCCGGGAACCGGTAGCCGCTGGTGGCCCGGCCGTCCGGATCCGCTTCCCATATCAGCAGGCGGGCGGCCACGGCGGTGTCGACCAGTGGCAGGAGTTCCCGCAGAGGGATGTCCAGGATGTCGGCAAGCAGCTCCATGTCCAGCCACTCGCCGTCCACTGCGGCGTGCGCAAGCAGTTCCCCTATCGGGTCCGGGAGTTCGAACAGACGGCTCAGTACAGCGCTCCGCACCGCAGTGGGCACTCGGGCTCCGGCTCCCGTACGTCGGTCCGCAGGCAGCTTGAGCAACTCGGAGACGACGAAGGGGTTTCCGGCACTGCGCTGATGCAGGGCCACCGCGTGTGCCGATGTGACGGGTTCGCCGAACCCGGCGGCCATGTCGACGATCTCGGACGGGGTCAGAGGCTCCAGCACGAGCCAGGTCGCCCCCTTCCGGGCGAGAGCGGTGAGCAGGTCGCTGGACATCGGGTCGTGTACGTCCCGCATCGCGCACACCACCGCTGTCGGGCCCTCCGGCAGATCGGCGACGAGTCGTGTCAACTGGGCCCGGAATTCGGGGGTGGCCGCGTCGACGTCGTCCACCAGGCAGATGACGGGGCGACCGGTCATGGCCTGAGAGAACCCCCTCGTTCCCTTCGGTCTGTCCTGGTACGTGCCACGGCCGCGTCCTCGCAGCCGCAGCGCGTGGAGAAGCTGAGCGGCGGGCGACGACGGCGCAGGCTCACCGTCCGGGCCGGGCACGAGGCCGGCCGTGGCGTGCAGGACCGTGAATCCCGCCGATTCGGCACGTGCCGCCAGTTCCTGAAGCAAGCGCGACTTGCCGATGCCGGGCTCACCGGAGACCACCGCACAGCCCATCCGTCCCGCGGCGGCCCGTGACAGAACCGCGGACAGCTGTGACATCTCCTCCGCCCGCCCCGCCAGGGGGAAGGCGCGCCCCACCCTCTGGGAAGCGGAGGAGAGGGCACGGGCCGAGGTCAGGCTCACGTCGGCCACGACACCGGTGTCGTGCCGGAGGATGCCGGTCTGCAGCCGTTTGAGTTCAGGGCTCGGCTCAAGCCCCTGTTCTGCCAGCAAGCTGCGGAAGCGCTCGTAGTGATGCAGTGCCTCGGTCTGACGCCCGTCTGCGTACAAGGCACGCATCATCAGGGCCCAGGAAGCCTCGCGCAGTGGTGTGCTCATGATGAGGCTGTCCCCCGCCCTGATCGCCTGCGGGACATCTCCCTGCTTCAGCAGGACGGTCGCCTGCAGTTCTCTGGCTTCCTGAAGCAGCGCGTCGAGACGGCTGCGCGCACGCACAGCGAAGTCCTGCTCCGCGACGTCCTGGAAGGCCCGGCCACGCCACAGACCGAGCGCTTCGTCGAGTCCGCGGCGAGCCTGCGCCAAGAGGCCCCGCCCCGCCTCTGTCCTGGCTCGGTGCACGGCGTCTTCGAACACCGCGGTGTCGCGGGCCCCACGGGGCACTCTGAGGGCGTAGCCGGAGGCTTCGGCGACGAGGATCGCGGAGAGGCCCTTGCGCGCCGGGTCCAGCACCGAGCGGAGGCGGCTGACATGTGCCCGGAGCGAGGAGACGGCACCCGGCGGCGGCTCGTCCCGCCACAGGCACCTGATCAGCTCGGGCACCGGGACCGACCGGCCCTCCTCGATGAGCAGGCGGGCGAGCAGCACCTTGCGCTGGGGCGGCCCCAGGCCGAGGGGGGAACCACCGCGCAGTACCTGGACCGGACCCAGCGCAAGGAACTTCATGAGGCCGTCGTCGGTCGGGTTCATGTGTCTCGCTCGCCTTTCGGGGCGTCGTCCTCCTGCGGCACCAGCAACAGGCCCCGCGAGTGGTCTGTTCGCCGTCCCGCCTCCGAGCGGATGTCGTGTGCCCGGTCCGTTGTGGGTGCGGGCGCACCGGAGGGGGACGTGGATTCCTGGCGGCAGATCATCAAGTTTTCGCACACCGGCGTCAGTTCAATGAGCTGGTTCGTTGCCCCACCTTGTGCGGCCAGGTGCCGCGGCGCAATTACGGTCCACCACGACAACCACTAGGAGAACAGGGTCCGCAGCACCACGAGATTCCCGATTCAGGGCATGTTCTCGCAGGCCAGAGCGGTAGGACTGAGAGGGGAGCGCGCCCTCCCGCAGAGCGGAACGTCCTGTGACACACACCACGGTGCCTGGCAGGGGTAACCTCTCGTGTCCGCGGGGCGCAGCGGCTCACCGCTTTGCCACCCTGCCCCCGTTCACGCTTCGCGCGACCTGCCAGGAAATCCGGCGCTCTGCACATCACTCAGGGAGCATCGTTGTCTTCCTCGTGCCCATCTTCGGTAATGAGTACCTGCTCCGATCGCTCGCTCCCCGATTCCGGTCCGGCGGCGGGTGAGCGCGCGGCCGTGGGCGATCGGCGCTCTTTTCCTCTCGCTTTCGCGCTGCTGGGCACGCTGAGTGCGCGCAGAGGGGAGGAGGAGATCAGTCTGGGTCCACCGCAGCAGCGTGCCGTCCTCGCGGCGCTGCTGCTGAGGCGTGGGCAGTCCGTCTCCGTGGAGGAACTGGTCGCCGCGGTGTGGAAAGATCCACCGGCCGGAGCGATCTCCGTGGTCCGCACCTACATATCGCGACTGAGAGCAGCCCTGGAGCCCGGGCGGTACCGATCCCGGACCGCCGGTCTCCTGCGCTCCACGCCAAGTGGCTACTTCCTGTCGAAGGACGGGAACAGCTGTGATCTGGAGCTGTTCGAGCGTGACATGCAGACTGCGGAGAGACGTTTCTCCAAGGCGCGTTACACGGAGGCCAGGGAGCTTCTGAAGCGTGCGTTGGAGCACTGGAGCGGACCGCCGCTGGGAGGTCTTCCTGGTCCGCTCGCCCACTCCGAGCGCAGTCGTCTCACGGAGCTGCGCCTGTTGTGCCAAGAACGGGCGCTGGAAGCGGACATGAGACTCGGACAACATCAGCGGGTCGTTCCGGAGCTCATCCGTCTGACGTCCGAGCACCCCTTGCGCGAGAGACTGCGGCAATTGCTGATGGTCGCCCTTTACCAGGGCGATCGCCAAGCCGAGGCGCTGGCCGTCTACCACGACGCCCGCCGCGCGCTCGTGGAGCAACTCGGTATCGAGCCCACTCCGCCTCTGCAGGCCCTGTACGGACGGATACTCGCCGCCGATCCCGAACTGCTGCCGTCGGTCTGGGCCCGGCCCGCGGCCGTCGCGGCCGTACCCGCGCAACTGCCCGGCGACTTGCCCGACTTCACCGGCCGCACCAGCGAATCGGACAAACTGCTGGCCGGGCTCACCGCCCCCGCCGGTCTGGCGACACCGGTCGCGGCCATCACTGGCATGGGCGGTGTGGGGAAGTCCAGTCTGGCGGTGCATGTCGCCCATCGACTCAAGGAGTACTACCCCGACGGCCAGCTGTACGCCGACCTTGCCACGCCGGACGGCGATCCGGTCCCACCGGACCTCGTCCTCAAGTATTTCCTCGGTGCCCTGGGCGCTCCGGCGGGCGCCATCCCCGAGGATTCCGACAGGAGGGCCGCCTCCTTCCGCTCGCGCGTGTCCGGTCGCCGGATACTGATACTCCTCGACAACGCCTCTGACGTCGGTCAGGTACGGGCCCTCCTGCCGGGGTCATCGCACTGCACGGTGATCGTCACCAGCCGCGCGCGGCTCGGCAGCCTGCCGACCACCGTGCGTGTGCCCCTGGCCCCCATGGACATCGACTCAGCCGCCCTACTGTTCACCCGCATCGTCGGCTGCAGGCGGACACCCATGGAACCCGGGCACGTAAGGACGGTGACGCACCTGTGTGGTCTGCTTCCTCTGGCGGTACGCATCGTCGCCTCGCGGCACGCCGCCCGTCCGGACTGGACCCTGGGCGACACCATCGAGGAACTGCGGGACGAGCGCACCCGGCTCCAAGAGCTGCGGCTGGACGACCTGACGGTCCAGGGATGCTTCGATCTCAGCTACCGGCGGCTCACCACTCTCCAAGCCTGGGCCTTTCGTGAACTGGCGGCGGCGGAGCAGCAGTCGATCACCGGCACCGATGCAGCAGCAGTCCTGGGCCTGGAGCCGGCCGACACGCTGCGCGTGCTCGATTCGCTCGTCGACGTCGGCATGCTGGAGTCGCCATCGTATGGCCACTACAGGTATCAAGACGTGATGAGAGTGTTCGCCCGGCACGGCGTGCCGCACCCGGCAGGGGTCGGCCTGCGCGTCGGCTTGCCGGCTCGCGGGTGAGGCCGGGCTGTCCGTAGCCGAGCCCGCTGGGCGAGGGAACAGCGCAGAGCGACGCGCCCAGTGGCCGAGAACTCTCTCTCATGCGGCCTCGCATTGCTCCTTCTCCTCGGTGACGTCGCTGCCTCGGCTCCGGAGCATCGTTTTGAGCATGCGAAGGCCGTAGAAGGCGCGGGACTTGACCGTGCCGTGCGGGACGCCGAGGAAGAAGGCCGCTTCCTGCGTGGTGAGGCCTTGGAAGTAGAGCAGGTAGAGCACTTCACGATGAGGGACCGACAACTTCCTCAGCGCCTCGCCGACCACGACGCCGTACAGGATCTGGTCGAAGCCGTCCGACTCCAGGTGGGTGTCGGTGAGCCACTCCACGCTGTCCACTTCGCGGGTACGGGTCCGCCGCCCGCGTAACTCGTCCATCACCAGGTTGTGGGCCACCCGGAAGAGCCAGGGCCGTAGCAGCTCGGCTTCGTCGTTCAGCTCGTGGTGCTGCCAGCAGCGCAGCAGAGTCTCTTGCACGATGTCCTCGGCCCGGTACAGATCGCCCTTCAGCAGACGCAGGACGTAGCTGTGCAGCGGGTCTGCCTGCCTCTCGTACAAGGCGCGCAACGCCTGGTCCTCCGCGGGCCGGGACCCTTCCCCCGCGTTGAGCGACCACCGCATCGCGCATCTCCAGTCGAGCCGTTCGTGATCGGACAGGCGTGTCCGGACGACGGATGAGACGTCCGGGCCCTGTCCTGTACGCGGAAGTCTCAAGAACACATGCCCACACGAGGTTGACGCCTGATTGACGGGGACATCCGTCACCCGCGCCGGCACGGGCGTCCGCCCTTCGAGGGCTCTGCGGTGCAGTTGGGTCAGAATGACCGGGTACGGCGACTGCCCTGGGGAGAGGTCCACCCGCTCATGACGTATCAGGACCGCGTCCGGTAGCTGGACACGTACCTCATACTCTGGCAACGCTTGGGGCTCGGGTCGAGACACGATGGCGGTACTCCATGTCTATGGGCGCGCTCACACGCACTCGTCTCAAGGAGGTCGATACGTCACCACATCGACGGACGCCCGCTCTGACGGTTTCGGAGGGCCGGTGGGCGCGAGCCCGCCCTGTCCGCGTGACCGGAGATCCAGACAAGTACCGAGGAACGGGACGATCCCCAACCCCGTCGATCCGACGCACCACGGTGCGACGCAGCAAACCGCGGTGAGCGCCCTGGAAACCCCGCCGCTGCGCTTCGCCCTCCTGGGACCGCTGCGCGCCTGGCGGGGAGATGAGGCGGTATCTCTCGGATCCCCCCAGCAGCAGGCGGTGCTGGCGGCGCTCCTGCTGCGGCGGAGCCGCCCGGCGACGGCCGAGGAGTTGATCCGCGCCGTCTGGGCATGCCCGCCGGCGGGAGCGGCATCCGTTCTGCGGACCTACATCTCGAAGCTGCGTACCGCCCTGTCCGCGCCGCACGAGCGGCCCGGCCGCACGGGTGTGCTGCGCTCCGTGTCCCGTGGTTATGCGCTGGATCTGCCGGCTGCGGCCAGCGACATCGGGCTGCTGGAGCAGGAGTTGGCCCAGGCTCGCGCGCAGCGGGACGACGGTCACCTGGACGAGGCGCGGCGGTTGTTGCTCCGCGCCCTCGGACGCTGGAACGGATCGCCGCTGTCGGGCGTCCCCGGCCCGCTGGCGGAGGCGGAGCGTGCACGGCTGGTCGAGCTGCGCCTGACCGTCCAGGAGTGCGTCCTGCGCATGGATATGGAACTGGGCTGCTACCAACAGGCCATACCCGAACTGCTCCGGCTGACTGCGGCTCACCCCTTGCGCGAAGGGTTGCGCCGCCTGCTGATGATCGCGCTGTACCGCTGCGGTCGGCGAGCCGAGGCGCTGGCCGTGTACGACGACACCCGCCGCGTACTTCTGTCGGAGCTGGCCGTCGGGCCCGGTGCCTCGCTCCGGCGGTTGAGGGACCGCATTCTCGCGGCGGACCCGGGTCTCGAACCTCTCGCGGAGCCCGGTGCCCCCCTGCCGACCGGTTCCGGTGCGAAGGCAAGCGAGCCCTTGGCTCAATTGCCGACCGATCTCCCTGACTTCACCGGGCGTGTCGCGGAGACCGATGCGCTGGTCGCGGCCCTGTCCGCCGGACCGGACGCGGTGACGCGGGTGGCCGTGGTGACGGGAATGGGCGGTGTCGGCAAGACCAGCCTCGCTGTACACGCGGCTCACAAAGTGGCTCCGGCGTTTCCCGACGGACAACTCCACGTCGACCTCAAAGGCATGGACGGGCTGCCGGCGACCCCGCATGCGGTTCTGGCCCGTCTCCTCAAGACACTGGGTGAGCCGGCGAACGTGATACCGCGCGACCTGGCTGAGCGCGCGGCGCTCTTCCGCACCCTGATGGCGCGACGCAGGATGCTTCTCGTGCTGGACGACGCTCGGGACGCCGAGCACGTGCGTCACCTGCTGCCAGGGTCCCCGCACTGCGCCGTGCTGGTCACCAGCCGTGCCCGGCTCGGCAGCCTGCCGACGACCGTCCGGATTCCGCTGGAGGTCCCACCCCTTGAAACGGCGGTGGAAATGTTCACCCGCATCTCCGGCACGCAGACCCTTGAGACGGACATCCCAGCCCTTCACCGCCTGGGGGAACTGACCGGTCGGCTCCCCCTGGCGGTGCGCGTCCTTGCCTCCCGGCACGCCGCGCGTCCCGGCTGGTCTCTCCCCCAGACGGTCGACGCCCTCGAAGACGACCTGCGGCGGCTGAGCGTGCTGGAAGTGGAGGATCTGTCGGTCCAGGCATCCTTCGAGCGCGGCTACAACCTTTTGGATGAGGGGCAGGCACGCGCGTTCTTGCTGCCCGCGCAGGCAGGATCGCAACGCTTCACCCTTGAGGAAGCGGCGGCGCTGCTGGGTGAGGAACCAGGCGTGACGCGACGCTCGCTGGAGACGTTGGTCGATGCCGGTCTGTTGGAGCCACTGGCCCGGGATCGATACCGATACCACGTCCTGCTTTACCTGTTCGCCAGATCTCGCAATGCTCAGCATTAGGCAGTCGCCACGTCACGGGCAGCTGGGACCGCTGCCGAATTGTCGAATCATTGCTCAATGCTTGCCGCCCGGCGCTGTCGTCTGTCGGATCGTCGGCTCCAAGACGCGCACGGCCGCGGGCAGCTTCTTCGCACCCGCCCACCGGGCCCGTCCTCGACGGTGTGCTGAATGCGGCATGAAGGGCATCGGCTCCTGGACGCGCACGGCGGCCAGGTCCTACGGTCGCGGCCATGGCTGAACCCAAGGCAACTGACCTGAGTGCCGATCCGTTCTGGCGAAGCGCCGAGCGGCATCTCATCCGCTACGGTGCGGTGTTCACCCCCGAGATCATCGAGCGCGCGAGCGGCAGCTTCGTCTACACGGCGGACGGCCGCAAGATACTGGACTTCACGTCAGGGCAGATGAGCGCGATCCTGGGCCACTGCCATCCGAGGATCGTGGAAACCGTGCAGCGGCAGATCACCGGCCTCGACCACCTCTACAGTGGGATGCTGAGCCGGCCCGTGGTCGACCTGGCCCGGCGTGTGGCCGAGAGTCTGCCCGACTCATTGCAGAAGGTACTGCTGCTGACCACGGGGGCCGAGTCGAACGAGGCCGCCCTCCGGATGGCCAAGCTCGTCACCGGCAAGCACGAGATCGTCTCCTTCGCCAGGTCCTGGCACGGCATGACTCAGGCCGCCGCCTCCGCCACGTACAGCGCCGGGCGCAAGGGCTACGGTCCGGGTGCGCCGGGCAATTTCGCCCTTCCCGTGCCCGATCCCCACCACCCCGACTTCACCCGTCCCGACGGCTCGCTCGACTGGCGCCGTCAACTGGACTTCGCCTTCGACCTGATCGACGCGCAGTCCACCGGCAGTCTGGCCGCGTGCCTGGTCGAGCCGATCCTCAGCTCCGGCGGGATCATCGAGCCGCCTCTCGGCTACTTCGCCGCTCTGCAGCAGAAGTGCCGCGAGCGGGACATGCTGCTGATCTTCGACGAGGCGCAGACGGGACTGTGCCGCACCGGTACCTGGTACGCCTTCGAGCGTGACGGAGTCGTCCCCGACATCCTCACCTTGTCCAAGACCCTGGGCGCGGGTCTCCCCTTGGCCGCTGTCGTCACCTCTGCCGAGATCGAACAGGAGGCGCACGACCGCGGATTCCTGTTCTTCACCACGCATGTCGCGGACCCGCTGGTGGCGGCGGTCGGCAACACCGTGATCGACGTCCTGATCGCCGATGACCTCGATGAGCGCGCACGGTCGCTCGGCGCGTTTCTCCGCGACGGTCTCATGGACATCGCGGGACGCCACGCGGTGGTGGGCGACGTCCGCGGACGCGGTCTGCTGGCCGGGCTGGAATTCGTCGTCGACGGCGGTCCTGCCGGGGCAGGTGACGCCCTGGGCGCGCGGGTCACCCGGCGGTGCCTGGAACTGGGACTGCACATGAACATCGTCCAACTCCCCGGCATGGGCGGAACCCTCCGTCTCGCCCCGCCGCTGACCGCGACGCAGGAGGAACTATCCCTGGGGCTGGAGATCCTGGACCAGGCCATCGGTGACGCTCGCAGGCGGACCGAGTGATGTGACGGCGTCCCGGGACGCCGCGCTCGCCTCGGCGCGCGGCAGCCGCATCCGCCGCTGGGGGCCGGCGGGCGGGTGCGGCTCCCCGCACGAGCAGGAGGCCGGCGTGCGGCGGCAGCGGCAACCGGCTCAAGGCGCGCCGGCACCAGCAGCGGCAACGCCCGGCCGGGGCGGCGGCGGGGCCGGGACCGTAGCGAGTCGGGCGGTGGGGTCCGTGCGTTCGCTTCCGTGCCTGAGGAGTTGGCGGCCCGCGGTACGGTCGCGGCCGGGGATCCAGATGGACCCGCCGTCCCGGCACCGGCCAGATCCGCGCCTTCGGGAACGGTGCCGGGCCGTGTCCCGGACGGAGCCGGGAGAGGTTCGTCGGGACCGTTGTCCCCGGCACGGCGGGTGCAGACATGTCCACCTGGGTTGCGGTGAAGGCGAACGCCTCGTCGCAGGGGCGCTGCCGCCTTCCAACTGGGTCGGCCCCGAAAGGCGTTGCTGCGGGGACGGCCCGCGGGGCTTGAGTCCGGGACCGCGGTCCGGGACGTGGCGCCTCAGCCCGGCCGCATGCAACACCATTGCTTCACTTCAAAGGCTGGTTTCGCTTTTGGGCTTCACTATCACGGTAAGAATGCCATCTGGGTACCAGAAACCTCGAAAATGAGCCTGCTTGTACCCCACAGTTCTTCGCCATTCCGGCGGCGACACGCTATCGTGGATCCCCGGTTCATGGCGCACACCACCGCATTGCTCACGGCCGCACCGACGCAGCGGCGACAGCAATCGTCAGGCCGACAAGACGGAGCCCTTCGGCCGTGGAGCGGTTCAGGCGGCAGATGCCGCGTTCCATGCGAGGCCGACCGTTCGACGGCAGTTCACACGTTGGAAGATACGGAAGTACCTACGCCCATGTCTGTCGACTCCCACGGAAACGTGCTGGCCGCGCTGCGGAGAGAATTCTTCACCGGGCGCGTCGCCGAACTGCGGCTGCTGCGGGAGCTGATGAGCGACGAGACCCGGGGCTGCTTCGTGGTGTGGCTGCGCGGCATGGGGGGTGTCGGCAAGAGCACCCTGCTGCTCCGGTTCGCAGACGAGGCGCGGACGCAGGGCACCGCCGTACGCATGATCGACATGCGCTGCACGGATGCGACACCGGATGCCTTCCGGGCCGCTCTGGAGGCGCAGGGACCGCCGGAAGAGGCGCAGTTGCTGCTGATCGATTCCGCGGAGTCGCTGGGTCCGCTGGAGTGGTGGCTGCGCGACCAGTTCCTGCCGCGTATGCCCACGCACCTGCTCGTCGTGGTGGGCTCGCGCCGGCCCCCGGAGACCGAGTGGCGCACCGACCCGCAGTGGTGGCACGCGCTGTGCAGCGTGCGCCTGTCGGGCATGGACGAAGCCGAGGCGTTTCTGCTCCTGCGCAACCGGGATGTGCCGGAGACCTCGGCGGCCGACATCGTACGGGCCTCGCACGGACTGCCACTCGCTCTGGCGCTCTTCGCCGACGCCAGGCAAGCATCCGAGGGGACAGCCGGGCCGAGCCGCGAGCGGGAGCTGTACGACTCGCCGGACCTGGCACGGGAGCTGCTGGGGCGGCTGCTGCGGGAGACCCCGTCACCGGCCAGGACCGACGCGCTCCAGGTACTGGCGCTGGCCCGGGTCACCACCGAGGAACTGGTGCGGCGCACCCTGGAGGTGCCGGTGGCCGAGGCCCAGGTGCTGTTCGCCTGGTTGCACGGACTGTCGTTCGTGGACAGCACCGCCGCCGGGCTCATACCGCACGGGCTGGTGCGAGAAGCGCTGCTGGTCGATCTGCGCTGGCGCGACCCGGAGAAGTACGAGCGCCTTTTCCGCCGGCTGCACGCGCATCTGGCCGAACGGCTGGCCCAACGTACCGGTGGCCGTTGGGCGTTCGGTGCCGGCCTTGCTTACCTCGGGAGGGCGAGTTCCGTCGTCCGCGAGGCGGCGGACTGGAACGGCGCGGACCGTTTCCAGCTGCGGTCCGCACGCCCGAAGGACCAGTACCCGGTGCTGGCCGCCATAGAGGAGGAGCACGGTGTCGCGGCCGGCCGTCTCGCCCGGCAGTGGTGGGATCGACATCCCTCGGCGTTCATCGTCGCTGAGGACGACCGTGGTGGCGTCGTCGGCACACTCGTGGCGCCCTGTGTGGAACCGGGCGTCACGAACCTGCCCGACGATCCGGTCGCGCACGCCGCGCTCGAACACGTCACAGGCAGGTCGTCGCCGCTGCGACGCACCGGGCGACTGCTGCTGGGGCGTTGGAGCACCGGCAGCGCGGTGGCGGCGTGCTCCGCGCTCACCACCTTGTGGGCGACCACGCCGGGTCTCGCGGTGAGCTGGACCTGCGCGGCACAGAAGCAGGAGGAGCTGTCGCGGCTGCTCGGCCTGTACGACCACCAGCCAGGGGAGACGGTCACCGGCGCGGACGGTGAACCGATCCTCTCGTTCGTGCGGGACTGGCGCAGCATGCCGTTCGCCCGCTGGGCGGAGGCACTGAGCACCCGACTGCTGGCCGACGAGCCCGCAGCGGCCTCCGCTCCGGCCGCCGAGCCGGCGACACCCGCCATGCCGTGGCCGGAGTTCGTGGGTGCCGTCAAATACGCCTACCGGAAGATCTCGGAGCCGGAGCAGCTGGCCCACAGCGCGCTTCTGCGCACCCGGCTGGTGGCGTCCGATGCCGGCCCCACCGAGCTGCGCCAGGTACTCACGGAGACCGTCTCGCAGTTGCGGGCGCAGCCCGGCCGGCGGCAGATGGCCGACATCCTGGAGATCACCTATCTGAGCGGCCCACGCAGCCAGCAGGCCGCCGCCAACCGGGCGGCGCTGTCCTTCAGCACCTACCGGCGCCGGCTGTCTGCCTCGCTGGTGACGGCGGCGGAACTGCTGCGGGAGCGCGAGCTGTACGGTCCGGTGCCGCGATGAGCCGCATACGGCCCGGTCCGCCCGCCCCGTGCTCCGGCGGCGGTCTTCGTGTCCGGGGCCCGGCCTCGCGCGCGCCCCCGGTGCCCGGCTGCCCGGACCGGGATCCGAGTGCCGCGTCCGGGGCGGGAACGGAGCGGGCGGGACGGACGCTTCGGCACACCCACTGTTGAAGCCTCTGCGAGTTGGGAACGGCATTGAGTGAAATCGACCAGGACGAAACGAAACGGCGGCAACGGGCGCGGTTCGTCGACGCACTGACGACCAGTGCCCAGCAGCCGGGGGAGCGCTCCCGCATGGGGACCCGAGTCGCCGGCGCGGTGGCCGTGCTGGCACTCGCCGCGGGCGCCACCCTGGGGGTGGGCGCGTGGCGCAGTTACCAGGCAGACGAGGAGGCGCAGAAGGTGGAGCTGGCGGCCCAGCAGGCCGCGGCGCACAAGAAGCTCACCAGTCCCCCGTCGCCGTCCCCCGAACCGAAGGTGACGAAGAAGGAGACGGCGAAGGAGGCGGTCACGGAGCCTGGCACGACCGTTGAGCGGCGGGTGCCCGAGCCCGTCGTCATCCCGTCGGTCTCTCCGACCTCACCGACGAAGAAGCAGACTGAGGTGCGGGCGGAGGACGTGGCCAAGGCCGAGCTGCGGAAGCTGACAGCCGTCTCTCGCACGATGCTGCTGAAGAACGTGTTCACCGGGCTGTGTGCCGATATCCCGTTCAACGGAGCGGGCCAGAAGGGTCAGGACGTCAACCAGTACTACTGCGACGGCACCGACAAGGACAACCAGCTGTGGAGGATGACGTCCCCGCGTCCCGACGCGGGCCCTGGCGGCACTGATCTCGTGCAGTTCGCCAACGTCAAGGACGGTCTGTGCCTCGACCTGCCGACCCGCGGGGGACAGCCTGTGGGGACCGGGCTCCTGGAGGCCCACTGCACCGGAACCATGGGTGACAACCAGCTGTGGTGGTTGGAACCGGCCGGGGACGGCAGCGCCAGGATCCGCAATTACGCCAGCAACCACCTGTGCCTCCAGGTCAATGGCCAGGGCGCCGAGAGGAAGAAGCCGGACCAGCGGCTGGTGATCGGCTTGTGCGATTCGCGGGACGACAACCGCTGGCGGCTGATCGAATGACCGCGGGCGGCTGACACGGTCCGGGCGACCGCTCCAAGACCCGGCGGGAGCCGGCACCCCCGGGCGTCGTCGCAACACGCGGTCGTACCGTTCAGGCTGTACACAGGCGCTCGGCTGGGGTTTCCAGCCGAGCGCCTTGCGTGGTCCGACGGTGCGTCAGGCGGCGACGGAAGGTGCCCCTCTTGGGCCGGCACCCGTCGGCCGGACGGGGCCGTGTCCGGCCGACGCGCCTCCCTCCTGGGCCGGTCCTTCAAGCGACCGGCTCCGACGACCTGCGTCGAGCACTCCATGACGCCGACGTAACTGACCGATCTAGGCCGATGAGTTCAATTCGCTACAGCCATGCACAGAAGATCGCTCACCTGCTGAAGTGGGCCGCCGGATGGCAAGGAGACCTGAGAGGGGAAAGCGCGTGGTCGTACTCCCTCCGGCTGGGAGGTTCACACGCTCTGCTCAACGGGTGGATGAACAACGACAAGTTGACGTCCGCCCTCACCCGGGAAGAACGGGACCTCGTCAACGCGGCTCGCCGGGCGTCGAAGCACAGCAGGGCGAGAAGAGGATTCGAAGAGGACAGGCGGGCCGGGTTGGCGGCTGGTGGCACATAGCTTGTCGGCAGGTTGTCGTGGAATTGCCGCTGACGCTACCTGAGTGGCTGTTCGATATCGTGGGGCGATGACGATTGTCAGCGCTCATCTGAAGCCTTCATGCCATGAGCAGAGTGTCCATGAACGACAGGAAGGCTACCGTCAGTTGAGCCTTGGACATCACGTACGTCAGAATTTAATGTACGTCCGTGAATCTCAGTAAAGCCACGGCACTGATCACCGGAGCCGATCGCGGCATTGGCCGCCATCTTGCGGCCCAGCTCGTCACCCGGGGCGCGAAGGTCTATGCGACCGCGCGTCGACCGGAATCCATCAACATTTACGGTGTGGAGGTCCTGTCCCTCGATATCACCGACCCTGACGCCGTAGCAGGCGCCGCCAAAAAGGCTGACGATGTCGATCTGCTCGTCAACAATGCCGGCATCGGGGGTTCGGCCCTGCTCGGAGACATCGGCGATGTCCGCGCCGCCGTGGACGTGAACTTCTGGGGCACCCTTTCCATGGTCCGGGCCTTCGCCCCGGTCCTGGCGAAAAACGGCGGAGGCGCCATCGTGAACATAGCCTCTTCGTCGTCCTGGTTCGTCTCTCCCGGCGGCAGCGCCCAGGGGCTCCCCAAGGCCGTGGTCTGGAGCATGAGCGATGAGCTGCGCCGGGAGCTGGCCGGGCAGCGGACCCTTGTCACCTCGGTACGCCTGGGAGCGGCCGACACCGCGAGGACAGCGGGCTCGGACGTGCCCGGGATGGCCCCGGCCGATGTCGCGCACGCCGCGCTTGACGGGATCGAGTCCGACGCGTTCGAGGTGGTCATCGACGAGTTCACCGTCATGGCCAAGGCTTCGCTGCGCAGGAGTTCGAGCCGGTCCGAGAACGACGCTTGAACGCCGCCAGGGCCGTTGGGTCCAGGTCATCCCGGCTCGAACTCCCTGGCCGTTGCGGCACAGGCCGTGGCGTCGCGGTGCGGTCCGGTGGTGAGCCGCTGGTTCCGCCCACGGTCAGCGCGGCCAGGGCGACGCCAAGGCGCGAGGCCCGGCGGACTGGGCACGTCCCACGTGTTGTGTTCAGAAGATGCCCAGGTGCTGCTCACCCGGTCCGATCATCGTCACAGCGATGTTTGACTACGGGGCAACGGTCGAGAAGGGCGGATTCCACATATGGCTGTCGAGCCTTCCGTAAGCGTCGGTGGTGTGACGTACCGGGTGACACCGGAGTACCTGGCTGATGCCTCCACCGATACGGCTACCACGGCGACGGAGATCGCCGGACAACTGGCCAATCTGAAGCTCTATGTGACCAGCCTTGAGCAGAGCTGGCAAGGTATAGCCCAGGCCGAGTTCCAGAACCTGATGGCGAAGTACGACGTTTACGCCCGTATGCTCAACGACGCCCTGGACGGAATCTCCAAGGGACTTCAGGGCAACTACGTGAACTACAAGGACACCGAGCAGCAGAACCTGATCAACCTCACCCAGCTGGGCGAAGACGTTCCGAATCCCCCGACCGGAACGAACTTCAACTGATCCGCACGCTGTTCCATCCGCGTATCCAGCCGATTCATCCGCGCGTTCTTCCGCAGGGCCGGGCGCGTTCGAGGAGCGATTCATGGCCAACATCGACAGCACGCCGATCTACGTAGGCGAAGGGCTTGAGGCCGCGGGCAGCACCATCAACGCCAGAGCCGGAGAGATCACCACAGAACTCCAGCTGCTGAAAAACAAGTTGTCGCCGCTCGTCGACGCTTGGCGGGAGAGCGAGGCCGCCACCTACTACCAGGACATGCAGAACGGGTGGGATCTGGCGGCCAACGGCCTTTTCGGAGAGGACGGCGTGCTCGGCCGCATTGCCCATGCCATGAATGTCAACTGGAACAACTACAGTGACGCCGAGTGGGCGAACGTGTCCACCTGGCGGCAATGACGCACCGCATTTCTCACCCCCTCTCTTTGCGCCTCCGCTGTCTGAACACCGAAGGAAACGTCCGTGCCCGATGAACGCTGCCGGGTCACCGTGGTCGGCGAACGCAGGCAGGTCGACCTGGCACTCCCAGCCCAGGCCCCGATCGCCGAATACGTCCCGCGACTCGCCACCCTGTGCGGCCAGCCCGAGTCCGAGGGCATGCCCCCGGTCTGGACACTCGCGCCGTCGGGAGGTTCCCCGATGGCCCCCGGCGACACGCTGTCGGGGGCAGGCATCGTGGACGGTGCCACCTTGTACCTGCGCGACCAGCGCGCCGCGGAGCTGAGCGAGCTGACCGTCACCGACCTGGACGAGCAGATCGCGAACGCCCGCGAGGACGGCGGCCTGTGGAGCGCCCGCCGGCGTGCCCAGAGCGTTCTCGGTGCCGGTCTGGTGGCCATGGTGATCTCGGCCGCCTGGCTCGGCGCGCATCGGATCGCGGGCGTGGCCGTGCTGTTCTTCGTCCTGGCCGCGCTGTGCTCTGCGTTGCTCGCCTGGTATTCCGAGCGCAAGAACTGGCCGCTGCCGCGTCCGGTGCGCCAGCTGCTCGCGCTGGCCGCCTGCCCGCTGCTGGCCTGTGCCGGCCTGGGAGCGCCGGTCCATGGCCCGGTGGCCACTCCGTTCCTGGTGACGGGCACCGCGGTGATCGGCGCGCTCGCCGGAGTGGTCGCCTTCCCGGCCCCTGCCACGGTGGTACTCCAGACTCTGACGCTGGTGACCGCGTTGTTCGTGGCGCCGCTGGCCGTGTTGGGCGCGAGCCTGACCAGCTCGGCGGCGACGGTGGCCCTGGTGCTGTTCGTGCTGACAGGGCTGCTGCCCCGGATCACCAGCCAGATCGCGGTGCTCGTGCCCGACGGTCCGGACACCGGCGCCCCCGCCCTGGGCAGCGAGGAGGTCGCCGCCGTCGTCCGCCGGGGCAATGGGCTGCTCACCTTCCTCAGCATCGTCACCGCGACCGTCCTCACGGCCGCTCTGCTCACCCTGACCACCTCGCGGGACGTGTACGCCCTCTCCCTGGTGGCCTGCGTCAGCGTCGGGCTGCTGCTCCAGGCCGGCTCGGTGCGCGTGCTGTCCAGCGTGATCCCGCTGCTGTCCACCGGAGTGCTGGGGCTGGTCGCGCTGGCCGTACGAGTGCCCGAGTACGTCTTCGACTCGCGCACCGCGGGAGCGCTGGCCGCGTTCGCGGCGGGTGCCGTCCTGGTGGCCTGCGGGCTGTTCCTCGCCTTCGGCGCGGCCCTGCGTCCCATCGAGCCGGAGCGGCCCAGCTGGCCCGGGGCCGTCGTCACCGCTCTCGTCGTCGCCGCCCTGCCGCTGACCGCCGGTGTCTTCGGTCTCTTCGGCTGGCTGGCCGGCCTGGGCGGTGACCTGTGACCGACGGGCGGACCGGTGGACCATGCGTGAGGTGAAGTCGGTCGCCCAGCGTGTGGCCCCGGGCAGTTGGGGCGCGCACCGTTCCATCGGCGCGGCCGTCAGGGACGCCAGGCCCGGCGGGGTGATCACCGTGCAGGCCGGGACGTACACCGAGGGCCTGGTGCTGGACAAGGACATCGTCCTGGTCGCCAAGGGCACCGTACGGCTGGTCGCGCCGCGCGGCCCGGCCGTCACCGTGCACGCGGGCCGCGCCGAGCTGCGCGGGTTCACCCTCGTCTCCCCCGCGCCCCGGGAGGCCGCGGTGCTGCTGCGCGGTGGTGAACCGGTGCTGCGGGATTGCGAGATCACCGGCGGTCGCGTCGAGGTCGCCGCCGCGGCGGCTCCGTTGCTGAGCGGCTGTTCGGTGCGGCAGGCCGAGGGCATGGCGGTGCGTCTGACAGGCACCAGCCGCACCACGCTGGAGGCCCTGACGGTCGGCGGCTGCGCAGGGGACGGCGTGGTGGTCGAGGACGAGGCGGCCCTCGAACTGACCGACGCGCTCGTGGACGGCGTCGCCGGACACGGCATCGTGGTGACCGCCGGCGCGCAGGCGGCTCTGACCCGCTGCGAGATACGCGGCAGCGGCGCCGCCGCCGTCCTCGTGGACGGACACGCCTCCGCGGCGCTGCGCGAGTGCCGCCTGTACGAGGCGGGCGGTCAGGGGGTCTGGGTACGCGGCACGGCGGGCCGCTCCCCGGGCCCGCAGCGCCCCCGGCGGTGGGACGCCCGTCCGTCCGGCGAGGACCAGAACCCGGTGGCGGCCTCCTCCTCGGCCGATGCCGCGGGCCGCTCCGCCGACCGGGCCCAGGGCGTACGGCTGCGCGACTGTGAGATCTTCCGTACCGGACGCTCCGGTGTACTCGCGGAGGACGCGAGCGCGATCGTGCTGGACCGCTGCCACGTGCACCGCACCACCGGTGCCGCGGTGCTGGTCACGGGAGAGGCCGTCGCGGAACTGGTCTCGGTCAGGGCCGTGGACTGCGCGGACACGGCGCTGGTCGTCAGCGCGACCGGGAACGCCACCGCGCGCGACTCCACCTTCGCCCGCACCGGTGCCAACGGGCTGTACGCGACGGGCGGGGCCGAGGTCTCACTGACCGGGTGCACCGTGCGGGAGACCGCCTACACGGCCGTGCATCTGGGCGGCTCGGCGCGGGTGGAGGCACGGGACTGCGCGATCGGGGGCACCCCCGAGTACGGCGCACGTGTCACCGAACGGGCCGAACTGCTGGCGGAGCGGTGCGAGGTGACCGACGTCGAGCTGACGGGGCTGTGCGTGGAGGGCGGCGACGCGACCCTGCGCGACTGCCGGATAGAAGGCGACCGCGACGGCGTACGCCTGACCACCACCCACCGGCCCCTGCTGGCTCACTGCGCCGTCACCTCCATCGGTGAGACCGGTGTCCGGGTCGGCCGGGACACCGGCGCCCTGCTGGAGAACGTGACGATCACCGGTGCCACCACAGGTCTGCTCCTGGAGGAGGACAGCACGGTCCTCGTGGAGGGCGGAGCGGTACGCGAGTCCCGGGGCAGCGGTGTCGTCGTGTACGCGGGGGCCCGTCCCACCGTCCATGGCCTCACCGTGGCGTCCGCTGCGAAGAACGCGCTGTACGTCGGGGACGGGGGCGAAGGCCGCTACGACGACTGTCACTTCACCGGGAGCCGTTTTCCCGCCGTCTACGCCGGTGCCCGCTCCAGGATCGTGCTGCGCCGCTGCGTCGTGGACGGCACCGAGACGGACCTGCTGCGGGACGAGGAGGCCGAGGTGTACGCGCAGGACTGTCATGTCGAGGATGTGACCGATCCGGTGCTGCCGACCTTGCCGCCCCCAGCGGCGGAGCAGGGGAGCACTCCAGTGCCCGGCGTCCGCAGGGCGGTGGCCACCGGCGGCACCGCGCAGGAGGGCGAGCAGAACCCCGAGGCTCCCGAGGCGACCGCGGCGAAGCTGGAGGAACTCCGCGCCGAGCTGGACCAGTTGGTCGGCCTGGAAGGTGTCAAACACGATGTGGTCACGCTCACGAGGCTGATGCAGATGGTCAAGGCCCGCCAGGACGCCGGGCTCGCGCCGCCGCCGCTGAGCAGGCACCTGGTCTTCGCGGGGAACCCCGGCACCGGCAAGACCACCGTGGCCCGCCTCTACGGCGGCTTCCTCGCGGCGCTCGGTCTGCTCAGCCGCGGTCACCTGGTCGAGGCCGACCGGGGAGACCTGGTCGGGGAGTACGTCGGGCACACCGCGCCCAAGACGACCGCCGTCTTCCGGCGCGCCCTGGGCGGGGTGCTCTTCATCGACGAGGCGTACTCCCTGGTGCCCCAGGGCCAGTTCACCGACTTCGGCTCGGAGGCCGTCTCGACGCTGGTGAAACTGATGGAGGACCACCGAGACGAGGTGGTCGTCATCGTCGCCGGATACCCGAACGAGATGAACCGGCTGCTGGAGTCCAACGCCGGCCTGGCCTCACGCTTCACCCGCACCCTGCACTTCGACGACTACTCCTCGTCCGAACTGGTGCGCATCGTCGAGCACCAGGCCGACAGCCACCAGTACACCTTCGCGCCGCAGACCACCGCCGCGCTGCACGACTACTTCGAGATGCTGCCGCGCGGCGAACAGTTCGGCAACGGACGCAGCGCCCGGCAGGTCTTCCAGCGGATGACCGAGAGGCACGCGCAGCGCGTGGCCGAACTCGGTCTGAGCGCCGTCGATCTCGCATCGGCCGACGAGGAACTGCTCACCACTCTCCTGCCCGTGGACCTCCCCCCGGAAGAGGTTCTCTGAGCAGGGCAAAGAGGCAGGACGCCAGAGGACTTCGGACCGGGTGAAAGACAGGTGTCTCCCAGATGGCAGAACAAAGCACGCAGGACTGGCTCGCGAACCTCGCGGCGCTGAAGGAGGCGATCGGCACTGTGGGGCGGGAGTCGACGGAGATCACGACCGGCATGGCGTCGATCGCCGCCAAGATGAACGACATCGGCCCCTCATGGAACAGTCCGTCCTACGCCACGTTCGACGACATCAAGTCGTGGTTCCTGGCCTGCCAGCAAGACCTGGAAGCGCTGATGGAGGACATCCTCCGCCGGATGAACACCACGTACTCGAACTACCACAACGCGGAGGGCACGAACTACAGCAACGTCACCGACGGGCCGTCGGATGGCTGAGGGGCGCCGCGGTGCGCCCGGGGCGCCGCACGCCGTCCAGCATGCGGCGGTCCGGCGCGGCACGGCGCACGACCGCCCCGCTCCGCACCTGCGGAACGGGGCGGCGCGGCCCGCCGGTTCAGGCCTTGGGCGGGGGAGCGGGAAAGCGGGATTTGCGGTCGGCCTCCGCGTAGACCTGGCCGGAGTGGTTGAGCAGCGCGATGTACTCGCCCAGTTTCTCGATCGTGGCGCCGACTTCGAGCAGCGCGCGCTCCATGGCCGGGTTCATCTCGGCGGCGAACGTCTCGCCGGTTTTGGCGAACGGGTTGTCGACGGACTTGCCCTGCTGCGGGTCGTACGACATCGAATTACTGTTGTCTCCCCCTCTCTCGTACTTGTCCTTGGCGCCCTGTCCGAAGACGGTGTCCTTGACGGCCGCGACCAGGGCGCGGACCTCCTCGTACTTGTCCACCGCGCCACGTGCCTCGGTGAGCATCGACTTCTCCGCGGTGCGCAGCGCGCCGAGGTCGACCCTCAGATCCCCGGAGGGTTCGGTGATCTCCTCCGACTGGGGTCCGTCCCCGCCTCCCGACAGGTCCTTCGGGTCGATGTTGAAGGAGGGCGGCACGTCCCAGACGACCTCTGGATCCGGTACCAGGTAGCTGAGGTCCTTGCCGTTGTCCGCCGAGGGATCGGCGACTCCGTCGCCGTCCTCGTCCACCATCTCCGCCTCGGGAAGCGGTGTTTCGTCGTACTGCGAGTCGATCGGTCCGGTCACGGTGTCTCCTTCGTCTCTCACGCGTCGACTTCCCGGCCCGGTGTGCGGGCGACGCGGCATGCCGGGTGGCCCGCGGGGCGCCGGCCCCGAAGAACCGATGCCAGGTTAACCGCTTATGTGATGAATTATCAGTGCGGTTTCCTTTCAACCTCCTTGAGTGAATCACCCCATACCTCCCAGATCGTCGGATCGTGACCCGAGGAAGGTGAGCCATGGCTGACAGCGAAGCCGCCAACTACGACATCTCCGTCATCGATGTGTCCCCGGCCGGCCTGAACGTCACGTCCAAGGCACTGGTCGAACTCTCCAAGTCCGTCGCCGAGCGCATCGGCACCATTCACACCACACTGAACGGGCTGCGCGTGGCGTGGCAGGGCCAGGCCGCCTCGGACGCCGAGAAGGTGCAGAACGAGTGGGCGCGGGTCATGACCGAGCTGTTCGGTACCGAGGAGGACCCGTCCCTGGGGGTCCTGCCCACGCTGGCGGACGGAGTCGGCATGGCCTGGGGCAACTTCAGCGTGGCCGAGCAGGGCGTCACCAAGATCTTCACCGAGTTCCTCACCAACCTGACCGCGACGGGCAGCGGTGATCCCGAAGAGGTCACCGACACCAACCGGACAGCGGTCACCATGACCTTCCCCTACTGAGTACCGCCTTCTCCCACTCCCCGTGTCCCACACCCCGACAGGCAGCTAGGCAGTCACCGTGAGTCGAATCCCGTTCCACCGCCCCGTCCGGATGGCGCCCCCACCGGTGCCGGAGGGCATGACGAAACTGGCCTCACCGCCCCAGCGGCCCCAGCCGCAGGGCGCGGCCGGATGGCTGATGCTGCTCCTGCCGCTGCTGTCCAGCGTGAGCATGGCCGCGTACATGGTGGCCTACGGCAAGGCATGGATGATCCTGCTGGGGTTCGCCTTCGTCGTGGTGTCCGTGGGCATCACCATCGGCGTGCGGATGCAGCTGCGGAGCAGTCGGCGCCGCAACCAGTTCCGGCAGCGGGAGCGGTACCTGGAGTACCTGGCCGGTGTACGCAAGCGGGCTCAGCTGAGCAGGGTCGGCCAGCAGGCCGCCGACGCCTGGCGGCATCCGCACCCCGAGCGGCTGTGGGCGATAGCCACCCAGCGGCGCCGGGTGTGGGAACGCCGCCCCGGTGACACCGACTTCCTCCAGCTGCGGCTCGGCACCGGCACGGTGCCGCTGGCCGACGCGCTGCGCGTCCCGGAGCAGGGCGATCCGACCATCGAGGTCGACATCCAGTGCCAGCACGCCGCCGCCGAACTCGTCAAGGCGCACAGCACGGTGGACGGCCAGGCCGCCTGGCTGGACCTGCGATCGTCCGGCGTGGTCAGTCTGCTGGGGCCGCGCCCGCGCACCCGTGAGCTGGCCCAGACCCTGCTGCTGCAGCTGTCGGTGCTGCACGCCCCCGACGACGTGCGGGTCGCGGTCGTCACCGGCGGCAACTCCGCCTGGGACTGGGCGAAGTGGCTGCCGCACACCCAGGACCCCGACCCGCGGGCACAGAGCCGCGAGCAGGAGGTCGTCCCCCTGCTCGCCGACGACCTCGCCGGAATCCACGATCAACTGCGGGCCGCCCTCGACGAAGCGGTCGCGGCCCGCGCCGAACGCAACGGCCGTCTCATCGCCCAGCGTGACAGCGGCCCGCGCCGCCACCTGGTCGTCTTCCTGGACGACTACGAACCCGGTGCCTCCTGGGCCCGATCCGCGCTCCTGGCCGACCTGTTCACCGAGGCGGGACCCGACCTCGGGGTGCACGTGGTGTGCCTCGTGGAGGAGGAGGGCTCCGAACCGGGCCGGGTCGACGTACGCGCCCGTACGGACGCACGCGGTGGACTCGTCCTGGAGGGACGCATGCCGGGCCTGTACGCGGCGATCGAGAAGGGCGCCGCCGACGAGCCGGCGCCCGCCGTCCTGGCGGCCACCGCGCGTGCGCTGGCGCCGCTGAGGCTGTCCGGCGAACGCGAACAGGTCCTCGCTGAGGACGTCTCCCTCTCGGGGATGCTCGGCTTCGCGGACATGGCGGCCTTCGACCCGGCCGCCGGGCGGCGCAGCCCCGACGCGAAGGACCTTCTCAGCGTCCCCATCGGGGTGACCGGCACCGGCGAACCGCTGCACCTCGACCTCAAGGAGTCGGCGCAGGGCGGCATCGGCCCGCACGGGCTGGTCGTCGGCGCCACCGGGTCCGGCAAGAGCGAGCTGCTGCGCACCCTCGTCACCGGTATGGCCATGGTGCACGCGCCGGAACACCTGGCCTTCGTCCTCGTCGACTTCAAGGGCGGCGCCACCTTCGCGGGCGTCACCGAACTGCCGCACGTGTCCGGCCTGATCACCAACCTCGCCGACGACCTCGCACTGGTGGACCGGATGCGCAAGGCCCTGCAGGGCGAACAGCAACGCCGGCAGCGGATGCTGCGGGAGGCCGGGAACGTCGACTCCGTGCGCGAGTACCAGCTCCGTCAGGCCGCCGGCGGCACCGACGTCAACGGCAAACCGCTCGACCCCCTGCCCTACCTGTTCGTCATCGTCGACGAGTTCGGCGAACTTCTCTCCCAACGGCCTGACTTCATCGAACTGTTCGTCCAGATCGGCCGGGTCGGGCGCTCGCTCGGCATGCACCTGCTGCTGGCCACCCAGCGCCTTGAGGAAGGCAGGCTGCGCGGCCTGGAGTCCCATCTGTCCTACCGGATCTGCCTGCGGACCTTCAGCGCCGCCGAGTCCCGTGCCGTCCTCGGCACCCCCGACGCCTACGCGCTGCCCGCCATCCCGGGCTCCGCCTATCTGAAGGTCGACGAGTCGATCTACGAGCGCTTCCGCGTCGCACACGTGTCGGCGCCCTACCGCGAACAGGACTCCGACGCCGCTGCCGTGGCCGCCGAACCGGTTCCCTTCGCCGTGCACGGAGCCCTCGCCCCGCTCGCACCCCAGGAGAACGAGGCGACCCGCCGGGAGTGGACCCCGGACGGGGGCGCGACCGAGCTGCAGATCGCGGTCGAGCGACTCGTGAACAAGGACATCCCGGGCCACCAGGTGTGGCTGCCCCCGCTGCCCGCGCACTTCGCCCTCAGCTCGCTGCTCGGCGAGCCGGAGGTCGACCCGGAGCTGGGCCTGCGCTGCTCCCTGTGGCCCTACACGGGCCGGCTGGTGTTCCCGATCGGCGTGATCGACGTGCCCTCGCGCCAGGAACAGATCCCCCTCACGGCGGATCTGACGGGACGCCAAGGGCATATCGCGCTGGTGGGCGCCCCGCAGAGCGGCAAGTCGACCTTCCTGCGCACCGCGATGCTCAGCGCCATGCTCACCCACACCCCCGAAGAACTGCAGTTCTACGCCATCGACATGGGTGGCGGCTCGCTGCACGGACTGAGCGACGCACCCCATGTCGCCGGCATCGCGGGCCGCCGCGACGAGGAGCGGGTGCGCAGGGTGCTGGCCGAGGTCAGCAGCCTGGTCACCGCACGCGAGCGGATGTTCCGCGACCTGCGCATCCAGTCGGCGGCCGAACTGCGCACCCGCCGCGCCGAGGGCGACCTGCCCGAGGGCGTGCGGGCCGCGGACATCGTGCTGGTCGTCGACAACTGGGCCGCTCTGCACACCTCCGACGACAACGCCGTCACCACCCTCACCGACATCGCCGTCCGCGGCCTCGGTGTCGGAGTCCACCTGTGGCTGACCGCCAACCGGTGGGCGGAGATCCGCGTCGGCCTGCGCGACAACATCCCGGGCCGTCTCGAACTGTGGCTCAACGACCCCTCCGAGTCCGAGATCAGCCGCCCCGCCGCCCGTGCCCTGGGCCAGAGCGTTCCGGGCAGGGGGCTGGCCTCACCCGGACTCACCCACCACATCGCGCTGCCCCGGCTGGACGGCGTGGACGGCATGGACGGGATCGCCGACGCCGAGCGCCGGCTGGTGTCCAGGATCGCGGAGAGCTGGCCGCGGGCCGCTGCCCCGGCGTTGCGCGTACTGCCCGACCGGATCACCGTCCGCGAGTTGTCCGCGGCCGGGGCGCCGACGCCCGCCGAACGCTGGGAGGGCCACGGCGCCGCCCTCGGCGAACGCGAGGTACCCGTCGCGCTGCGCGAGTCCGACCTGGCTCCCGTCGGACTCGATCTGACCTCGAACGACCCGCACTTCGTGGTCTTCGGCGACTCGGGATCCGGCAAGACCGCGTTCCTGCGTGCCTGGATGCGCGGTCTTGCCGCCCGCCACACCGCCCACGAGCTACGGTTCATGATCGTCGACTACCGGCACAGTCTGCTGGGCGTGGTGGCCGACGAGTACATCGGTGCCCGCGGCGGCAACTCCGACCTGGTCGCCGGACAGGTCGCGGCCCTCGCCGAGACGCTGCGCTCCCGGATGCCTCCGGCCGACATCACCCCCGCCCAGCTCGCCGAGCGCGGCTGGTGGGAGGGCCCCGAACTGTACGTCGTCGTGGACGACTACGACCTGGCGGCGGGCAGCATGGGACGCGGCCCGCTGGCTCCGCTGGCCGAGTTCATCCAGCAGGCGGACGAACTGGGCTTCCACCTCGTACTGGCCCGCCGGGTCGGTGGCGCCGCCCGAGCCCTGCTGTCGGACCCGCTGCTGAGCAGGCTCAAGGAGATCGGCTCCGGTGGCCTGCTGCTGTCCGGCGACCACCGCGAAGGGGTCCTCATCAACGAGCAGCGCGCGTACCGCCGTCAGCCCGGTCGCGGGATGCTGGTCCGCCGGGGCCACGAGCCCACCCTCGTCCAGGTCGCCCTGGACGAGCGGGACGTGCCGGCCGAGGAGTTGGCGATGCCGTCGAGCACCGGCGCCGGTGATGAGGGGGGCGGTGGGCCCGGCGCCGAAGGCCCGCCCACGACGCGAACACAGCCGGTGATCCGGACCTAGCCACCTGCACGGACCGCCCGGTGCGGCACCAGTCAGGCGACCGTCGAACACATCACGCCCAGGGAGGGCGGCCTCACCATGGAAGACGCGGATTCCGTACTCGGCGATATCAAGGTCGAGGAGATGTACGCCCTGGGCAATGCCTGGATTCAGCTGGGTGACGCTCTTCACGAGCGCCGGGTCGCCATCAATGGCCACGTGGACGGCATCGGCATGACCGGGGCAGCGGGTGATGAGGCGCGCCGGGCGTGGGAAGAGGGTCTTGCCCTGACGTTTGATGCCGCTGCTGAGAAGGCGTGGACGATCGGGCAGACGATCAACCAATACGCCGACGAGTTGTACAAGGCGGCCGAGGAGTACGCGGAGCAGCTCAACGCCGCCATGTGGGCGAATATCCTGGGCGTCATCGCCGGGCTCGTCCTCATCGGCCTCGGCCCGATCCTCGCACGGGTGCTGTCGATCGTCGGTTCGCTGCTGGCCAGGCTCATCCCCATCGTGACCGCGATCGGGAGCCGGCTCGGCACCGTGGGGGGCGCGATCGTCGGTGCCGCCGGGGGCGCCGTTGTCGGTGCGGGGGTCGAGGTGGCCCTCGACCTCGGTCTCGGCGCGTTGGGTGCTGAGATCGCGGGTGCCGACTTCGACGTGTCCTGGACCGTGGCCATCAGTGCGATCGTCGGGGCGGGCTTCGGCGCGCACGGCGGCGGCTTGATGGGCTGGCATTACGGCGGTGGGGGGCGCTCCTTCGTTCCCAAGCCCACTCCTGGTGGCGACGCCCCGCCGGCGTCCGTGCCTCCCGGTGTCACCCCGTCCACCGTCAAACCCATGCCGGGTGGCGGCGATGGGACGGTTCCGCCTCTGTCCCGGACGCCTGACGGCGACCTCTCCCTGCCCACCCCTGACGGCCTGGGCAGGGGAGACGGATCGCTGGCTCCCCCTCCGTCCGGCGGCAGGGACGGCGTCTCCGTCAGGGACACCACCCCCACCAACAGCGGCCCCGGCAACGGACGTTCGGGCGACCTCGGTATGCCCGCCCAAGCGACGAAGACCGACGGTTCCTCCACGGCACCGGTTTCCACCCCGCTACCGGGCCGCGGGAACTCGCCGACGGAGACTCCCGGCTCGGCCCCCCAGCCGGGTCCGGCCGGACGCGACAGCGGCAGCACCCCTGCCCCGCAGCCGCCGGTCACCACGCGTCCCGTCGGCTCCGGGGACGGGGCCGGCCTCACCCCGCCCGCCGGGAAGCGCCCCGATGGCCCCCCGGTCGCTCCGGACTCCCGGGTCACCCCGGACTCCCAGCCCGGGGGCACACCGCCCAGGAACCACGGTTCCGATTCGCCTGTCGCGTCCAGCATCCGGCCGCCGGGTAACCACCCTGGCAGCCCGAACCGGTATGACGACTCGGTTGATTATGTGGGTGGTCCGCAGAACAACCCGCATCGGACGCAGGGGAACAAGCCCGGCCCGACGGGGGACAAGCCGGGTCGGACGGGGGAGTCTTCCAGGTCTGGTGGTTCGGATCCCAGGGTGAATCCGGGGCAGCGGTTGGAGGATGGTCAGCGGGTCGAGCCGGATTGGGGGTCGGGGGAGTCTTCCAGGTCTGGTGGTTCTGGTGGTTCGGATCCCAGGGTGAATCCGGGGCAGCGGTTGGAGGATGGTCAGCGGGTCGAGCCGGATTGGGGGTCGGGGGAGTCTTCCAGGTCTG
>NZ_JBIWKB010000056.1:20877-21602 GCF_044765425.1 Streptomyces sp. NPDC102462 | reverse complement strand
CTGGTGGTTCTGGTGGTTCGGATCCCAGGGTGAATCCGGGGCAGCGGTTGGAGGATGGTCAGCGGGTCGAGCCAGTTTGGGGGTCGGGGGACAAGCCGGGTCCGAGGGGGGAGTCTTCCAGGTCTGGTGGTTCTGGTGGTTCGGATCCTGTCGGCAACCCGCGCCGAGAGTCGGGTGGGGGTCAGGGTGATCAGGATGGTCGCACTGCGCAGCCGCCGGGCAGGGCGAAGGACGGGGTGGAAGGAGCTCCGGGAACGGGTGGGAAGTCGTCGGGGGGTTCGCGTCCTGGTAATGGCCCCCGGATCGACACTCGGCCTGGTGCGGAGGACGGCCGCTCGTCCTCGTCCGCCAAGGAGCAGTCCTCGGAGACGACAAGCCCGAAGTCGGACCAGAGAACGGCGGAGTCCACGTCGGCCCCCACCTCGTCGCGGCCGGACGAAGCGCCTGAGACTTCGTTGTCGGAGTCCAAGTCCGCTACGTCTACGGCGTCCGGGTCGGAGGTGGCGCCGCCCAGGACCGCGTTGGCGGATGGGTCGCGTGCCGAGGCCTCGGGAACGGGTGGGAAGTCGTCGGGGGGTTCGCGTCCTGGTAATGGCCCCCGGATTGTCGAGCTGAAGGACCTTGCGGATGGGTCGCGTGCCGAGGCCTCGGGAACGGGTGGGAAGTCGTCGGGGGGTTCGCGTCCTGGTAATGGCCCCCGGATTGTCGAGCTGAAGGACCGTGCG
>NZ_JBIWKB010000056.1:0-20786 GCF_044765425.1 Streptomyces sp. NPDC102462 | reverse complement strand
GACCTTGCGGATGGGTCGCGTGCCGAGGCCTCGGGAACGGGTGGGAAGTCGTCGGGGGGTTCGCGTCCTGGTAATGGCCCCCGGATCGTCGAGCTGAAGGACCTTGCGGATGGGTCGCGTGCCGGCGGCGGCAACCTGCGCACCAACCGCGGCAGTAGCAGTACCACGCAAGTCGAGACACCGTCCCTGGATAAGCGCCGTGGAGGCGGCAGGGGTGCCGGCCCCCGGATCGACGCTCGGCCTGGTGCGGAGGACGGCCGCTCGTCCTCGTCCGCCAAGGAGCAGTCCTCGGAGACGACAAGCCCGAAGTCGGACCAGAGAACGGCGGAGTCCACGTCGGCCCCCACCTCGTCGCGGCCGGACGAAGCGCCTGAGACTTCGTTGTCGGAGTCCAAGTCCGCTACGTCTACGGCGTCCGGGTCGGAGGTGGCGCCGCCCAGGACCGCGTTGGCGGAGCCCGGGTCGACGCAGCGGATGAGCGGCCCGCAGGACAGCCCGCATCACACGCCCGCCGAGGCCGACGGTGCTCCGTCGCGTGGGGCGGGGGATGGCTCCAAGTCTGGTGCGAGGTCGCCGAGTCCGTCCGTTCCGGACGGTCAGCGGTCGGGTGCCGGTGAGGGCAACCTGCGCGCGAACAACGGCAGTGACAGTGTCACCTACACCACGACACACTCTTCGGGCGAGCAGCCCGCCGGCCAGAGGAGCGCCCGGTCCGGCGGAGACGATGCCCGTCCGTCGTCGTCCCGCACCTCGCAGTCTTCCGGGAACGGTTCCAGGAACCTCAGCCCCGACGAATCGGGGCAGGGTCCGGCCGGCCGTGACGAAGGGCGCGACGTGTCCCCGGCTGCGGCCAGGAAGCCGGATGCCCAACTCGCGGATGCGCGCCGTGATGACGGCTCCGCTGCCGAACAGCGGCCCACCTCGGACCGGCCCGTCACGGAACCCCTCGTCTCATCGGGGCACCGCGGCTCCGGCATGACGGCCGGGGACAACGTCCGTCCGTCCTCGCCCGACAAGGCGCGGCCCTCTGGGAAGGCCGCTGACTCGAAGGCCGAGCCCACGCGGCCGTCGTCGACAGGCGACACCGTCACCCACTCGGCCAGAACACCGGACGGTGACCGGCTCGGCGCACCCAGGGCGGGGAACGGCCCCGTCAGGGACGCCGAGGACGGGACCCCCGTGCGTATCCCGGGGCAGACGGACCACATCGTGCCCCCCTCCGCTCAATCGCCCGAAATGCCGGTGTCTCCCGTGCCCGCCACGACGCCGGACAGGGGCACGGCCGGACCGATTGCCGCGTCGCGGGTGGAGGACTCCACCTCGTCCGAGCCGGTCGGCACGCCGCCGCGCACGGCGGCCCCCGGCACCGGCGCGGAGCGGGGCGGGCGTACGAGCGGACACCAGGAGGGCGGCGAGGTTCCGGCCCTCCGTCAGGACACAGACACGGCGCCCACCACGGGCATCACTCCTGTGCCGGACGCTCCTTCCCCCAGTCACCGTCACCCGGGCGCGGCGCGTTTCGACATCGACGCCGCCCGGGCGCGGCTCGACGATCCCGCCGTGGCGCCGGAACGACGGGAGGAGTCTGTCCTGTGGGCCGAACGCGCCGTGCTGGACCGCATACAGCACGTCGCACCGGACGAGAACCCCATGGGCGTCGTGGCACGGCCCGAGGAGGTCGTGGAACTCGTCGCCGCAGAGCACCTGCGCGCCGGGCACCTGCCGGCGACGGCCCTGCTGGGCTCCCTCGTCAGGGGCCCCGAGATCGCCGCACAGCCCGCAGCGCAGCCGCAGCCGCAGCCCCGGCCGGAGCCCCGGCCGGAGCCCGAGGCCGACGCGCGGCCGCAACCGGACTCCGAGCAACTGCCGGCTCTGCCGGTGTCGGGCGGGAGGGGTGCCGACACCGCGGCGTCAGAGGCCGTTCCGCCCGCGGGGAGCATCGTCCCCACGGCGCCCACGTCCTCGGCAGAGTCGACCGCGATCGGCTCCGCCTCGGGTCCGGTGGCCGCGTCCGGTGCGGAGACCGTCCTGCCCGGGTCCTCGGACGAGTCTCCGGAACCCTCCTCGTCCCCGGTGCCGGGCTCTGCTGGGGAAGGGGAAGACCGGCCGGGGTCGGAGTCCGAATGGCCGGACGTCCTCTTCGCGCCGCCGGCTCGCGGGGTGGGGCTGGATCCGATTCGTGACTGGCTGGAGATTTCGGCGAGTGGGGGGTCGCGCCGTTCTTCCGCGCTGCGTGCCATTGATCGGGCGGTGTCGCGGTTGCCGCGCGATGCGGGGATCGAGGACTTGCGGCGTGTGCTGGTCAGCGTGACGGAATGGAAGAGTGACAAGGGGCCGGAGAGCAGGCGATGGAATGCTGTTTCGCGTCTGGAGGCGGCGGTCCGCGACAGGATGGATCAGCTTGCTCCTCCTGCGCGTGTTTCCGTCCGTGACAGGGTGGAGCAGCGTGCTTCCGGGCGCACTCCTGAGCGTGGGGGCTATTCCGCCCGGCCTGGGCCTTCTTCGCGGCGAGGCGAGCCGCCTGTTGTGGCGCCGCTGGTCTCCGCCGCTCCGGGAGCGGTGCAGGTGGAGGGGTTCGGTCCGGCCGTTGGGTACGAGGCCGAGCTGCACCGGTACCGGGTGGAGCTGCCCCGGGGCGCGGAGGTCGAGGAGTTCGGCGACATCGTGGAGCTGCCCGGGCTTCTGACGATCACGTTGGACAAAGCTGGGGGAGTGCCGGTCCCTGAGATCGTCACGAAGCCGGCTCGTGTTCTGGTGCGAGGACCGGCGGACGGCCGGGCCGAACGGTCCGAGGTGCAGGCGGCCACCAACGACGTGATGTACCAGCTCGAGCGCGCGAGGTCGGGAGCGAGACTCGGGCAGATCTTCCCCAAATCGGCAGGATATGTAGTGGATCCCCTCGCGGAAAATCTGCCGGTCAGGATCAACGAGGCCGGATACGCGATACTGGTGCATCACACGGCGACCGCTCCGACCTCGCGTCTCGTGGCGTTCATCGAACACGTCAGGGACCGTATGCGGCGTGAGTCCCCACCCGTGCAGATCGCTCATGCGGACGCGGGCGCCGGCATCGCATTCGGTGCCTGGGCCCGTGAGGACTTCGCACGCTGGCTCAACCGATACCCGGACTGGGCCGATGTCGCGAACCCGGAGGACGGCGACGAACTGGAAGGTGTGATCGCGCTCGGATACACCCAGGTCGCTGCCACTGTGCGGGGAGGAGCGCTCGGCGGGACGTACCGGCCGAAGGACCTCACTGCGGTGGCCTCCCGCGATTCTCTCGCGGCCGTGCGGAGCAAGCTTGGTGCGGCGCCCCTCGCGTATCTTGAGCATCGGGCGCCGAGCATCGCCGCCCATTTCGCGAGCCGCTTCGACAACGAGATCGTCGTAAGGGACGGGAGTGTCCTCGACCTGCCGCTGATGATGTCAGGCGACTCGTCGCGCGCGAGGGGCGGCTCGTCGCGCGCGACGGTCCGCCAGTACCTCGACAACCTGCTCCTGGCCACGCCGGAACGGATCGTGACCCAGTATCAGGCACTGGGGATACGTACCGCGTTCCACACACTGGAGACCAATCCCGACCACCGGGGTGTGCCGCGTCTTGAGCCGCCTGTCGTCAGGATGGAGGTCCGGAGCTACGCGTCGACGGAGCAGACTGCGCAGACCATCGCGCGCGACAGCGACACCCTGGCGGTCCTCTCCCTCAACCTTTACAACGAGGCGAGGCTGGATCGCGGACTGCCGCCGGTCGGCCGGCCCCTCGCTCCCGCCCAGCCCGACTTCCTGTTCGCGCCGCCCGCCAGGACTGCGCCGTCAGTACGACCGGCCGGCAGCGCGGTGCCGGCGGAACCTGCCCCTGCCCCTGCCCCGTCACCCACTCCTCTCCCGCCGGCTCTCGTGGAGAAGGCGGCCCGGCTCGTCGCGATGGACGCGGACGCGCGGGCACGGGAGCTGGCGTCGCTGCCGTGGCGGGATCGGGAGCTCCTGGCTGCTGACCGGGCGTTCGTGGAGCAGTTGCGTGCCGGCTTGTCCGTGGAGGAGTTCACGGCGGTGGCGGCGCGGTTGCTGGTCGTCGTTCCTGAGGGTGTGGAACAGCCCGAGGCCGCCCGGGCGGAAGCGGAGGCCCTGGTCGCGGACATGCTCGCCGATCCGCAGATCGCGGTGGCGTTGCTGACCGGGGGCCGTCGCCTCATCGTGGTGCCCCGGAACCGGCCGCTGACGTCGCTTGAGGAGTTCGCCGGGCTCAGGGGCCGCCACCATCCCGGAGGAGGCTGGTCGGCCGACGCCGCACGGGGACTCTACCGCCGCCGTCTGGCCGGCGTCGGCGAGGAGAACCTGCTGGGTGAGACCACCGACCTGCTCGGCGACGACGTCTACGACGACGGGTACTCCGTTGCCCGTCAGTGGGCGCACGCGATCGAGTCGGTGCTGAGCGCCGAGGACCGGCAGTTGATCGTCGACGTGTACGAGGCGAAGAAGGCTGCCGCGGTCCCGGCCGCTCAATGGCCGGACGGGCCCGGCCCCAACCATTCGTCCAGCAACGCACACGAGTATTTCGCGCAGCTCAGCAATGCCTATCTCGGTGCGAACACCGGTAAGGACTCCAACTCGCGGCGCGGCCCGCGCAACAACGGGTCGGACTGGGTGGAGCAGCACGACCCGGCACTGCTGCCGCTGCTGCGCAGGCTCTACGGCCCTGGCCGGCCCTCGAACCTCGGCAGCGACGACGTCTACGACGACGGGTACTCCGTTGCCCGTCAGTGGGCGCACGCGATCGAGTCGGTGCTGAGCGCCGAGGACCGGCAGTTGATCGTCGACGTGTACGAGGCGAAGAAGGCTGCCGCGGTCCCGGCCGCTCAATGGCCGGACGGGCTTGGCCCCAACCATTCGTCCAGCAACGCACACGAGTATTTCGCGCAGCTCAGCAATGCCTATCTCGGTGCGAACACCGGTAAGGACTCCAACTCGCGGCGCGGCCCGCGCAACAACGGGTCGGACTGGGTGGAGCAGCACGACCCGGCACTGCTGCCGCTGCTGCGCAGGCTCTACGGCCCTGGCCGGCCCTCGAACCTCGGCAGCGACGACGTCTACGACGACGGGTACTCCATTGCCCGTCATGAGTGGGCGCACGCGATCGAGTCGGTGCTGAGCGCCGAGGACCGGAAGTTGATCCGCGACGTGTACGAGGCGAAGGTTGCCGCGGACCCGCCCGCTCAATGGCCGGACGGGCCTGCCCCCAACCACTCGTCCAGCAACGCACACGAGTATTTCGCGCAGCTCAGCAATGCCTATCTCGGTGCGAACACCGGTAAGGACTCCAACTCGCGGCGCGGCCCGCGCAACAACGGGTCGGACTGGGTGGAGCAGCACGACCCGGCACTGCTGCCGCTGCTGCGCAGGCTCTACGGCCCTGGCCGGCCCTCGAACCTCGGCAGCAGGGACAACCCCTACATCCTCACGGGCTTCCGCCAACTGTGGGACCGAGCCGAGGGCGAACTGACGGGACACGACTCCACACCGACGCCCCATGACAACGAGATTCCCACGCAAACTCGTGGCGTCGAGGTGTCCGACACGGCCCAGCAGGGTGGGTCCGATGTCCACACGGAGCCGGAGACGCTGCCGGCCCGTTATGACGGCGATGAGTGGGTCGATCGACCTTCTGGGAGCGGACGCAGGTGGCTCCGGGCGGACATCGTCGACGACGAGGCAGTGCCGTCTTCGGTCACCCCCGATGGCGAGTTGGATGAGTCACCTGACGCTCTGTTCGCGCCGCCTGCCCGGTCGGCCGAGACTGAGCCGTCGGCGGACGTTCTTCGGGCACCGGCGCCTCGGCAGGCGAGGCAGGCCGAGGAGACGACGCGTCACGCTGCCGTCGAGGCGCAGGCTTCCACCGCCGGGCAGCGGTCCCTTTCCCAGGAGGAGCAGTTGGCCGAGCGGGGGCTGGCGCCGGTGTATGTCCTGCCGGGTGGGGACGTGCTGGCGCACGCGCTGACCGCCGTCGCGCCGGGCGAGAGCGGCCGACTGGCGGGGCACAGCTGGCCCGCCGGTCCGCAGGAGCTGCGGGCCGCGCTCGCCGACGCGCTCGCCGCCGATCTGGGACTGCCGTCGGACGAACAACGGCTGTGGTCCGCGGTGGCAGGACAGGCAGGGCCGTCGGGAGCTCCGCTCGTGACCGCTTTCGGCGGTTCCGAGGGCGAGGCCGTCCGTGCTCTGCGGACCGGATCAGGCCCTGAGGCCACGGATTGGCTCACTCTGGCCGTGGCCGCGCCCGTACTGGGGCTGCGTCTGACCGTGCTGACGCCGGACGGCTCCCCCTGGACGACCGGCCCGGAGACCGGTCGGCGGGTCGCCCTTCTCCAGCAGGAGAACCCCGCCCCCTTTACCGCGCGATGGGCGGCCACCGAACCCACCGCGCAGGCCCGGCAGGCTCGACGGCCCGACGTGTCGCAGCTCGCGGGTGCCTCGGGTTACACCTGGGGCACCACGTCCGCCGACAGCAGTACGCCTCCCGGCACCATCACGCCTCCCGCTTCCGGCGAATCGGCGCGCCCGGCGGTGTTCTTCGGCTCCGAACCGCGGCCGAGCACGCCGGATTCCCAGCGGGCCGGTACCTCCTCCGGTACCCCGGTCACCCGGACACCTCCGGCCCCGGCCGAGGAGGCCAGTCCCGTCTCCGCCCCCGTCGCGGAGAGCGCCCTGACGCCCCCACCCGCGGAGGAGACCACCACACCCCCGCGAACGGCCCGGGACACGAGGGACGAGCAGGACGCGGACACGGTGACGATCCCCGACGTGCCCGCCGACGACGGGACGGACGTGGTCCCCGCCGTTCCCCGGGAGGAGGAGCCGCCGCGCACCCTGTCCGCGTACGCGCGGCCGCTGCCGGAGCCGGACGCCCCGTCCCCGGATCCCGACGCGGTGCCGCCGCGGACCGACGGGGTTCCGGTGATTGTGGTGACCTCTCCCGAAGGGGAGGTGTCCCCGCTGGACGCCCATCGCGATCCCGATCCGGCACCCACCGGGGCCGCGCCTTCGACACCGGTTACCGGGACGCGTGATCCCGCTCCGTGGTACCTCGCCCATGGCGCGATGGGCCAGGCCATCGTTGCCCAGTCCACCGAGACCATCGACTTCCGGCGGGAGCAGGCGGATTTCTGGGCGGAGCAGATCAGTGCACGCCTGGACCTGACCGGTCCCGGCCCGCACATCGCGCTGCGTTCGGGCATCAGGACCGCGATCAGCGATCTGCTGGTCACCGCCGAGCCGAAGGAGTGGGACGACATCCTCGCGGCCGGGCGCACGCTGGTCGTGGACGGCCGGCTGGTGTGGCTGCGCCCGGTGATGCGGGATCTGACGCCCGTGCCCCGGACCAAGGGGGAGGTCAACGAGTACCCGGTCGGCTTCGGTTCCACCGCCACCGGAGGGCGGAGCGGACACGAGGTCAGCCAAGGAATAGAGTCGACACTGCTCACCCTCATCAACCTGGGGACAAGCGTTGCCGCGTCCGCAGCCGCGGTACCCGCCCCCCAGCTCTACGTGGGCTCTTCCAAGTCCAAGGACAGCGGCTGGCTGCGTACCGTCCTGACCGGCCGCAAGCCCTTCATCAACGACCTCACCCGCTTCGGCGCCGGTCTCCAGATGAAGGTGTTCGTCGACGGTGCGGACGCCACCCCCACCGTCTTCCACAAGGTCACCGTGCCGGACCGGATCCATATCGATATTCCCACCGTCTACACCGGTGAGGAGGGGCACCGACCCGACTACCGTGCCCCCGAGGCCGAAAGCCCTCGGCGCCAGCGAGCTTCCGCTTCCCGCCCCCACTCCCAGGCCCGTGAGCTGCTGCAGGCGATCGACCTCACGCCCGTCATCGCCGGACTGCACCGGAACATGCGCGCCGCCGGGCTGCCCGCCTCGGCCGTCAAGAAGATCCTGACGCAGGCCAAGATGGACCGGGCCCAGGGGTTCCTGACCGAGCCGACGGCCCGTAGTCGCTATCCGTGGTGGGCCGGTGGGGACTCCTCCAACGGCATCGAGGTCTCCGGGTCCTTGTTCGGGAAGTTCCGGGGGCATCTGCGGATCCGCAGGGAGATCGACAGCCTCCAGTATCTCGGGGACAGCAAGGTCGGTACCCGCGACGACATCGGTGTAGGGGAGGGCAGCACCCGCGACAGTCAGGGGGGTTCGGACGCGGGATTCGGCTTCGGGTACAACACCGCGGGAGTCGGCGTGGGCGGGGATTTCTCCGTCGACACGGACGCGGGAACTTCCCCCGAATCCGAGAACAAGCTGTCCGTCCAACTGTCGGGCCTGGCCCCGGCGATCACCTTCAAGGCCGGGGTGAACCGCGACGTCGGCCATTCGCTGGACTCCTCGCACACGAGCCATACGGTGCTCAACGACTTCGCGAGGCAGTCCCGCTACCGGGCCGGGCTGCGCCTGGAAGTGACCTTGGAATCCAGCACGCACAGGATCGCCCCGGTGGGGGTGACCACCGAGGGCGAACTCAGTGTCCCGCAGCGCGAAGCGGCGCACTTCGTACGGCGTACCGTCGGCTCGGGGTGGACCGCCGACCTGCGGCCGGCGGCCGGCGGTGCGGATGCTCCACGGCACCGCGTGTTCGCCCTCTCCCCGTCGTGGAGGGTGTCGAAGCTGCCGGATACCAGGCCGCTGTTCCGGTTCCGGATGGCGGTGGAGCGTGCCCAGGGACGGCTCACCCCTCACCCGCGGGAACCGCTCGCGCTCGCCTCCCGCCGTGGCCTCGGTTTCGGCGTGCCGATCGCCCTGCCGGGCGTCGAGACCCTCCAGCAGGACCTGCGGGATGCCATCGAGCGGCTGCACGTCCTGGACGTCGGTGCCGAAGAGGCGAAGAAGAGCGCCTGGGCCCAGGCCGACCGGGACCTGGCGGCCTTCTACGGCCGCCCGGCCCTCGAAGGGGACGTGGCCCAGGCGCTCCTCGGAATCCACCGCACCATCCAGGTCGGTAAACGCCGCTACAAGGTCTCCGCGAAGGCGAGGTGGGACAGCCGGATCGAGGAGCCCAGCCCGCTGGCCGACCCGGTCACCGAGGAGAACCGCCCGGAGGGTGACTTCTCCATGAAGGTCAACACCCGGGCCGCGACCGGGGCCGCCACGGCCGGTGAGCGCGGCAAGGGCTGGAGGGCGGCTGTCACCTTCGGCGGCGGAGCCCGTCTGTCCATCCCCGAGTACGAGCTCTCGCTCGGCAATCTGCACTTCACCACCCCGCCCATACGCATGCAGTTCGGTTCTGTGCGAGGGCTCGTCAGCAGTTCCAAGGAGAAGAGCCGCAAGTACGGCGGCTCCGTCGGCAGCTACCGCCGTACCGAGACCGGTAAGCGGATCGACGAGCACCGCTATCACATGGCCGTGAACTGGACGGTCACACCCGAGAAGAAGAGCCGGTTCAAGCCGAGCTGGCTGACCAAGCGACGGTTCCTGAACGGGCGCAATCGCTTCGTCGCCCGGGTCGTCGTCCCGCATGAGCACGTCCCTGCCACGCCGGTCACGCCGGAGCAGGCACAGGCGGCCGGTCACACGGTCGTGGGAACGGCGCCGACCGAGGTCGGCCGGCGGCTGGACTTCGCCGGCGGGGCCCAGGGGATCTACCCCGTCTTCCACCTCATGCCCGAGCTGGCCCAGCTCGGCGCCCGTATGTATGCCGAGCGGCTGTACGCCGGGGAACGGAACGGGGCCAAGCGGCGGAGCCTGATCGACGCCTGGCTCGACAACCCCGCGGACTGGCCCCAGGAGATCCGCGACCTGGCCCATCCCATGGTCCTCGCCTCTCACTTCGGCGAGGAGGTCGATCAGGGCGGATACGAGAAGGAACTGCCGAAGGACGGCAAGTACAAGCAGGCGCTGCGCCTGCGGCTCCTCGTGGACAACGTCAACGACCTCGGGGCCAACTCGGAAACGGAGGTCGAGCACTACCTCAAGGGCAACGCCGCGTACGAATCCGAGCAGGAGGGCGAGTGGAGCGCGGGCGTGACGGGCACCGTCGGCCCCCAGCTGCGGTTCGGCTCCGACGCGCAGGACGGTGATCACCCCGCCGGCCCCGGGGGCCGGCTGACCGTCCTCGGCCAAGCCTCGGTCGCCTGGAACTGGGGCAAGGGGGCGTCCGAGAGCGACGGCCGGATCGATATCACCCGGGCCACCTACGGGGGTCCCGTGCACACGCTGCGTACCGACCCGGTCTTCGAACTGACCTACGTCCGCTGGCGCGGCGACGAACTCACCGAGACCACCCGGTATCTGCGGGCAACCGAAGCGCTCGATCTGCTCGTCCCCGAGCGACGGATGTCCGACATCCTTCCTCCCGAGACCGGCACGGCCGCCGGATCGGAGCCGCGGCAGACCCCGGCGACGGACCCGACCGCGGAGCCGGAGCAGGTTCCGGTGACGGGCCGGACCGCGGAGCCGGGCCAGGTTCCGGTGACGGATGAGGCTCGGGTGGCCGAGGTGACTCGGACCTATCTGGATACCGGTCTGCTCCCCGGGATCGCGCACCCTGAACTCTTGCGGGTCGATGTCCTGCAGACGATCAACGACCGGCTGCGTGCCAGGGGGATTGTCCGTGCCGAGGGCGAGGGGGCCACGGCGCCTCGTCCCAACCTGCTCCAGCGGTCGCTGAAAGCGGCCTACTCCTCCGAGGCGTTGCAGAGTGAGTGGCACGCTCTGACCACTGAGGGCGTGCTGCGCTGGTTCCCCGTGCCCGGCTCATGGGGCACCACCCGGTATCTGTGGGTGAACGTCACGGCGACCAGGCTCGACCGCCCCCATGGGCAGCGTCCCCGTGACGAGATCAAGCTCACGCTGCGCGGCGAGGCGGTCGAGGAGGAGTCCCAGAGCCGTGATTCCGGCTGGGAACACGACATCGGTGTCGCTGTCCGGGCCCGTGCCGGAAATGAGAAGGGGCACGGCGGGTTCGAGGCCGAAGTCGAGTACTCCGCGTCCAAGGGCACGAAGGACGAGGACGCCGAGAAGAAAGTTGGCATCTACCGGGCCACCACCCAGGACCCCTCCGAGGAGTTCGAACACGGCATCACCTTCCGCGTCGAGATGGGTACGACCACCGAACTGCCGGAGGTGCTCACCACACCCGCACAGGGTGCGCTGTCGGCGGCCCGCCTGTTCTCCCAGGCGGAAGGACCCGAGGGCAGCCCGTCGGTCTCCGCCTGGCACGACCCCGGGGACGGCCCGGACCAGCTCGTCGACGGCGACGTACGGCTGCTCGTCCCACGCCCCCTCACCGTCGAGACCGGCCGGCCGCAGCAGTGGCCCCACGGCCTCACCGCGCCACGCGAGACCCAGGTCACCTGGCTGTGGCACAGCTCGCAGAACCCGCCGGCCCCCGCGCTGCCGGACACGTTGGTCGACAACCTCCATCCGTGGACGGTGCCCGCTGCCGCATCGATCGGGCGCTGGGCCAAGCTGACCGCGGTACGCCACCGCACCGTGCCCTCCCCGCAGGTGGGCACGGTGCCGGAGATAGCAGGCCTGGATCTCACCACCACCGCGGGGGTGCACTACCGCCACCGCACCACGGGCACTGTGATGCGCCCCCGCATCAGGGAGCTGCTGAAGCACGCGTACTGGGTGCCGCTCGGCGACCGGTCGGCCATCGTGGGCTTGGAGCTGGACGGCGCCGAGATCCTGGGCCCCCCGGAAGGCGTACTGCTCAAGCAGCGCAGGTACCACCAGGCCGACGAGGAACCCATGCACGAGACCCATCGGGACAGCGGCTGGCGGATCGCGGTCGGTCCGGAAGCCGGCGGCCCGGTCAACGATGAGAAAATGCTCGAACGCCTGGCGGTCGACGTGAAGAACTGGGAGGACAGCGAGAGCCGAAGCGCGGCACTGGGCGATACCGACGAGCGCAACGCGGAAGGCAAGCGGCCCTACCGGGCCTACCGCTTCGACGTCACCGCCGTGGTCAACGGGCCGCACGGCACCGTACGGATCAAGGTGCCGGGCGGTCTCTACGGCGCGCTGCCGGTGGACAAGAACACCGGCAGGCTGACCCACGGCCTGGAAGACGACGCCACCGTGGGCCCCCTCCTCCGCCCGGCACCGCCGGCCACCGAAACGGCGGCGGAGAGGGCCACGGTGACGGCCGGTCAGGAGGGCATGACCTCCCTGCCGGACACCGTGCGAGCGCAGCCCGCCGCCGCGAGCGGGTCCCGGGAGCCGGGGGAGGCCATCCCCGCGCCCCCGACGACCACCACCACACTCCTGGAAGCACCCGTGCCCGCCCGGCTCCCGGCGGCGGAGATGCCTTCCTCCGCCGGGCAGCGGTCCCTTTCCCAGGAGGAGCAGTTGGCCGAGCGGGGGCTGGCGCCGGTGTATGTCCTGCCGGGTGGGGACGTGCTGGCACACGCGCTGACCGCCGTCGCCCCGGCCGAGAGCGGCCGACTGGCGGGGCACAGCTGGCCCGCCGGTCCGGAGGAGTTGCGGGCCGCGCTCGCCGGCGCGCTCGCCGCCGATCTGGGACTGCCGCCGGGCGAACAGCGGCTGTGGTCCGTGGTGGCAGGTCAGTCAGGGCCGTCGGGAGTTCCGCTTGTGGCCGCTTTCGGCGGTTCCGCGGACGAGGCCGTCCGTGCTCTGCGGACCGGATCGGGCCCTGAGGCCGCGGACTGGCTCACTTTGGCCGTGGCCGCGCCTGTCCTGGGGCTGCGTCTGAGCGTGCTGATGCCGGACGGCTCTCTCTGGACGACTGGCCCGGAGACCGGCCGGTCGGTCGCCCTTCTCCAGCAGGAGGACCCCGCCCCGTACACCGCGCGATGGGCGGCCACCGAACCCACCGCCCAGGCCCGGCAGGCTCGACGGCCCGACGTGTCGCAGCTCGCGGGTGCCTCGGGTTACACCTGGGGCACCACGTCCGCCGACAGCAGTACGCCTCCTGACACCACCACGCGTGCCGCTGCCACGGCGTCGTCCTCGGCGGTGCCGGCAGACGTCGGGGCGCGCACCGGGGGGAGTCCGGCGAGGCCGGCTGCCGCGGCTTCCGGCGGCTCGGCGCGCCCGGCGGTGTTCTTCGGCTCCGAACCGCGGCCGAGCACGCCGGATTCCCAGCGGGCCGGTACCTCCTCCGGTACCCCGGTCACCCGGACACCTCCGGCTCAGGTCGCGGAGACCAGCGAAGTCTCCGCCCCGGTCGCGGAGAGCGCCCTGACGCCCCCGCCCGCGGAGGAGGCCACCACACCTCCGCGAACGGCCCGGGACACGAGGGACGAGCAGGACACGGACGCGGTGACGATCCTCGACGTGCCCGCCGACGACGGGACGGACGTGGTCCCCGCCGTTCCCGCGGACGAGGAGCCGCCGCGCACCCTGTCTCCGTACGCGCTGACCTACGGCGCGAGGCTCGACGGCTCCGTGGGGCTCGCCGTGTACGAGCCGCTGTCCGAGGACGTGCTCGGCGCGCTCCACCAGCAGGTCCTCGACGGCCTGGGAGTGGAGCCCGGCAGCGCGGCCGACCGTGCGGTGCGCGAGGAACTCGCCGCCGTACTCAGCCAGTCGGAGATCGCCCGGGAACTGCCGCAGGTGCGCAGCGCCCGCGGACACCGCGTCACCGTCACCGTGGACGGCCAGGAACGCACGATCGACGTCCGGCTGCGGCTGACCGACCCTGCGCTGTCCACCCGCGCGGGCGTCTCCGGCGAGGTTCCGCGCCGGACGACCCTGGAGCGGCACGGCGAGGGGGGACAGTCCTCCTCCCGGAGCGAGGGCTCCGGCACCATGCGGACCGTGCCGATCCCGTGGATCGGGATCTACGACGGTCCGGCCGGGCCGCTGCGCTGGTTCGACGGCGCCCTGGTGCTCAGCCTGACGCACAACCAGTCCTCCGAGTCGTCCACGGTCAGCGACGGCCTGACGGCCAGGAGCATGCAGCGCGCCAACGATCCGGCACACGCCGTGCAGTACACCAGCCGCTGGCAGATACGGATCGACACGGACCGCAACGCTCCGGTGGACGCCTGGAGCCCGGAGCGGGTGGGGGGACCGCTGACCGTCTGGTTCCCCGAGCACCGGGTCTTCGGCGACGGCGGCGCCGCCGGGCCGCTGCCCGAGCCGGCCGGTCTCGACGACCTGCCGCTGTGGGGCGTCGACGAGGTCCTCGATCCGGGCAGGCTGCTGGACGAACTGCGCGCGGACGAAGGTTTCACCGTGCTGAACAACCTGGGCGCGGACTCCCACGAGGAACTGGAGGAGTTCCTCTCCGAACGGACCCTCAGGGGCAGCCTGCCGATGATGCGTGACGGCGGCGTCCACTCGCCGGTGCTGTTCGACCGGCACGGCGACTCGCTGGGCGTGCTCCGGCTCGAAGCCACCGTGCTGTCTCAGAGGCCCGTCGCCGGGACACCGGACGGAAAGTTCTCCCTGGAGTCCTGGCTCACCCAGAGCTCCGGTGTGGAGCAGTCGTCACGGCTCACCAGTGGTGTCGCGCTCGACGGCAGCGGCGGGCCCATGTTCACCCCCGACCACGAGGTCGGCCATCCGGACGCGGCCAGGCTCATGGGCGGAAGCATCATGGCCAAGGCCGGCGTGTCCTGGCAGTCCGGTGACGCGCTGAACACCAGCAGCTCCGTGGCGCTGATGCACGCCCTCTACACGACCAGCAGCCATCTGGTCACACCGGCGGACATCACCTACCGCGTCACGCTCATCCGCTCGGGCGGCGGCGAGATCACCGGCTCCTTCGGCCCCTGGCCGGACGGTGCGTCCCTGCGGCTGCCGCAGCGGAGCACCACGACCGGTCACGTTCCCACGCCGGAGGAGCGGCGACGGCTCCCCGAGCACCTGGAGAACCTGGAGAGCATCGGATCCTCCGCCGTGCCCCTCGCCCCCGAGGGCACCGGGCCGATGTTCGACCGGGCGGAGACATGGTTGCGGCGCGAGGGCTTCCTGCCGTCGGCCGAGCGTGAGTCCGTCTTCAACGAGACCCGTGCCGAACAGCAGTTGGAGAATCTGCGCAGGTTCGCCCAACTGCGTTCCCGGCTCGGGCAGGCCGCCGCGATGCCCGACGCGGTCGATGGGGGCAGGCCCTTGTGGTTCGAGCTCCCCGACCACGTGAGCGGCGGCATGCGCCGCGTGCAGCTACGGTTCTCCGCCACTCGCGACCGCACCCCGCCCGGGGCCCAGGCGGAGGCCGCGCTGCCGCCCGCCGCGCACGTCCGGCGGTTGCCGGACGTGGACACCGTGACCTTCCTTTCGCTTGAGGCGCGCGGCGACCGGCAGCGCAGCAACCAGTTCGGCGGCACCGTCGGCGCCGGAGGCGGTCCGCGCTTCCCGGTCGACGGTGGCGCCGCGGCACTCGACGCGACCGGGGACTTCACCTGGGGAAGGCGGCACGAAACCGCCACGAGTGCCGGATCCGCGTCCGGCGTCGACCCGTTCAACATCACCTTGGACGCAGGCACCGAACTCTTCGAGATTCCGGCGCTGTTCACGCTGGATCTCTACGAGGGCACCGCCGAGGAGCCTACGGTCCGGTTCGCCGCCGAACCGACGCCCGAACCGGCGCTCGGGGCAGACCCCGAGGCGATCCAGTCGGCCGTACCCGCTCCGCCGTTCGCCACCGGACGCGTCCGCCTCGTGGTGCCGCATCACCGCACCCTCCCGTGGGACTCGCGCCCCGTGGTGCCGGCCGCGCCGCACCGGGTCCGCGCGCCCATCACCGGGGGCGGGCAGGACGACGACCACGTGCGGCTGGGCCTGACGGACGAAGCGGGGCGTCCGCGGGAGGGGCTGCTGAGGCTGCCGGATGACGCGAACGTGGACGTCTTCCGCGGCAGCGCGGCCCTCCAGGAGGCGTTCCGGCAGATTGTCACCGGCACGTATCCCGGTCATCCGGCCGTCGGCACGTTCGGGCAATGGGCCCAGGCAGCCGCGAGCCAGTTGCCGGGTGCGGTGACCGGGCCCGGCAACCGGCTCCGGGGGTACTTGACCGGCCCGGCGGTCGAGGACCAGCAGGCGTTCGCCGGGGAGGCCCTGTTCCAGCAGCTGAGGGCCGCCGGCCTGCTCGCCCGCGCCGCGCAGATCTTCAACGGCGTCTACGTCATGGAAGGCCTGACCCTGCCCGGGTTGCTCGCCGACCAGGAGCTGTCCGTGGAGATCGCAGGATATCTGCACAATCCCACTTATCACGGTTCGTACAACACCTACGCGGAAAACAACATCGCCGCCAAGGACATGTCCGCGCAGGGGCGTTCCGTCACCACCTCCCACCAGTACGGCGGCGCACTCAGCGCGCTCCAGTCGCCGCCCCCGCCGGCCTCCGACGGCACGCCGCAGAGGGCCTCGCTTGCCAACCCCAGCGTGCGGGGGGTCTACACCCACCGCACAGCCAGGACGAGCGAGCGCTCCGCCGGCTCCTCGGTCGTACGGACCCCGACACAGGCCGCGGAACACCACCTCATCGGAGCCGACGCCACGCTGCTCCTGACCCTCCGCCAGGGCACCCGGAACGTCGCCATGAACGTCGCAGGCCTGGGCGAACACGACGACATCACCCTCGCGATCGACCTCCCGCGCGCCGTCCGGTTCCAGCTCTCCGACAGCCAACTGGTCCGCTTCGAACACTGGTTCACCGGCGTGCCGGAGCTACCCCGGCCGGTTGTGCAGCCGGACACGGTGCCGTTGCCGGAGCACTACGTGGTAAGCGGCGACATCGGTTTCGCCAGCGTCCTGTCCGTCACCCAGCTCGACGACCCGATACGGCGCAACGAGAGCCGCGACCGGCTGCGGCGCGAGCTGCTCACGCTGGTGGAAAGGGAAGCTCCCGGCGTGACCCGACCCGGGCATGTCGCCTATCGGAGGGGAGTGGCCGCCCGTATCGCCGACATGACCTCGCCCGCCGGACTGCGGGCGCTTCCGGGCCGACGCAGGGTGAGCCTCTGGTTCCGCCACGCCGGACGGCACGGCAGCCGTCTCGTGGAGGTCGTTCTTTCCGCCGAGCCGGTGGCCCAGCCCCCCGCTCGACGCGAGGTCCGCGGCCGGCCCGCCGGCACCGGGGTGGGTATAGACCAGATCGCTTCCCATGCCCCGGGCAACCGCTCCGAGTCCGCGACGGTCACCCGCTCCGTGCAGGTGTCGGCGAACCCCATCTCCCGGTACCCGCGTCCTCAGGCACGGTCCGGCCGTACCGACCGGACCGGTCCCGTGCTGTCCGGCACAGGGACCCGCGGCCGGAGCTCGCGTACCGCCCGCGCAGCGCAGGACACCTACTGGGCCAGGACCGAGAACGCCGCGGACTTCGACGACATCGACTACACCATCACCGCGACGGTGCGCGCGGAACTCCTTCAGGACTGGCCGCCGGATCTGGTCGGCGGAGCCCTGGAATCCGGCCTGCTGACCCTGACCGATCAAGACGGCGGCACACTGATCGCCCGAATCGGCAGACTGCTGCGCGGAAGGCCCGCCCACCAGGTCCGGATCCCGGCGGCGGTGTCACTGCGGTTCGCCGGCTCGGAGGCCGTCGCACCGCGCCGGCACGCACCGGCGGTGCGGCCCCGTATCACTCAGGCCGACCCACGGCTGCCCGCGCCGCAGGCTCCACTTCCGCTCGGCGGGCCGACCTTCACGGCCGGGTCCCGGCTGATCCCCACCGGCGCGACCCCGGTGTACGGGTTCAACGCCTTCCATGAGCTGGCCGAGGCGCTGCGCACGGTGGCGCCGCGGCTCTCCGGCTCGTGGGGCCTGACGGCCGACCTGACGCCGGAGGCGGCGGCGTTCCGCCTGGGGGAACTCGTGCAGGCCGGGGAGATCCCCGTCGAGGCGCCGCGCACGGCGGCGGGTCTGACCCCCACGATGCCCGGTGCCTGGCCCGTCGAGAGCGAACCGGTCACCCCCCGCCTCCAGGTGACGCTGCACAATCCGCGGCCGATCACCGAGGCGGACGACATCGCGGTCGACCGGTTGCGGGTGACATCGCACTCGGTCGGCAGTTCCGCGTCGGCGGAATCGACCGCCGGTCTGGGCTACCAGTGGACCCAGAGCGGCAACGACGCGAACATGCACCTGGTCAGTTTCACCCTGCCCGTCCTGAACCGGCAGCCCCTCTCGCGTGCGGGTGGCGTCTCGGCCTCCGCCGGCGGCTGGGATCGCGTCAAGACCGGTTCAGCCGCCGCCTCCGGGACAGAGCCCGCCACACGCAGCTACGAGACCATGGTGGACGTGGTGATCACCGTCACCGGGGAGGAGACCCGCTACGTCACCGGCAGCGCGATCGCCCGTGTCTACGAGCGTGACCTGCTCGGCTACGGGGTCACCGCGCCGCGCACCGCCTCCCAGGTGTACGACCTGCCGTCGATGCTCTCCGAGCAGCCGAACGACACGCTGCGGAACTGGCGGACGCATCCGGTCACCGAGCTGCCCGCGGTGCTCGCCCGGGGACTGGACGAGCGGGAGAACGCCGCTCAGCTCTGGCTCCATCTGGGCGCCGACCCGGACGGCACCGCGCTGGCCCGCGCTCTGTACGTGGGGTCGCGCACCGCGGTGGCGGCCGGCCGGCCGGTGGAACTGGTGGTGCGCGGAGCGACAGGACTGCGGTTCTGGCCGTTCGGTGCCGACGGTTCGCTCGTCGACCTCACTCCGGCCACCCAGGACACCTGGAACCGGCTGCGCGCCGCGATCGTCACCGCCACCGACGCCACCGCCGCCGAGGCCGACCAGGTCGCCCGGGAGACGGAGCTGGTGCCGAGGGAGGCGGAGGCCGAGTCGCGACTGGCGAACTCGCGGCGGGAGCTGACCACCGCGACCGAGGCGCGGGACGCCGCCGCGGCGGCACACGCCACCGCCAGGTCCGCCCGCGACTCCCTCGCCGATCGTCTCCGCGACGCCGAGGCGGCACGCGCGGCCGCCGAGGAGGAGGCCGCGCCATACGCGGCGGCGGTCACGACGGCAGAGCAGCGGCTCGCGCAGACGGAGCAAGCCGTACTGGACGCCCGGCGGGAGGTCGAACAGGAAGCCGCCCGGCTGCGGCTGCTCACCGCCGACGGGCATGAGCCGACACCGCAGGCGGGTCCCGGTCCCCGGGCCGCACTGGCCGAAGCACGTGCCGAACGCGACAGCGCCCGGGACGCGCTGGGCCGCGCGCAGGACATGGCCGACGTGGCCCGGAGGGCGGTGGATCGCGCCACCGAGAAGGTGGGAGACCTGGGCGACCGGCTCGCCGCCGCCGACGAACAGATGCGGGAGGCCGCTCTCCGGGAGCGTGACGCCGAGGACGCCGTCACCCGGGCCACTTCGGCTCGGGACCAGCACTACCGGGACCACCGGCAGCTTCAGGAGGAGCTGCGCGACGCCCGCCGGCAGCAGGCCGACCAGCAGCGTCTGTGGGAGGACGCCTGGAGGGCCATGCCCGGCCAGTCGGGGATGCTGAGCGCCGACCGCTGCCGGGAGGGGGTCGGCGGGGCACGGTACCCACTGGGCTCGCTCTCCTAGCCGGTTGGGAACGACGAAAGCTCGGGACGGCCGAGTTCTGAAGCACGTCGAGTTTGTCGGAGGCATCCGATCTTGGAAACGAGGATGGGGTTATGGCGAAGGAACAGGCGCCAGAAGGCAGCCGTGGTGCGGATGGTGGGAGTTCACCACGGTGGCGCCGAACAGGCCCTGGGGCGCGGATCCGACGTTCGTGCTGACGGACCATCGGCGCTTCGTATGACAACGCCCTCGCCGACACCGTGAACGGGTGTGGCAAAGCTGAAGTCGTTCGGCGAGTTCGCTGTTGGGCACAGGGCGCCTCACGCGCTCTCGGACAGATAGCCCGTGGCCCGTGCGAGCTCGGAGATCGACAGGGTGTCGCGGGCGAGGGCGTCGCGCGCCAGGCTCATGCGCCAGTGCGAGGTGGTTCTGCACCAGCGGGCCGCCGGCGGCGGCGATCCCGACCTCGGTGGCGAGGAGATCGATCAGCTGCGCGAGCCGCCCGCCATGAGGATCGCCCACGCGGACGATCACCAGCGGCGGCAGAAGATCCGTCAGGAGGGCCGTGCGGGGCCGGAGCAGGCCGATCGCCCCTGGAGCCCGGAATTGAGCGCCGATGACACCTCCTGGACGATACGTAAAGAAGTCTGGACTCTGCATCATTGATCGTACGCCGTTGCACCCGCAGTATCGAGGTCGCAGGTGAACCACGAGCACACGAGTACAGCCCGGACGCCGGGTGAGAGAGGCAGTCATGTCCGACTTCGACATTCGCGAGTTCTACGACCGCTACTGCGAGGCGCTCAACGCGCATGAGTTCGACCGCATGGACGAGTTCGTCCACGAGTCCATCCTCTCGCACGGCGAGCCGGCCACTCGCGCGGACGTGGTCGCGGCGCTCAAGAGCATCACGGACGCGGTTCCCGACATGTACTGGGAGATTAAGGAGGTGGCGATCCACGGTGAAACCCTGGCCTGCCACTCCGTCAACCACGGCACCCCTACCAAGGAATGGCTCGGGGTGGCCCCCACCGGCGCTCGGATCGAGATCGACGAGTTCGCCCTGTACCGGGTCCGTGACGGAAAGTTCGTGCAGATGTCCAACGTCCACGACGTCGAGGCCCTGAAGAAGCAGCTCGCGGGCTGACTCGGTCGGGCTCATCCTGGACGATGCGTAAAGAACTGCGGACTCTGCATGATGGATAGTATCCCCGATCTCCCGCATTATCGAGGTGGGACGGATCAGCTACGAGAAAGTGATGGAGACACCCACATGGGACAGCTGGAAGGCAAGACGGCGGTGGTCACGGGGGGCAGCTCCGGTATCGGTCTGGCCACCG
>NZ_JBIWKB010000055.1:14444-60092 GCF_044765425.1 Streptomyces sp. NPDC102462 | reverse complement strand
GGGGCCCTCGTCGAGGCCGCCGCGCCGGGGGGCGTTGCACCCCTCGCGGGCCGGCCGGGGCCGGGCGGGGGGGGGGGGGGGGCCGCCCCCCCCCCCCCCGCCCCCCCCCCCCTCGGCGGCGTCGGCAGCCTGGTGAACGCGGCCGGAGTGCTCAGGCCCGGACGCGCCCACACCCTCAGCCACGAGGACTGGGCCGACACCTTCGCCGTCAACGCGACCGGAGTCTTCCTGGTCTCCCGCGCCGTGGTGCGCCGCATGCTCGACGCGCGCCGCCCAGGGGCCGTGGTCACGGTCGCGTCCAACGCCGCGGCGACGCCCCGCACGGACATGGCGGCATACGCGGCATCGAAGGCGGCCGCGACCATGTTCACCAAGTGCCTCGGCCTGGAAGTGGCCCGGTACGGCATCCGCTGCAACGTCGTCGCGCCCGGCTCCACCGAGACCCCCATGCTCGCCTCGCTGTGGCGCGATCCGTCCGGGCGCACCGGCACCCTGGAGGGCGTGCCCGACGCGTACCGGGTGGGCATCCCGCTCGGCCGGATCGCCCGTCCCGGCGATGTCGCCGACGCCGTCGTCTATCTGCTCTCCGACCAGGCCCGGCACATCACGCTGCAGTCCCTCACCGTCGACGGCGGCGCCGCTCTGGGGGTGTCCGCATGACCCGGGCACTGCCCGCCCCCGGCATCCCCGCGATCGAGGGCTATCCGCTGCCGGGCCCCGGCGACCTGCCCGCCAACACGGCGCGCTGGACGCCCGACCCGCGGCGCGCCGCGCTTCTCGTCCACGACATGCAGCGCTTCTTCCTGCGTCCCTTCCCGGAGTCGGTGCGCACACCGCTGATCGCCAACACGGCGCTGGTGCGGCGCGCCGCGGCCGACACCAGGATGCCCGTCGCCTACACGGCCCAGCCGGGTGGTATGACACCGCGTCAGCGCGGTCTCCTCAAGGACTTCTGGGGGCCGGGCATGACCCCGTCGGCCGAGGACCGCGCGGTCGTCGGCGACCTCGCGCCGTCCCCGGCCGACCACACCTTCACCAAATGGCGCTACAGCGCCTTCGTCAACACCCGGCTGCTCGACTGGATGCGCAGCAAGCGGCGCGACCAGCTCGTCATCTGCGGCGTGTACGCCCATGTGGGCGTTCTGATGACGGCGTGCGAGGCGTTCTCACACGACATCCAGCCGTTCGTCGTGGCCGACGCGGTCGCCGACTTCGGCGCGGACGAGCACCGCATGGCCCTGCGGTACGCGGCCCGGCGGTGCGCCGTCGTCATCGGGGCCGGGCACTTCGACGCCGCGGTGCGTGCGGCCGGCGGGCGCGGGGAGCGGGAATGACCGACGCCCTTGTGGAGCGTGTGCTCGGCGGGGCCGTGGCCGCCTACGCGCTGCTGTACCGGCCCGAGGCCACGGGGCCCGGCGTCGTGGAGGTGCTGGCGGGCGACACCGTGACCCTGGACACCCTGTCCGGCCTCTCCGCCCTGCCCGCCGCCGCGTCCGGCCCGGACGGCGCCGCGGCACGCCATGACGCCCTGGTCCTCGTGCCGTACCGGCAGCTCGCCGAACGCGGCTACGCGGCACCCGACGACGGCACTCCGCTCACCGCGCTCGTCGTGCGCGAGCAGGCCCGCGTGGCGCTCGCCGATGTGCTCGCCCGCGTCCCCGCCACCCCCGCCGTCCTGCGCGGTGGCCGATTCGAACCCGACGACGAGACCTACGCGGCGGCCGTCCGGCGTGTCGTCGAGGACGAGATCGGCACCGGCGAGGGCGCCAACTTCGTCCTGAAGCGTTCCTTCGTGGCCCAGGTCGACGGCCACGACGCGCACACCGCCGTCCGCTTCTTCCGCCGGCTGCTCGGCCAGGAGAGCGGGGCGTACTGGACGTTCCTGGTGCACACCGGGGAACGCACCCTCGTCGGTGCCTCCCCGGAGCGGCACCTCAGCCTGGACGCCGGGCGGGCGGTGATGAACCCGATCAGCGGCACCTACCGCTATCCGCCCACCGGCCCGGTCCTCGACGAGGTCATGGAGTTCCTGCGGGACACCAAGGAGACCGACGAGCTGTACATGGTCGTCGACGAGGAACTGAAGATGATGGGCCGCATCTGTGAGGGCGGCGGCCGGGTCGTGGGTCCGCGGCTGAAGGAGATGGCGCGGCTCGCCCACACCGAGTACTTCATCGAGGGCCGCTGTACCCGCGCGATCCCCGACATCCTGCACGAGACCCTGTTCGCCCCGACGGTCACCGGCAGCCCGCTGGAGAACGCCGCACGGGTCATCGCGCGGTACGAGCCGGGCGGGCGCGGCTACTACGCGGGACTCGCCGCGCTCATCGGACGTGACGAGCGGGGCGGGCCGGTCCTGGACTCCGCCATCCTCATCCGCACCGCGGACGTGACCGGGGACGGCAGGGTCGAGATCGGGGTCGGGGCCACCCTGGTCCGCCACTCCGATCCCGCCGCCGAGGTCGCCGAGACCCGGGCGAAGGCGGCCGGGCTGCTCGACGCACTCGCCGGCCGCGGCGGCAGGCTCGCCGACCACCCCGAGGTGCGTGCCGAACTCGCCCGCCGCAACGCCCGCGTCGCCGGTTTCTGGCTGGCGTCCGGCGCGGACGACACACCGGCCGGTCTCGGCGGGCGGACCGCGCTGGTGGTCGACGCCGAGGACACCTTCACCGCGATGCTCGCCCATCAGCTGCGCGCGCTCGGCATGGCGGTCACCGTACGCCGCTACGACGAGCCGCACGCTCTCGGCGCGCACGACCTCGTCGTCATGGGCCCGGGACCGGGCGATCCCACCGACACCGGCCATCCGAAGATCGCACATCTGCGGGCGAGCCTGCATGAACTCCTGGACCGCCGGCTGCCGTTCCTCGGGGTCTGTCTCAGCCACCAGGTGCTGGCCTCGCTGCTCGGGCTCGACGTGCGCCGCAGGCCCCGCCCGAGCCAGGGCGAGCAGCGGTGCATCGAGCTGTTCGGCGAGCCGGTCAGGGCCGGCTTCTACAACACCTTCGCCGCGCACGGCAGCGACGACAAGGTGTACGTGGGCGGCGTCGGCGCGGTGGAGGTCTGCCGGGACCCGGACAGCGGCGAGGTGCACGCCCTGCGCGGACCGGGCTTCGCGTCGCTCCAGTTCCACCCCGAGTCACTGCTCACCCAGAACGGCCCGCGCATCGTGGGCTCGCTGATCAAGGAGGTGCTCAGGTCGTGAAGGCCGTCGTTGCCTGGTGGGATCTCGCGCCGTCCGGACGCGACGCCGCGTCGCTGCGGGCGTTCCTGCGCGAGGAGGCCGTCGCCCGGTTCGCTCGGGTGGCGGGCCTGCGGCTGAAGGTGTGGATGTCCGACGCGCCGACCGGCCGCTGGGGCGCGATCTTCCTGTGGGAGTCCGCCGAGGCCGCCGCTCAGCAACTGCCGGCGCGCGCCGCCGAGATCATCGGCTATCCGCCCACGGAGGTGCATGTCTTCGACGTGGAGGCGGTGACCGAGGGCCGGCACGGCACGCCGGAGCTCGCGGGGCTCGGCCTCGCCTACGCGGAGAGGAACCCGGCCGCGTGATGGACCTCATCGTCGTGGGCGGCGGCATCGGAGGGCTCGCCGCCGCCCTGGCCGCCGCCCGGGCCGGATGCCGGGTCACCGTACTCGAACGGCAGGAGGAATTCGGCGAGTTGGGGGCCGGCATCCAGCTCGGCCCGAACGCCTTCCACGCCCTGGACCGGCTCGGTGTCGGCGACGCCGTCCGTGACCGCGCCGTGCGCATCGACGCCCTGCGCCTGATGGACGGCACCACGGACGAGACGATCGCCGCCATGCCGCTGACCGGCGCGTATGTGACCCGCTTCGGCAACCCGTACGCCGTCGTGCACCGCGCCGACCTGCACCGGCCGCTGCTTGACGCCTGCCGCGAGGCCGGGGTCGGCCTGCGGGTGGCGAGCGGCCTGGTGCGCTACGAACAGAACGCGGCGGGCGTCACCGCCGTCCTGGCCGACGGCCGGCGGGTCCGGGGCCACGCCCTGATCGGTGCCGACGGCATCCGCTCCACCGTGCGCGCCCAGCTCGTCGGCGACGGCGAACCGCGCGTGTCGGGGCACACGATCTACCGGTCCGTCGTGCCGATGGACACGGTGCCACGGGAGCTGCGCTGGAACGCCGTCACGCTGTGGGCGGGACCGAAGTGGCACTTCGTCCACTACCCGATAGCCTCCGGCGAGTTCCTGAATCTCGCGGTCACCCGGGACGACGGCGCGCGCGAGGCGGTGGCCGGGGTGCCGGTGCCCAGGCAGCGGGTCCTCGGGGAGTTCCCCGGCCTCGGCGCCTTCGCCCGCCGGCTGCTGGAGCTGGGCCGTGACTGGCGTACCTGGGTGCTGTGCGACCGTGATCCCGTCGCAACCTGGACCGAGGGCCGCGTCGCCCTGCTCGGCGACGCCGCGCATCCCATGCTCCAGTACGCCGCCCAGGGTGCCTGCCAGGCGCTGGAGGACGCGGTGGTGCTGGGCGGGCTGCTCGACGGGGCCGCCCTCGACGACGTACCGCAGCGGCTGGAGAAGTACGCCGCCGCGCGCCGCGAGCGGACGGCCAGGGCGCAGCGGGTCGCGCGTCAGATGGGCGAGCGCCTTTACCACCCCGCGGGCCGGGCCGCGGCCGAACGCAACGCGATGCTCGGGGCGTTGTCGGTGACCGATCTGTACGACGCCGTGCAGTGGCTGCACGGCGAGCGTGCCTTCGCCGCCCCCGGTGCCGGCTGAGAGGTGCCGCGCGCGAAGGCCGCCCCGGTGCACGGGGCGGCCTTCGCGTCACAGGGGCCCGGGCGTCACGCCGAGCCGGCCCCGCCCTGCTTGAGCGGGCGCCACCAGTCCTCGTGGCCGCGGTACCACTCGACCGTCTCGCGCAGTCCCGCGTCGAAGGGCTTCAGCGGCCGGTAGCCCAGCTCCTCGCGGATCTTGGAGTCGTCGATCGCGTACCGCAGATCGTGGCCCTTGCGGTCGGTGACGAGCCGGATCCGGGAGGCGTCCGCGCCGCACAGGTCCAGGAGCCGTTCGGTGATCTCACGGTTCGTCAGGCCCGTGCCGCCGCCCACGTTGTAGATCTCGCCGGCCCGGCCCCGGGCGAGCACCAGATGCACGGCCCGGCAGTGGTCGTCCACGTGCAGCCACTCGCGCATCTGGCGGCCCGTTCCGTACAGCGGCACGCTCAGGCCGCTGATCAGGTTGGTGGTGAACAGCGGGATCAGCTTCTCGGGGTGCTGGCGCGGACCGTAGTTGTTGGAGCAGCGGCTGATCCGCACGTCCAGGCCGTGCGTGCGCCAGTAGGCGCGGGCCAGCAGGTCCGCGGACGCCTTGGACGCCGCGTAGGGCGAGTTGGGCAGCAGCGGCTCGGCCTCGTCCCAGGTTCCCGTCTCGATGGAGCCGTACACCTCGTCGGTGGAGATGTGCACGAACGTCTGGACACCGCAGTGCAGGGCGGCCTCCAGAAGCGTCTGTGTGCCGAGCACATTGGTCCGCACGAAGGCGCGCGGCCCGAGCAGCGAGCGGTCCACGTGCGACTCGGCCGCGAAGTGCACGACCTCGCGGTGGCCGGGCAGCAGCGCCCGCACCAGTTCCTCGTCGCAGATGTCGCCCTTGACCAGCGTCAACCGCGGGTGGTCCAGCGGCAGATTGGCGGTGTTGCCGGCGTAGGTGAGCAGATCGAGGACGGTCACCTCGGCTCTCTCGTAGCCTTCGTAACGGCCCTGAAGGAGGCTGCGCACGAAGTGCGAGCCGATGAACCCGGCGCCGCCGGTGACCAGGACGCGGTGTGTCACGCGACCACCGCCCGGCAGTCGTCGCCGACCACGAGCTGGTGCGCCCGGGTGCCGGGCGGCGAGGTGACCTTGGCGCCGCGGCCGATCAGCGAGGCGCGCACCGGCCGGACCCCGTCCAGCACGGCGCCGTCCAGCAGGATGGAGTCCTCGATGTCGGCGCCGTGCACGGTGCAGCCGGCGCCGAGCGCGGTGTGCGGGCCGATCCGGCTGTCCTGGACGACGGTGTCGGCGCCCACGACGAGCGGTCCGGTGAGCCGGGAGCGCACCACGGTGGCGCCGGGCTCGACGATCACCGCGCCGCCCAGCACGCTCTCCTCGTCGACCCGGCCGCGCACGTCGGACACGATCCGGTCCAGCAGCACGCGGTTGCACTCCAGCAGGCCGTCGATCTTCCCGGTGTCCTGCCAGTATCCGGCGTACTCCACGGCGGTGACCGTACGGCCCCGCGTGACCAGGTGCTGGATGGCGTCGGTGATCTCCAGTTCGCCCCGCGCGCCGGGCGGGACGGCGCGCACCGCTTCGTGGATGAGCGGGGTGAAGAAGTACACACCGATGACGGCGAGATCGCTGCGCGGGTGCCGCGGCTTCTCCACCAGGGCCCGCACGACGCGGTCCGGGCCGACCTCGGCGACACCGTACTGCCGCGGGTCCAGCACCTTGGTGACCATGATCTGGGCGGCCGGGCGGCGCGCCACGAAGGACTCGGCGGCCTCGCCGATGCCCTCGACGAGCACGTTGTCCCCGAGGTACATCACGAAGTCGTCGTCGCCCAGGAAGTCCTCGGCGATGGCCACGCAGTGCGCGAGGCCCAGCGGCGCCTGCTGCCGTATGTAGGTGATCCGCAGGCCGAGCCGGGCGCCGTCGCCGACCGCGGCGGTGATCTCCGCCGCGTGGTCCCCGACGATGATGCCGACCTCACTCACGCCGATGGCGCGGATGTTCTCCAGGCAGTGCACCAGGACCGGTTTGTTGGCCACCGGGACCAACTGCTTGGCCATCGAGTGGGTCAGCGGGCGGAGCCGGGTTCCCATTCCACCCGACAGGACGAGTGCTTTCATTGCAACCTCTCACTCAATAGGTGGGGAAGCGCCGGGTATGACAATGCCGCAACCATCTTGCGGTGCCCTTGAGAAGTCTTAGCGGTCCGCCAAGGCAGGCCGGCGAGCGCTCTCAAGAAATCTCCTGTGAGTTCCCTAGGACGCATTCCTAGGGTGACGGCCATGCATATTCTCTTTCTGGCCGGGGGAAGCCCGGCGACGATTTTCGGCCTGGCGCCGCTCGCCACGGCCGCGCGGAACGCGGGACACCAGGTGTTCCTCGCCTCCACCGAGGAGATGATGCCGGTGGCGGCCGGCGCCGGGCTGCCGGGCGTCCCCGTCACCACCCGTTCGATCCGTGACTTCATGACGACCGGCCGCTCGGGCGAGGCCCTTCAGTGGCCGGAGGACCCGCAGGAGCACATCCGTTTCATCGGCCGCGGCTTCGGCCGCATGGCCGCCGCCAGCCTGCCCGCGCTGATCGAGGTGGGCCGCGCCTGGAAGGCCGACCTGGTGGTCGGCGGCATGCTCTGCTTCGCCGCGCCGCTGGCCGCGAAGGCCCTCGGCGTCCCCTATGTACGGCAGGCCTGGGACACCGGCGAGCCGGCCGAGGTGGACGGCGCCGCGGCGAGCGTCATGGAGCCCGAGCTGACCGCGCTGGGCCTGGACCGGCTGCCGGAGCACGACCTGTACATCGACATCTGCCCGCCCAGCCTGCGCCCCGAGGACGCCTTCGACGCGCTGCCGATGCGGTACGTGCCCGGCAACGGACAGCGCGCCCTGGAGCCGTGGATGTACGTCCCCGGTGACCGCCGGCGGATCCTGGTGACCGCGGGCAGCCGGGTCAGCCGCCATCAGTACTTCGAGTATGTGCGTGAACTGGCGCGCAAGGTCAGCGCGTTGGCCACCGAACTGCTCATCGCCGTGCCCGACGAGGTCGCGGGCGAGCTGACCGAGGGGCTGCACCATGTGCGGGCCGGCTGGATGCCGCTGGACGTGGTCGCGCCCACCTGCGACCTGGTCGTCCACCACGCGGGCGGCGGCACGGCCCTGACGGCGATGAACGCGGGCGTTCCGCAGCTGCTCATCCCCAACATGCCCAAGCTGGTGCCGCCCTCGCGCCGTCTCGTCGACTTCGGGGCCGCGCTGATGGTGCCGGACGGCGAGGACTCCCAGGACGCCGTGGTCGCCGCCTGCGAGAAGATCCTCGGCGACCCCTCCTACCGGGAGCGCTCGCAGGCGCTCGCCGCGGAGATCGCCGGCATGCCGCTGCCCGCTCAGGTCGTGGGCGCCCTGGAGGACCTGGCCGGCTGATCCCGCCGGCCACGGACACGGCCGCGGAGTGGCACCGGGTTACCGGTGCCACTCCGCGGCCTCGCATGCGCGGGACCCTGCGCAGGGCCCCTCACCACGACGGGCGGGCCGAGGAACCGGCGGCCGCCCTCTCCCGGCCCGGGGTGAGCCCGTCCACGAGGTCGGTGTCGAGCCGGGGGTCGCCCGTGAGGATGGCCTCGTGCAGCAGCCGGACCCGCAGGCACGGTTCGATGCCGAGTTCTTCGGCGAGGGTCCGCCGCAGCCGGTGGAACGCCTCCAGTGCCTCCACCTGCCGGCTGGACCGGTAGAGGGCCAGCATGTACTGGGCGGTCAGGTTCTCGTTCAGCGGATGCCGTGCGGACAACGCGCCCAGTTCGCTGAGGAGTTGGTGGTGCAGGCCGAGTCGCAACTCGGCCTCGAAGCACTGTTCCATCATGCCGAGCCGCAGCTCGGTGAGGCTGTTGACCCGCTCGCGCAGATGAGGCCCCGGCGTCACGTCGGCCAGGACCTCACCCCGCCACAGGGACAGCGCGGCGCGGAAGATCCGCGACACGGCCCGGTCGTCACCGCCCCGCTGTGCCACCCGGCCCTCCTGCAGCAGCCGGCTGAAGCGGGTGAGGTCGAGGGCATCGGGTTCGGTGACGATGCGATAGCTGCGCGAGCCCGTGACCAGCTTCTTCCGGGCCGACGTCAACGAGCAGATCGAGGGCGAACGGGCGAGGGAGCGCCGGATCTGCAGGATGTAGGTCTGCAGGGTCGGTAAGGCGCTCGGCGGTGGATTGTTCTCCCACAGTTCCTGACTGCATATCTCGGTGGACACCGGAAGATTTGCGTGAAGCAGTAAAAGTGCCAGCAGATGCCGCTGCTTGGGCGCCGTCGGAAGATACTCGATCCCATCGTCCATGGCGGAGATCGGCCCCAGGACACGAAATTCCATTGATTCCCCTGAACAATATGGGGGCAGTTCGGATCCTGCCGCGTGAGGCCCCCACTTTCTGGCACGGATCGATCGGGGTGCAACGGAACCGGGGATATTCTGTCAGGTGGCCGAGGACGCCGGGCACAAAGCGTTGTCCGCACCGGCGTGCAATCAGGAGATCAACTGCCGTGCCTTCCCGAGCAGTTCGATCTGCTGCTCCCAGGACCCGCCGACGGGGCAGACCACGACGTGTTCGGCGCCCGCGGACGCGTACGCCGTGATGCGCTCGGCGATCAGTTCGGGCGGCCCGGACACCGCGACCGCGTCGGCGAGTTCCCGCGGGAACCCGAACTGTCCGTGCAGGACGTCCACCAGCGCGTCGTGCGAGAGTCCGCCCATGTGCCCGTCGAGCGCGGCGAACACGGTGACCGTGACACGCGACACCGACCGCCCGGCCGCGGCACTCAACTCCCGTAACTGCTCCCGCCCTTCGGCGACGCCCTCGGGGGTGATCGCCGCCGGCAGCCAGCCGTCGCCGAGTGCCGCGGCACGGCGCAGGGCGGCCGGTGAGCCGCCGCCGATCCACACCGGTGGCACGGGCACCGCGGGGGCCAGGGCCACCGTCGTGTGCGGCAGGTCGGGAAGCAGTGTCGGCCGGCCGGCCAGCAGCGAGGGCAGCACGCGCAGCGCCGCGTCGGTGCGCCGGGCCCGCTCGGCGACCGGCACCCCGGCGGCCTGCCATTCCTCGGCCGGTACGCCGCCGAGGCCCACGCCCAGGTGCAGCCGGCCCGGTGCCAGTGCGTGCAGTGAACCGATCTGCTTGGCCGCCCAGGACAGCCTGCGCAAAGCCAACTGCAGGACACCGAAGCCCACTTCGAGCCTGCTGGTGGCGGCGGCAGCGGCGGCCAGCGCCACGGTGCTCTCCAGGAACGGGGCACCGGTGGCCAGGTGGTCGCTGGCCCACAGCGAGTCGAGGCCGGCTGCTTCGGCGCGCTGTGCCACCTCCTGCGGGGCGGGCAGCGAGCCGTCGGGCGCGCTGAGGGACGAGTACGAGATGCCTGTCTTGACCATGAGTTCTCCTCCGGCGGATGAGCGGGCGGCGGTCACTGCGCGGCCGGGGCCGGCTCCCCCATGCTGACGACGGCGCAGCGGTGGTGATCGATGTCGACGAGCCCCTTGGTCCGGCCGAAGATCTGCTGGAACTCCGTCAGCGCCGCGCACCGTTCGAAGGACTCCTGGTCGTCCCACAGCGCGAGCGAGAAGTAGACGTCGGGCTCGTGCAGCGACCGCACCAGCTGATGGCGGATCAGCCCCGGCTGCCGCTCCATGAAGGCGCCGCCCTGGGCGTAGATCTCCTCGTACAGCTCGGTCGAACCGGTGACGGTGATCCGGTTGGCTATGACGTACATGCGGGCTCCCAGGGGTGAGGGGGTGGCGCGTCGGGCCTGACGGTGCACGAAAGGACGGCCGGAGCCGGCGACGGGGGAATGGCTCCGGCTCCGGCCGCCGGTCTCAGGCGGGCTGGTTCTCGGACTCGGACGTATGCTTCGGGGCCGGGCCCGCGGGGCGGGGCGCGGCGGAGCCGGAGAGCATGGCCGGCACGAGGACCGCGCCGACGGCGCAGACGCCCGCCACCCACCACAGGGCGATGTGCCAGGCGCTGCTGAAGTGGTCGGCGAGCACGGCGTGTTCGGGCCCCTCGGGCAGATTGCCCGCGGAGATCTCCTTGGCCAGGTGCGCCGAACCGACCCGGCTCTGGATCAGGCTGACCAGCAGGGACCCGAAGATCGCCAGGACCAGGGCCTCGGCGCCGCCGCGGATCGTGTTGAGGAACCCGGCCGCCATGCCCGCCCGCTCCGGCTCGACCTGGCTCATGGCCTGGCCGTCCGTGATGCCGAACGAGATGCCCATGCCGATGCCGATCACGACCAGCGGCCCGGCGAGCCGGCCCGCGCCGATCCCGGGCTCCAGGATGGTCAGCCATGCGCTGCCCGCCGCGATGAACAGCAGGGCGAGCATCATCAGGATGCGCGGCGGGAAGCCGTGGGTGATCAGCCAGCCGCCGATCTGCGGGGCGACCAGCACCGGCACCGTCATCAGGAGCATGGTCACACCGGCGCTGGTCGCCGAGGCGTCGCTCGCGCCCTGGAAGTAGGTCGGCAGATAGGTCAGCGTGCCGACGAATCCGATCGACGTGATCAGCGTGCCGACGCACCAGCCGGTGTAGCGGCGGTTCTTGATCAGGGTCAGGTCGAGGACCGGGTGGGCGCTGCGGCGCTCGACGATCGAGAACACGATGAGCAGCACCACGCCGAGGACGAGGCTGACCACGATCAGCGGGTCCGCCCAGCCGCTCTCCGGCCCCTGCACCAGACCGATCATCACCAGGGCAAGACCGAGCACGAAGGTGATCACGCCGGGTACGTCGACGCGCGGTCGTTCCCCGGCCCGCGACTCGCCGACCTTGACGGTGCCCAGCAGTACGAAGACCAGCACCACCACGTAGAACAGGAAGCTGGCGCGCCAGCCGAGGCTGCCCACCAGCCAGCCGGACAGCGTCGGCCCGAAGGCGATGCCGATGCCGACCACGGTGCCCATGGCGGCGAAGGCACGGGTGCGCGCCGCCCCGTCGAACGTGGTCGCCAGGATCGCACCGGAACTGGCCAGGACGCCGGCGGCGCCGACACCCGCGACGGCGCGGGCCAGGTCGAGCACCGCGATGTGCGGTGCGAGCGCGCTGATCAGCGAGCCCACGGCGAACAGCCCGCCGCCCAGCACGAAGATCCGGCGCCGCCCGAACAGGTCGGACAGCGAGCCCGCGACGAGCGTGATCGCCGCGAAGAGCAGGTTGTAGACGTTCACCACCCACATCAGGGGGGCGCCCGAGGTGTCCAGGTCCTTGCCGATGTCCGGCAGCGCCACGGCCGCCCCGGAGATGGACATGGGGACGACGAGGACGCCGAGCAGCACAACGACGAGCGTCATGGCCGGACTCGACTGTGGTGGAGATGACTTCGTTCCGGCTGTGCTCATCGCTTTCCCTTCCCGGATGTGACGCGGACAGCACCGAACGTAGAAGGTCAAGTTCGGTTGAGGTCCAGCGCGGCTCGCGCACTTCGTCAGGTCGGTCGGGGGCCCAGATTCCCGTCAGGAAGTCTCTAGGGCCGTGGGCGAGCCTGGGTCCCGACGGCCGGGGCCTGCCCTGGCCGGCCGGCCCACGACGGTCTCCCGAGGAGAGTGCGATGGTGTTCACGGACCTGGCGGACTTCCACCACTGGCTTGCGAAACGTCACGAAGCGAACGAGTATCGGGTGATCCCCGCGCCGCTGAACCGGCTGGACGGCTGGGCCGCGGACCCGGTCACCGGCGATCTCCACCACACCAGCGGCCGCTTCTTCACGGTGCACGGCCTGGACGTGACCGGCTCGGGACGCGAGGTCGGGCACTGGCAGCAGCCGATCATCAACCAGCCGGAACACGGTGTCCTCGGCATCCTGGTCAAGGAGTTCGACGGTGTGCCGCACTGCCTGCTCCAGGCCAAGATGGAGCCGGGCAACATCAACACCCTCCAGCTCTCCCCGACGGTGCAGGCGACCCGGAGCAACTACACCCGCGTGCACCGCGGGCGCGCGGTGCCCTACCTGGAGCTGTTCATCGCGCGCGGGCACGGCCGCCCGCTGGCCGACGCGCTGCAGAGCGAACAGGGCTCGTGGTTCCTGGCCAAACGCAACCGCAACATCGTCCTGCTGATCGACGACGACATCCCGGTCCTCGACGACTTCTGCTGGCTCTCCCTCGACCAGATCGGCGACCTGCTGAAGGTGCACGACCTGGTCAACATGGACACCCGTACCGTTCTGTCGCACCTGCCGGACGCGCTGCTGCCCGCGGGCGGGCGTTTCCGCGGCGCCCCCGCCCACACCCTGGCGGACCTGCTCAACTGGCTGACCCACCACAAGACCATGGACCGCACGACGCGCCGCACCGTGCCGCTCGCCAAGACCGAGGGCTGGCGGCTGACCGACGAGGAACTGCGGCACGAGCACGACCGCTACTTCCGTGTCGTCGGCGTCGACGTACGGGCCGAGAACCGCGAGGTCGCGCACTGGTCCCAGCCGATGCTCGCGCCCTGTGGCGAGGGCGTCGTCGCCTTCGTCGTCCGCCGGATCGACGGTGTCCCGCACGTCCTCGTCCAGGCCAGGGCCGAGGCCGGCACCCCGGACGGCGTCGAGATCGCCCCGACCGTGCAGTGCAGCCCGGGCAACTACGCGCACCTCGCCGACGGGGTGCGCCCCCGCTACCTCGACACCGTCCTGTCCGCACACCCCGAGCGGGTCCTGTTCGACGTGGTGCACTCCGAGGAGGGCGGCCGCTTCTACCACGCCCGCAACCGCTACCGGGCCGTCGAGGTCCCCGACGACTTCCCCGTCGACGTCCCCGACGGCTTCCACTGGGCGACCTGCGGCCAGCTGGCCCGGATCAACCAGTACGGGGGACTGCTCAACGTGGAGACACGCAACCTGCTGACCTGCATGGGGTTCATCGCATGAGACCGCAGCGGCCCGTACGCGTGGGGGTCATGGGCTGCGCCGAGTTCGCGCTGCGCCGCATGCTGCCCGCCATGGCCGGCAGCCCGGACATCGAACTGGCCGCCGTCGCCAGCCGCCGCCCGGCGGCGGCCCGCGAGGTCGCCGCGCGCTTCGGCGGCAGCCCCGTAGGCGGCTATGAACGGCTGCTGGACTTCCCGGGCCTGGATGCCGTGTACATCCCGCTGCCGAACGCGCTGCACGCCGAGTGGGTGCTGCGCGCCCTGGACGCGGGGCGCCATGTGCTGGCGGAGAAGCCCCTCACCACCGGCGCCGGCCTCACCCGGGAGGCCGTGCGGCGGGCCGAGGGGCGCGGGCTCGCCCTCGTGGAGAACTTCCTGTTCGTGCACCATCCGCAGCACGCCCGGGTGCGCCGCCTGCTCCGGGACGAGATCGGTGAACTCCGGCAGATGTCCGCCGCGTTCGCGATCCCGCCGCGCCCCGCCGACGACATCCGCCACCGGCCGGACCTCGGCGGCGGCGCCCTGCTGGACGTCGGCGTCTATCCGCTCAAGGCCGCGCAGCACTTCCTCGGCACCGGCCTCGCCGTCGTCGGAGCCGCCCTGCGTCAGGGCCCCACCGGTGTCGACGTCGAGGGCTCGGTGCTGCTGCGCCGCGCGGACGGGGTGTGCGCCCAGCTGTCCTTCGGGATGGAGCACGCCTACACGTCCCGCTACGAACTGTGGGGCACCCGGGGACGTATCACCGTCGACCGGGCGTTCACCCCGCCCGCGGACCACCGGCCCGATGTGACGGTGGAGCGGGACGGCGCCGTCCGCGGCATCGCGCTGCCCGCGGCCGACCAGTGCGCGGCGGCCGTCGCCGCGTTCGCCGCGGCCGTGCGCGACCCGGAGTCCTGCCGTGCGGCGGCCGGGCGCTCCGCGGACCTCGCCCGTCTGACCGACGACGTCCGTGCCGCCGCCCGTGCCGCCGGGCACATCACGGCAGCCGTCGCGCCCCCGGGCCCTGCCGGCTGAGCACATCGTGCGGATTGGACAGCGCGCAGTGTTCCAGCGACAGGCAGCCGCAGCCGATGCACTCCGTCAACCGCTGCTGCAACGCCCGCAACTGGCGGATACGGGCGTCCAGTTCCGGCTGCCAGGACCGGGCCAGTCTGGCCCAGTCCTCCCGGGTGGGCGTGCGGCCCTCCGGCAGTTCGGCGAACGCCTCCCGGATCGCGGCCAGCGAGATACCCACCGCCTGCGCGGTCCTGATGACGGCGACCCGGCGCAGCGTGTCCCGACGGTAGCGCCGCTGGTTGCCGCCCGTACGACGGCTGTGGATCAGCCCCTCGCGCTCGTAGAAACGCAGTGCCGAGGGGCGCACGCCGCTGCGTGCCGCCAGCTCCCCCACGGTGAGTTCCCGGGCCGGCGGACGGGACGGTTCTCGGTCCATCCGCCCACGCTATGAGCCTTGGGGCGTCCTCCCGATCGACTCGCACCGACTGTGTCATGTCACCGGAGCACCGGACGTTTTCCCAGGTCAGCGGCGCTCCCTGGTGACCTGGACAACGAGCGGGGCACCGAAGTGTGTGGTCGGCGGCCCTCCCGCCGAGCGGGCTGCGGCACCGACGGTGGAGACACACATCGCGTGGTGACCGTACCCCTGTGACAGCGGGAGAAGAAGCATCGTGATCGCATCCGCCGGACCCGGACTGTCCTCCAGGCTCTTCGCGTCCCTGCGCCGTCGTGACCAGCGCACCAAGGCGGAGCTCTACCTCACGGGGCTGCTCGCCACCGAGGGCCGCAAATCGGTGCGCAACATCTCCGCTTCGCTCAGCGGCGCGGGCGACGGCGCCACGGAACAGAGCCTGCACCACTTCATCACCAGTTCGACCTGGGACTGGGCCCCGGTACGCACGGCGCTCGCCGAGACGCTGGCCGAACGCGCCCCGCGGCACGTGTGGACGGTGCGGGCCCTGCCGATACCCAAGGCGGGCACCCACTCGGTCGGCGTGGACCGGCTCTATGTGCCCGGGCTCGGCCAGTCCCTGCACGGCCAGTTGGCGTTCGGCCTGTGGTGCGCCGACGAGCAACTGGCCGCGCCCGTCGACTGGCGGCTGCACCTGCCGGACAGCTGGCTGAGCGAGGCCCCGCGACGCGCCCGCGCCGAGATACCCGCGTCCGCCGCACCGGAGGACCTGGACGAGTGCGCCGTCTCCCTGGCGATCGGCGGCGCGGGCCGCACCACGGGACGACCGGTGGCGCTCGATCACATACCGGCCAGGCCCGGCGCCGTCGCCGACGCGTTCACCCGGGCCGGTGTGCCCTTCCTCGCCCGGATCACCGCACGCACCCCGCTCGCCGTCGCGGACCCCGCGCTGCCGGGCGCCGGGGCGGGACCGCTGCCCGCCGGGCAGATCCTCCAGGCGCTGCGCGGGCTGCGCCGCCCGGTGACCTGGCCCGACCCCGGCCGCACCCCGGTGCGCCGCAGCTCCCTGGTGGCCGCCGTCCCGGTCCGCGTGGGCCGTGCCGCCGCCGGGCACCGGTTGCTGCTGCTCGGCGAGTGGACCGATCCGCGGCGCCCGCCCGCGGCCCTGTGGCTGACCTGGGTGCGCGGCGCCTCCGCGGGCACGCTGCTGCGCCTGACCAAGTACGCGGCCCGGGTCCGCGTCGACGGCGAGCCGCTGGGCGACCGCGCCGGCCTGCGCGACTTCGAGGGCCGCTCCTTCCCGGGCTGGCACCGGCACATGACCCTCGCCTCGGTGGCCCACACGGTGTTGGCGGCCTCCGTCGCGGACACCTCCTACGCGTTGCCGCTGTCCGCCTGACGCCGTGCCGTGCGCGGCAGCCGGCCGAGCAGCGTGTTGCGCGTCCGGTGCAGCCGCAGCGCCAGCTGGATCTCCAGGGTGCGCCCCGGCTCCTGCCAGTTCTCCCCGAGCAGTTCGGTGATGCGGTCGAGGCGGCGGGCGACCGTGTTCGGGTGGATGTGCAGCACGCGCGCCGCCCGCCGCGGGCTCGCCCCGGCCGCGAAGTACACCTCCAGGGTGCGGGCGAACTCCGTGTAGCGCTGTTCGTCGTGGGCCAGCACCGGTCCGAGCACCGACTCCACATACGACGGAACACTCAGCACATCCGTCAACAGCACGCCCAGAAAGCCCAGTTGTTCCGGAGTGGCGACACTCCCCTGGCTGCCGAGTTCGGTCAGCGCGGTCAGACAGCGCTGGGCGTCGGCGTGCAGCCCCGCCACCTCCAGCAGGCCCGTCCGCGGTCCCGCGGCCCCCACCGTCACCGGCACGCCCACCAGCGGCGACAGCTCCTTGTGCGCGGCCTGCGCGGCGGCCGCCGCGTCACCGCCGGGCAGCAGCAACGACAGACAGTCGCCCCGTACGCTCTTCAGTCCCTGCTTGCGATGCGCGTACGACGTCGCCCACGCGGTCGCCCGCCGCAGCGAACCGCCCTCCGGACGCGCCACGACCACGACGTACGGCGTCTCGGGCGCGATCCCGAGCCGGCTCGCCTGCTCCCCCAGCTGCCGCCACGCAAGTCCCGTGGAGTCCGGTGCCAGCAGCGCCTCGAACAGGGCGTCACGGGACCGCCCCTCGGCCGTCGCCCGGTTCCGGTCGCGCAGCAGGGACAGCGCGATCGTCCTCACCACCATCCGCAGCGCGCGCGGACCCCGCTGCCCGGTGAACGGCGTGTCCGGCAGGAACAGCACCGTGCCCAGCGGATCGCCGCCGCCGGTGACCGGGGCCACCCACGCCCCGTCGTCCATCGGCACCGGTTCGCCCGCCGCCATCGCGTCGAGACTGCGCTGGGTCAGGATCTCGTCCTCGTACTCGGGCAGCCGGCCGTGCGCGGCGAGCAGTTCGCCGCCCAGCTCGCGCACCGCCAGCGCCCCGCCCAGCGCGGTCGCCGCCACCTCGGTGATCGTCTCCAGCGCGCTGCCGTCGTCCACCAGGGTGAGCAGATGGTCGTACGCCGCCTCCATCCGGCGGTGCGCGCCGACGATGGACCACGCCTGGGCGCCGTCGCTCTCCAGTTCCGCCTTCTGCGCACCGAGCGACTCGATCAGCCGGGCCGTGCCGATCGTGGTCGCGGTCAGGGAGGCGAGCGTGGACAGCGAGCTGATCTCCTGGGCGGTGAACCAGCGCACCTCGCGATGCGCGGCGTACAGGGCTCCCGACACCCCGCCGGAGGCCCGGAACGGCACGGCCACCATCCCGCGCAGGCCCTCCGCGCGCACCACCTCGTCGATCTCCTCCGAGTGCTCGATGGAGGGGTCGGCCAGATAGTCGGAGGTGGAGAACGGTGCCCCCTTGTCCAGGGCGGCGCGCCCGATCCCGAACGGGGCGGTGACCCGCAGCCCTATGTTCAGCGCCGTCACGTCGCCCTCCGACGCCACGACCGTGATCGACCCGTCGGCCTGCTCGTGCAGACCCAGATAGGCCAGATCGACCCGGAGCAGTCGGCGGGCCCGCTGCGCCGCGGTGCGCAGGGTGCCCTGCACGCTCTCGGCCATCGCCTCGGCCAGATCACGGGAGGTGTCCACGAGCGAGACCAGCGTCGCCTCCCTGTCCTGGGCCTGCGCGAACCGGTCCAGGACGGACGAGCCGAGCGCGACCGCCTGCTCCAGTTCCCGCATCTGCTGCGTGCTCGCGCCGAGCGTCCTTGCGTCCAGGAGCAGTTCGTCCAGTCGGTGTGCGGCTCCTTGCTCGGCGAGTGCGGTCAGGACATCCATCACCGTGGGAAGCCGGCGGGACGCTGGGGACATGGTCCTTCCTCTCCAAGGGCGGTGGGCCGTGACGCCCAGTGGTGACGCGAGCACTACAAGGGACCGTCAACCTTGTCATGAGACCACCTTTTGCGTGGTCATTACCTTGCACACAATGGCAGGCGCGATGGATCGCGGTGCGCAGGAGGCGGGGGCTACGCGCCCGCGAACCCAGGGAGGGGACCCATGAAGGGCGTCCGCAGTTACGAACGCTCGCTCGCCCGCAGCAGGGCCGCACGCAGCCGCGAGGACCGCCCGGAGGTCTTCACGCTGCACGGCCGGCAGTGGGACCTGCTGGACGAGGTGTTCGCCCCGCCCTTTTCCCCGTCGACCGGTGTGGCCATGGACCTCCTCGGCCTCACCGGGTCCGGCCGGCCGCCCTCCGGTTCCTTCCTGGAGATCGGCTGCGGCACCGGCGTCATCGCCGTCTCGGCGGCCCTCGCCGGCTGCGACCGTGTCGTCGCCGCCGACATCAACCCGCACGCGGTCCGCAACACCGAGCTGAACGCGGCGCGCCACGGCGTCGCCGGACGGGTGCGGGCCCTGCGCAGCGACCTGTTCGCACACCTTCCCGAAGCGGACCGCTTCGACACCGTGTACTGGCACTCCAACTTCGTGCTGGCCCCGCCCGGTTACCGGCACCGCGACATCCACGAGCGGGCCTATGTGGACCCGGGCTACGAAGCGCACCTGCGCTATCTGCGCGAGGCCCCGCGGCGTCTGACCGAAGGGGGCCGGGTGCTCCTGCACTTCTCCAGCCGCGGCGACCTCGCGACGCTGCGCCACAGCGTCGCCGACGACGGCAGGGACCTGCGCCCGATCGCCTCGGCGACCGTGCGGGAGGGCACGGAGGACATCGAGTACACGCTGCTTGAACTGATCACCGCGGCAGGCTGACCGGCCGCGGCCCACTGACCACCGGAGCAGACGTGCGCACGCTGATCGTCGACAACTACGACTCCTTCACCTTCAACCTCGCCCATTACGTCGCCCAGGTGACGGGTGTCGAACCGACCGTGATCCGCAACGACGACCCCACCTGGCACCCCGGGGTGCTCGACACGTACGACAACGTCATCCTCTCCCCCGGCCCGGGCACCCCCGTGCGCGCCGGCGACGTCGGCATCTGCCGCGAGGTCGTCGAGCACGGCACCCTGCCGGTGCTGGGCGTCTGCCTCGGCCACCAGGCCCTGGCCCTGTGGCACGGGGCCACCGTCGGCCGGGCCGCGGAACCGTGGCACGGCCGGCTCTCGCCCGTCCTGCACGACGGCACGGATCTGTTCGCCGGCCTTCCCGACGGGTTCCAGGCGGTGCGCTACCACTCGCTCGCCGCCACGGACCTGCCCGAGGAACTGGAGGCCACCGCCCGCACCCCGGACGGTGTGCTCATGGCACTGCGGCACCGCCGACGCCCGCTGTGGGGCGTGCAATTCCATCCGGAGTCCATATCCACCGAGTACGGGCACGAGATACTCGCCAACTTCACCCGGCTGACCCGCGAACACCGGGCCCGCCGCGGCCTGCCCGTCCGTCCGGCCGCCGCGCGCCGGGCCCGGCCGGGCCGCCCGGCGGCGCCGCGGCGCCGGCTCAGGGTTCTCACCCGGCAACTGCCGACCCGCTGGGACAGCGAGACCGTCTACGCGCACCTCTACCGCGGCAGCGGCCACGCGTTCTGGCTCGACAGCAGCCGCAGGGACTCCGTCACCGGCCGGTTCACGATGATGGGCGACGCGGCCGGTCCGCTGGCCCGCGTCGCGACCGCCGACGTGTGGCACGGCACCGTCACGGTCACCACAGCCGCGGGCACCCGCACCGAAGGCGGCGCCTTCCTGGACTGGCTCGACGCCGACCTGCGCTCGATGGACACCCAAGTACCCGCGCTGCCCTGTGACTTCGCACTCGGCTGGGTCGGTGTGCTCGGCTACGAACTCAAGGCCGAGTGCGGCGGCGCGCGCGCTCATCGCTCCCCGGAGCCCGACGCGGCGATGATCTTCGCCGACCGGGCGATCGTCTTCGACCACCTGCTGGGCACGACCCATCTGCTGGCCCTCGCCGAGGACGACGAGGCGCCGGCCCTGGCCTGGCTGGACGCCACGGCCGCCCGCCTCGGACGCCTCGCCGCCGAGGAGCCGCCCCCGCCCGGCGAGGCCCCGGACACCGCCCCTCTGACCGGCATCCGCCTCAGGCACGACCGGGAGACCTACCTCGGGCTGATCGACCGCTGCCAGGAGGAGATCAGGGCGGGCGAGACCTACGAGGTCTGCCTGACGAACATGATCACGGCCAGCGGCGACCTCGACCCCTGGCAGGCGTACCGGCGACTGCGCCGCACCAGCCCCGCCCCGTTCGCCGCCCTGCTCACCTTCGGCCCCGGCCTGTCCGTGCTGAGCACATCACCGGAACGGTTCCTGCGCGTGTCCGCGCAGGGCGTCGCCGAGTCGAAGCCCATCAAGGGGACCCGGCCGCGCGGCGCCACCGCCGCCGAGGACGCGGCACTCGTCGCGGACCTGCGCGGCAGCGAGAAGGACCGGTCGGAAAACCTCATGATCGTCGATCTGGTCCGCAACGACCTGGGCCGTACCGCCCGCACCGGCTCGGTCACGGTCGACGAACTGTTCCACGTCGAAAGCTACGCCACGGTCCATCAGCTGGTGAGCACCATCCGGGCGCGGCTGCGCGACGACGCGAGCGTCGTGGACTGCGTACGGGCCGCCTTCCCCGGCGGTTCGATGACGGGCGCCCCGAAACTGCGCACGATGCAGATCATCGACCGGCTCGAAGGCGGACCGCGCGGCATCTACTCGGGCGCACTCGGTTACCTCTCGCTGTCCGGAGCGGTCGACCTGAGCATCGTCATCCGCACGCTCGTCGTCACACCGGGGCAGGTCCGCTACGGCGTCGGCGGCGCGATCGTCGCCCTGTCGGACCCGGAGGACGAGTTCGAGGAGACCGCGGTCAAGGCGCGTCCCCTGCTCACCCTCTCCCAGGAGGGCTTCCCCGGCCGCACCCCCCAGCCGGCCCGCTGAACCACCCCCACGCCGTGCCACGATCACACCCACATCGGCGTCACCGTCGGCGTCTATGCCCACGTCCGACTCCGCCTCCAACGCCAAGCCATCGAAACCTTGGGCACCGCCCTCGGCCTGGCCAACGACGCCCCTGACGAGCCATCCGACGGAGCAGCCGTCCGCTGACGTTGCCGTCAGCATTGCCGGCAAACGCCCAGAGAGCCCTGCCGTACTGCGTCCGGCAGGGCTCTCTGTTTGACATTTTCCGCAGCACTTCCCCTTCACCGCCTGGTACTTAATTGCAGGCCAGAAGAAGTGAATTAGCTTACGGAATCCCGAGAACGTTGGACACTGCTTCGTGCACCTGAGTCGCAACGCGAGTTAGCTGCTTAAGCTCATCCTCGCTCTTGGCGGCTCGCTCCAGTTGCCACTCGATGAACATGGGTGCGAACCAGATGAGTTGTACGAGTCTCGCTTCCACAGTCTCGCCGATCGGAGGGATCCGAGAAAGTAGCGTTACGTATGCTTCACCAGCATCGGGATCAAATTTCCCAGACCGGAGCTTTCCGAGAAATCCAGACTCGTCATCCCATGCTTCGTCTAGGAGTTCCAGCAGGTCATCCATATTTACCCTCCAGGCCAGTGTCCGACGATCGCTTCCGCCGGGATATTCTGCCAGACCAAGACTTCTGAGTCCTTCCTGGCGTAGGCGCTATGCCTCCTGCTCGACGGGAACGGACCAGAAGAGATATCCACGTAGCTATATGGAATGCGCCTCAGGTCGATCGCAACCACCCCATGACCTTGGTTGTACTTATCGAATGCAATGCTGGGATTCTTGGTTGTCGAGATCCATGGCGTCAGCTTCTTTCCGGCAACATGCGACAGAGGACTGACCCCTGCATTACCGGGATCTCGAGCCGTCAATCCCATTGCAGGGTCATCATTCTCAGCCAGCGCACGGTAGACGATATTTCCGTCGGGATCCGGTCCATCGGGCCTGCTACCACAGTTGTGAACCAGGACCGACGTAGCCCCCGCCAGCACATAGTACGTGTGCGCGCTGCTGACGGTCAGGTTGTGGACCGTCGCAGACAGCGCCGTCCAGCGCTGGATCGCTGTGATCTGGACCAGGGTTCCCGACCCCGTCCGCAGCCACTGCCCCGCCTTCAGGTCCGTCGCGTCGATCCACTCGCCGAGTTCGGGGACCCAGAACGGGTGCCCGGCCGTCGCAGTGACCTCGGCTGTCTTCTTGCCCTTCTTATCCTTCTTGCCGTCGATGTCGACGGTGACCTCGACCAGGTGCTTCACTCCCTGGCCCTTGATCTCCGCGGTGACGGTCTCCGCCCGGGTCTCGCCCGTTTCCGGGTCCGTCGCCAGGACCCGGTCGCCGGCCTTGACGTCCTTGATCGGCTTGGTGGAGCCGTCGGCCATCAGGACCAGGGTCTGCGGAACGAAACTGTTCGCCGTGCAGGCATCGGCGCCACCTCCACCGCCGCCACCTCCACCACCGTCGCCCCCGCCGCCCGAGTCCTCCTTGCCCGAACGGCTTCTCGATCCCCCGGACTTGTTCTCCGCCTTGCCGCCGCCCGTGGAGCCCTTGTGCTGGGCCTGGGTCCGGGCCTTCACCTGGACCGGGTTGCCCCGGGCCCCCGTGGAGCCGGTGTGGGCCTTCTTCCGGGCCGCCGCCGCGGCGGCCTTGGCCGCTTCACGTGCCTTACGCTTCGCCTCCGCCGCGGCCGCTTCCGCCGCCTTCTTCGCCTTGATCAGCGCCGCCTTCGCCGCGCGGGCCGCCTTGATGCCGACCTCCGCGGCCCGCTTCGCCGCGCGGAACGCCTTCACCGCGCCCATCGTCGCCTCGAAGGCACGCCACATCTTCTTGCCCTTGGAGAAGATGCTGGTCCACGGAATGGCGTCCATCAGCAGGCTGCCGCAGGCCCACAGGTCGCCCTGGGAGAAGCAGCCGACGACGTCGTTCCAGCCGACGAACTCCTTGAAGACGGCCCAGCCGGTCGCCAGGATGACGTCGCCGATCGAACGGTTCAGCGTCTTCTGGTAGTCGGCGATCTTCGCGTCCAGCGCGGCGATCGACGCGTCGAAGCTGGACGCCGACGACGTCAGACCGGACGGGTCGGCATGTGTCACCGGGTTGTTGTTGGCGTAGGAGTAGCCGTTCGCCTGGAGGGGGTCGCTGTCGTCCAGGACCGGGTCCGCCGAGATGAAACGGCCCGTGCCGGGGTCGTACTCGCGGGCGCCCAGGTGGGTCAGGCCGGTGCCGGTGTCGTCGTCGCCGCTGTGGAATCCGGTGTGCGAGCGGGGCGCGAGGTTCGCCGCGCGATCCTCGCCCCACGGGTCCTTCTTGGCCACCCGCACACTCATGCCGCCGTCGAGGCGGACCTCCGCCAGCGGGGTGCCGTTGAGGTCGGTCGCCTGGGCGAAGACCTGTTCCGTGACACCGGATGCGGCGGTGGTGCCCTCCAGGTAGCGCGTCACGGACGGGCCGCCGATGCCCGCGTAGGTGCGCTCCACGTAGCGGACCCTGCCCGTGGTGGTCAGGGAGACCTTCGTGTCCGGCAGGCTGAGCACCGCGCCCGCGCTGGTGCGCTCCAGCAGCCGGTTGCCCATGGCGTCGTAGACGTAGCTGGTCTTCGAGGCGGGAGTCCACAGCTGGGTCGCCGCCGTCGTGTCGCAGGTCGCGAGGGTCAGGTCGGCGCCCGACGTGGCGGCGGGCGCGGACAGGCACAGCTTCGAGTCGCCGTGCTTGATCTGGCCGGTGCTCAGCGTCTCCCAGCGCTGGGACTCACTTCTCTTGTCGCAGGGCTGGATCAGGACCGCGGACCCGATGGCGGTGCTCTTCGGCTGGGCGCACTGTCCGGCGACGACGAGCGAGCCGATCGCTGTGTTGTCGACTGTGCCGTTGTCGTCCCCGTCGGTGGCCTGGACGCGGAAGTTCTGTGCCCTGCTGCCGTTGCAGACGTAGAGCTGGAGCGCGGTGCCCGTGGCGGGGGTGCCGCCGGCCAGGTCGAGGCACATGGCGCCGGCGCCCACCCAGGCCCCGGAGCCGTCGGCGCCGAAGCCGCTGACGGACTCGGTCTTGCCGTCCCAGGTCCAGGAGATGGCCTGGGCGGTGTCGCCGCCGGTGGAGCGCGTCTTCATGCTGCCGGCCGCGTCGTACGTCTGCGTCGAGCGGGTCTTCACGGTCGCGCCGGCCGCGGTCGTGGAGGTCGTGGTGTACGAGGTCAACGTGTGCGGCTGGTCGTTCTTCGCCGTGTCGCTGGTGCCGAAGGCGTACTCGGTGACCACGTCGTTCTTGGTGTCGACCTTTCCGTCGGTGAAGGTCGGGTCGGCCCGGTGGTCGGTCTTCGCCGTGCGGTTGCCGAGGACGTCGTACTCGTAGGACTGCCAGTAGCCGGAGTTGTTCGAGGAGACGTTGACCCGTCCGTCGGAGTAGACGGGTGCGGCTGTGGTCTTGCCGCTGGCGGTGCAGGCGCCGCCGCCCGGTGTGGTCCACGCCTCCTTGAGCTGACCGATGAAGTCGTAGGTGAAGCACTGCCGGTCGGTGGTCGTGCCCATGCGGTCGGCGACGGACAGGACGTTGCCCGAGGGGTCGTACGCGTAGGAGCGCTTGCTGACCTCGCTGTCGGGGACCACCGTCGTGTCGGGGTCCTCGGCCTCCCGGACGAGTCTGCTGGTGGCGAGTTCGCCGGTGGACTCGTCGAAGGTGTTCTCCTGCCACAGCCGGTGGCCCGCCTCGCCGACGGTGGCGGTGAGCACCTGGCCGTAGGGCGAGTAGGAGGTCTCGGCCGCGTACCAGTCCTGGCCGGAGACGGAGGTCGGCAGGCCGGCCTCGTTGTACCGGGTGATGACGTCCTCGGCGCTGAGGCCGCCGGCCGCCGGGGCGGTGTACTTCTCCAGTTGGCCGTCGTCGTTGTAGGCGTACTGGTAGCGGTACTGGGTCGCGAAGCCGTCGGCGGTCCGGCCCGCGGTGGAGCCCGGCGGCAGGGCCAGCGTCATCTCGGTGGGCTGGTAGTCGGCCGTGTAGCCGGTGATGGCGGTGGTGTACGGCTTGCCGTCGGTGTACCGGGTGGCCGAGGCGAGCTGCCCCTTGCCGCCGGTCGCGGTGTCGTAGGCGTAGGTCTGGACGAGCGTGGCGGTGGCGGAGTTCGGCGGGGTCGCCCTGACCTCTTCGACGCGGTTGAGACGCTCGTAGGTGTACGTGACGGTCTGGCCGCGGGCGTCGCGCGCCAAGTCCACCCGCCCGTAGGCGTCGTACTCGGTGTGGGTGGCGCCGGTGTCAGGGTCGGTGGTGTCGGTGACCCGGCCGAGCGCGTCGTAGGTCCAGGTGCGGGTGTTGCCGACGTCGTCGGTGGTGGTGACCAGGTCACCGCGGACGTCGTAGTCGTACGTCGTGGTGACGGCGCCGGCCTCGGTCAGGGCGGCGTCGGTGAAGGTGTCCTGGCGGACCGTGCGGCCCAGCGCGTCCGTCCACACCCGGGAGGCGGGCGTGCCCTGGGGCTGGCGGATCACCGTGTAGTCCAGGCCGTACTCGTAGCGGGTGCGGCGGTCCGTGGTCGGCACCGGCTTGTCGCCGTTCATGGCGGTCGCGCCGGTCTGCGGGTACGAGTGGTGCACCGGGGTCACGGTGAGGACCCGACCGAGGCCGTCGTAGGTGTAGCTGGTGGCGTTGGGGATCTCGGACTCGGATCTGGGGACGACGAGTTCGGTGCCGGGTTCGCCCTCCATGTAGTAGGCGTTGCGCGTGTAGCGCACCTGACCCACGTTGTTGTGCAGGGTGTCGGTGACCAGCCGGCCGCCGCCGACCGCCGGGGTCTGGGTCTGCCGCTCGCGGCCGAGGCCGTCGTAGATCGCGGTGGACGCCTGATAGGTGCCGTCACCCGCGGCGCGGGTGGGGTTGTCCTTGAGGGACTCGGTGACCACGGAGACCGGCTTGCCCGGGTCGGTGTGGTAGGCGTAGCGGACCGTGGGGTCGTCGGTGGCGGACTGGGTGGCGTCCCAGGCGGCGACGGTGCGGCCGAGCGGGTCGTACTCGTAGGACGTGACGCGGTCGTTGGCGTCGGTGGACTTCAGGGTGGCGCCGCGACCGGGTTCGACGAGGGTGGTTTCCCGGAAGCCGGTCTCTGTGCCGTCGACGATCTTGTGGCCCGTGACCGTCTCTATCTTGTAGACCTGGCCGTCGGACGGTGTGTACGTCGTGGTGCTCTCGACGCCGGTCGGATCGGTGGCCTTCACGACCCGGCCGGTGGTGTCGTACTCGGTGCGCGACTCGGGGTTCGCGGTCTGCCAGCCGGTGCCCGCGCCGGTCGGGGCGACGGTCTTGGTGACCAGGCCCTTGGTGGGGGTGGCGGTGTGCGAACTCGCACCGTCGTAGAACATGCGCGAACCGCCGACCACGGTCTTGGCGGTGGCGCTGGAGAGGTCGGTGGAGCACGTGCTGGTGCCGGTGGTGGTGACGGTCTGGGCGACCAGGCCGACGAGGTAGTTGGTCCCCGAGGTGTTGTGCACGTACGAGGTCGCCGTGCAGGAGTTGTCCTTGGGATCGGCCTCGTCGCCCAGCTCCCGGACCATCGTGGGCAGTCCGTACGTGTCGTCGTACTCGGTCCTGGTGGTGACCGTGCGCAGGGTGGAGCCGTCCGCGCCCTTGCCTGAGGCCTTGGTGATCGTCCTTGTCTCGCCGAGGGTGACGCGCTCGGCGGTGACGTCGGGGCCGTCCGTGCGGTTACGGGTGGCGAGTCGGACGGGGGCGTCGGGGACGTTGACGGATCGGGATATCCATCCGGACGCGGTGGCCGCCCGGTCGTCGGGGTAGGTCAGCGACTCGGCCACCATGCCGGCGTACGCCTTGCGGTCGGTGGCGAGGACCGCGCCGGTGACGTCGGTCGTCCTGGAGCCGCGCTTGACGTCGTCGGACGACTTCTCGGGAGTGTCGTCGGCGAGGACGTCGTCGGCCATGCCCCGGAAGTAGCGGGTGACCGACTTGGAACCGGCGGTGCCTTCGGCCTGGTCCGTGGCCGAGGTGACGGTGGTGACGAGCGGATAGCCGCGCCAGTCGTCCCAGGTGCGCTTCTTGGGCCGGGTGAACTCGCCCTGGTTCTTGGCCCACAGCGCGCTGTCGACGGCGTCGCCGACGGTGGCGTACGTGTACGTCGTGGTGATGTCCTTGGATTCCTCGGCCCCCGCCAGACGCGGGTGCTCGGTGATCTTCTCCACGACGTACTTGTGGAACCAGGAGATCCGCTTGTCCTCCAGCTCGCCGTCGGCGTGCCAGTACACGGGATAGCAGAGCTGATCGTTCCTGTCCTTGGCCGGACGGCCGGAGCCGGTGAGGCACTTGTCGGTGGGCGCCTTGTACAGGACCTCGGTGCGGCCGCCGTACTCGGAGACGATGTCCTGGATGCGCAGCCGGTCGAAGAGCGGGTCGGTGTCGGATGAGCCGTTCTTGACCCGGTTGGGCAGCGGGGGGCCGTTGTGGCCGAAGGTGACCGGGTTGAGGCGCTGGGTGGAGCCGTCGACCGCGTAACCGGTGCGGGAGACGGACTCCAGCCACAGCGCGGTGTACTCGCCGGTCAGGTTCCACGGGAACGACTGCTTCAGCCCCCAGGAGTCGACCTTGGACAGCAACGTCGTGGTGGCCGAGTCGCCTGACAGGCCACAGGCGTTGCGGCTGCCGGTCTCGTTGCCGTCGGCGTCGACGCTGTACTCGGTCAGCCGGACGCCCTGCTGGCGCTGGGCGCACGCGTCGACGGAGGCGAGGCGCTTGCGCGACCAGTAGGTGGGAGCGTAGGTCGTGCACTTCTTGCCGCTCGTGCAGGCGAGGTCGGCGGGTGTGTCGAACCAGGGGCGGGTGCGGTCGGAGCGCTTGGAGGCGAAGTTGGCCTCGGAGCACTCCACCTTGAGGGAGTTGTCCTCGAAGCATCGTTCCTTGGCGGTGAACAGCATCCGGCCGAGCGGCTCGGCGCTGTAGAGGGTGCCTTCGCGCTGCCCGTAGTCGATGTGGGAGAGGTAGCCGGCCCGGTCGTACGCGACGGCCTTGGCCTCCTTCATGTCCTGCGCGTAGGCGTTCTTCTCCTTCTCCCACCACAGGGTCATCGCGTTGCCGCTGGTGTCGAGGACGTAGTCGAGCTGGAAGCGCCAGCCCTGGTCGCAGAAGGAGTCCTTGAACGCCGGCTTGTGGCAGGGGTCCTCGGTGTGGTTGCCGGCGACGGGGACACTGAGCACGGAGTCGGTCTCGGGCTTGCCCGGACTCCAGCCCGGCAGCCGGTTCATGCCGAAGTAGTACTGGGTGCCGTCGCTGGTGGTGACCCGCCAGAACTCCCCGTTGTCATCCCCGTTGCCGGAGCCGTTGATGCCCGTCAGGGTCTTGTAGTCGGCGGCGTCGAGCAGTTCCACGCGCAGGTTGTCCCCGCGGGCGCTCTTCCACTGCTTGGTGGTGTCGTCGCGGACCAGTTCGGTGGTGGTGCCGTTGAGGGAGAGGACCGCGTTGTACGAGCCCCAGCACTGGTCGCCGGTGAAGTGGCCCTTGTTGTTGGCGTTCGCGGTGTCGGCGGCGCAGCCCACGAACGTGCGGGTGATGGAACCGGGGTTGTAGTCCCAGCCCTCACCGGCCCAGGAGACCTGGTTGTTGGTGGCGGACGTACGGCCGTCTGAGGTCTGCGAGTTGTAGCTGAGGGTGACGTTCGGCGACGGCCCCGACGGGACCTCCGGGGCGGCCATCGTGTAGGAGTAGGTGAACGCGCCGGAGGAACCGCCGGCCGTCCAGGACCCGGCCGAGACGATCGGGCTCGCGCCGAAGTCGCCGCCGGCGCCGGAGCCGTAGGAGCCGCCCACCAGCAGTCCGCCGCTCGCGGAGTCGGCGATCCGCCGTACGGCGTCGGCCGCCCTGCCGCCGCGCCACACGGCGGAGTCGACGGCCGCCTTGTCGCCGGTGTCCGCCGCCGTGTTCGCGGTGGACGTACCCGCCGCGACGGTCTTCAGATCGGCGGTGTCCAGGGTGACGTTGACGAAGGTCTCGGGGACCTCGGCGGTGGTGGCGCCGGGCTCCTCCGTCTCGTCGCCCGCGCCGTCCTCGCCCGGGTCCGGTTCGGAGCCGGAGGAGTCCCCCGGGTCGAGCGGCACGGTGACGGTCGAACCGGTGCGCTCGACGGCAGTGGTCACCGGAATACCGGCGGAGCACTCCTCCAGCTCGGGCGTCGTGGTGTAGCAGGCCGGCATCAGGCTGAAGGAGAGCCGGTCGAGCCACTGGGCGCTGTAGGCCTCGGCGAGCTTGCTGGCGTCGATGGAGACGACGGCGTCACCGGTGGCGGTGGCGGGGGCGTCGACGGCGAGCAGGAAGCCCTGGGCACCGCCCGCCACCGCGTCGCCCTCCGACGCGGCGGCCACGCTCCAGGCCCCCTTGAGTGCCTCGGCGTCGGCGGCGGAGGCGCCCTCGGGCGCGCCGACACCGATGGTCATGGTGCCGTCGGCCGACTTGGCGACCTCGGTGGTGGCGCCCACGGCCGGGTGGTCGAGGGTCTTGGTGCCGGATGCGGCGGGCACCTCGGCCACGGCATCCGGGTCGTACGCCCGCACGTCCTCGGTGGTCGTGCCGGCGAGCTCCTCCAGGTCGCCGCTCTTCTTCTCGTCGATCTCGACGGGATCCGTTCGCTGTTCCTCGGCGAGGTCGACGGCGGTGCGGGAGTCGGCGGGGCCGACGGCCGCGGCGCCGGGCAGGAGGGTGACGTTGAGGGCGAGGAACAGACCGGCGACGACACCGATTCGTGCTCTGCGTCGGATCAGGCGTTCGCGCGGCGATCTCGCCAGCGAACCCCGACCGCACCAGGACAGCACCGTACGCACGGCCAGGCCGACCTTTCCCCCGTCACCACGATCGAATGCGGTCGCTCCGATGGCACATGGTGAGCAATGGCTTACAGATTGAGCATGAAGATACGGAGGTCGTGAAGATCTTCGTCAAGCTGTGCTGATTCTGTGTTAGCTATGTCACGTTCCAAAAACAGACAAAGAACTGCAAAGAAAGACTCCCCCCGCCCTTTGCCCAGGCGTTGCCAAGTCGTCGCCGAACGAGGGGTGTTGATCTCTCCCGGAAGAGCTGTTCATACTCCAATCGCCCACTCCGGCATGTCGTGCGACCGTCACGAGCAGTCACCACGCCCCAGGGCACCTGAGAAGAGCACGCCGCCGCGGTGACCGCCGTGTCGCGTCCCAGCCTGTTGGAGAAGGGCCCTTGAGCGACCTCGACAGCGCCATCAAAACGAGCGCCCCGGCGCCGTCGACCGAGCCGACTCCCCCTGGCCGACGGCGCGTTCGGCGTGCCCTGGCGGCCACTGTCGCGCTCGCCGTACTGGCCGGTGGCGGCGTCTTGCTGGCCCTTCGGGGCCAGGACGAGACCGGCTCACCCACGAAGTCACCGCGCGCCGTACGGCTGGTGGCCGAGGACGAGGCGCAACGCCGGGCGCGCGAGATCGACCGGAAGGTCGAAGTCACGGCACTGACCGATGAGTTCTCCACGACCTACGCCAACCCGGACGGGACGTTCACGTACCGGGCGTCGGTCGCTCCGCTCCGCGCGCGCACCGAAGAGGGCGCATGGGCCCCGGTCGACACCAGGCTGGAGCAGGACGGAAAGGGCGGCTGGCGCGCCGTCAACTCCCCGTACCCGGTGACTTTTTCGTCCGGTGACGGCACCGGGGCGAACCGGGCGGGCGCGCGCACGTCCGGTACGTCGGTCCGGTCCGCCGTGTTCCGCGCCGACGCCGTCGAGGCGGCCGACGGGGACACCTGGTCTCCGCTGCTGACGATGGCCGCCGAGGGCCACGAGGTCGCGTTCGCGTGGCCGGGCCCACTGCCCGAGCCGGTCGTCGAGGACAACAGGGCACTGTACGAAGGCGTGTTGCCGGGCGTGGACCTGATGCTGTCGGCGCGCGACACCGGGTTCACCCACGTCCTGGTGGTCCACTCGGCCGAGGCCGCCGCCGCGTTGGCCGCCGAACCGCCGCGCTACCGGGTCACCTCGCCGACTCTCGCCTTCACACTCGATCCGGCCACCGACGTGCTCACGGCGAAGAACGAAGCAGGCCAGGAGATCGTGGTCTCCCCAACGCCGTTCCTGTGGGACTCGGCGGGCGCTCACGACGCGGACGAGCCCGCCGCCGACCCGGACGCCGCGACCGGCACCAACGAGAACCCCGAGCGGGTGGAGGAAGGTCCTTCCCGTACGCCTGAGGCTCCCGAGACCGAAGGGAGCCGGGACGAGGACCCCGACGAGCACGCCGTGGAGAACGACCCGGACGCGCAGGCCGACCCTGTCGCGTTCACCGCGGGCAACGCGCTCGCCCTGCCCGCGGCGGGCGGTCCCGGTGAGGGCGCCCACGCCTCCACGGCAGGCGCGGCCTTCGACGGTGACGTCCTGACGATCACTCCGCCGAAGGATTACCTCTCCGAGACCGAGGGGCTGACCTACCCGCTGTTCCTCGACCCCTCCACCATCGGTACCCGCTCCAACTGGACGACGGTGTACAAGAAATACCCCGGCTCCAGCTTCTACGACGGGGCGAACTACAACGAGGACACCAAGGAGGCCCGGGTCGGGTTCGAGCGGCAGACCTGGGGCACGGCCCGGTCGTTCTTCAAGCTGAAGCTGAAGAAATCCATCAAGGGCGCGGACGTCTCCAGCGCCACCTTGAAGGTCCTGGAGACGCACTCCTGGTCGTGCAGCAAACGCACCGTCCAGCTGTGGCGCACCGACGCCTTCAACACCAAGACCACGTGGAACCGCCAGCCCGCCTGGAAACGGAAGATCACCTCGAAGTCGTTCGCCTACGGCTGGAAGTCCAAGAGCGCCTGCCCGGACACGAACGTCAACTTCACCGTCACGACGCTGGCCCAGGAAGCCGCCGACAACGGCTGGACGGACTTCAACGTGGGCATGGTGGCGTCGACCTCCTCGTCCGCGCCGACGGGTTCGGCGAGCAGCTTGGAGACGGACACGTACTCCTGGAAGAAGTTCCAGGCGGAGGGCAGCGGCTCGCCCTCCGTGACCATCAACTACAACCGCAAACCCAACACCCCGACGTCGGTGACGATGAGCCCTGGCACCTGCGACACCAGCACCTCCCCGTACGTCAAGGTCGGCAAGTCCGAGACCCTCGCGATCAGCGCCAAGGCGACCGACCCGGACGGCGACCTCGCCAAGCTGGAGTACGAACTCTGGGAGACGGGCAAGCAGGACACCACCACGCGCAAGCTCACCAAGAGCGTGGACGACGGGGAGACCGGCGCCGTTGCGATCAAGTCGTACCTGACCAACGGTAAGGACTACTCGTGGCGGGTACGCGGCTGGGACGCCAAGGTGAGCGGCAGTTGGGCGCCCACCGGAGGCGCCGGCGTCTGCCGGTTCACGTACGACACCACCCTGCCCGACTCCCCCGCGCCGGTGATCTCGACGGACTTCCCGAGCGACAAGGACGACGGGATCGACACGAACGACGATGACGACGTTCCCGACGTCTGGTCGAAGGAGCCCTTCGGCAAACCCGGAAGTTTCACCTTCGAGGTCCCGAAGCCGATCGACCCGGCGAAGGACCCGAACAAGGACATCGTCAAGTTCGTCTATTCCATCAACAACACCACCTACGCCGGGTGGGCCTGCGCGAACGGCGCCCAGGGCACCACGGGCGGCCTCACCAAGTCCTGCACGACCCCCATCAAGACGGCCACCGTCACCGGCGTCCAGCCACCGGCCGCCGGACCGAACACCCTGTACGTCAAGGCCGTCGACGCGGCCGGCAACATCTCGCCCAGCCCCACCAAGCACGTCTTCAACGTCAAACCCCGCTCCAAGCCGGACGGTCCGGGCGACCTGAACGGCGACGGGACCGCCGACCTCGGCCATGTCACCCTCGCGGGCAACCTCTGGATCGGCGCGGTCTCGCAGAACGGCGCCTACCAGGTCAACACCTACGGCATGCACGAAAAGGGCACCTCGCTCAAGGGCGGCGCCACCGCCCCGCACAGCTGGGACGGCGACGGCACCTATTCCCTCGTCACCCACAACGGCGACTTCGCGCCGGGAGACGGCGTCACGGACTGGGTGGTCCGCACCCCCGAGGGCCGCCTGTTCGTCTACCCCGGCGACGGCTACGGCTCGATCGACGTGAGCAAGCGCATCGAGGTGCGGCTGCCCGCCAACGCCCCCGCCCCGTCGACGTTCTCGGAGATCAAGGCGGCGGGCGACATCACCGGCGACGGTCAGCCGGAGCTGTTCGTGGCCGGTGGCGCGGGCGGGGCCGAGCTGTGGGTGTTCAGCGGATACAGCGGCGGTACGTTCGCCGAGGCGGTCCAGATGACGACGAGCGCGTGGGGTGACGCCGAACGGGACTTCGTCGCCGTCGGCGACTACAACGGCGACGGCGCGGCCGATCTGACCTTCCGCACCGCGGCCGGCAACATCATCCTGCGCAAGGGCATCCTCGACAGCGGTGGCAAGGGCACGGTCCTCAAGAGCCTCGGGCAGTCCGGCTGGAGCCTGGACGGGGACAAGGTCTACGCCGCGTCCTCCTTCACCCGGGCCGCCTTCCCGCTGGTCTACGGCACCCCCGACGTCACCGGCGACGGCATCCCCGACCTGTGGACCACCAACACGGCCGGCGCCCTGCTCCTCTACAAGGGCGGTGCGGCGGGCCTGGGTTCGTCGATCACGGTGCGCAGCAGCGGCTGGGGAGCGACGGTGGTGCAGCAACTTGGCTGATCCACAGGGTCGTTGACGACGTGGCGGAGGGCCGGACGGCAGCGTCCGGCCCTCCGTGCACCGTCGGGTCGCACCACGGGTTTCCCGCCCGCTCCCCTGCGCCGGTCACTCCGGCTCCACCGGTCCCCGAAAAACGATCAGGGGCGGTTTCGGATTCCTCCGAAACCGCCCCTGATCCACGACTTCAAAAAGTCGGGACGACAGGATTTGAACCTGCGACCCCTTGACCCCCAGTCAAGTGCGCTACCAAGCTGCGCCACGTCCCGGTGCCGTTTGACCTGGGGTTTCCCCCGTCCGAACGCGCAGGGAAACCATACCGCACTCGGGCCGGTGGTCACGCATCCGTTTCCCGGGACGACACAGGGTGGCTTCGCTTGACCTGAACCTCGATTGAGGTTGCAGGCTCGTCGCCATGACGACGATCGAGGAACGGCGCACCGCATACGCCTATGCCGAGCTGCCCCGGCTGATGGGGCTGATGACGGGCGACGAGAAGCACGGACCGGCGGCCACGTCCACGCTGGACGTGCTGTGGGTGCTCTACGACCGGGTGCTGCGGGTCGGACCCGACCGGACGGACGACCCGGACCGGGACCGGTTCCTGCTGAGCAAGGGGCACGGTCCGATGGCCTACTACGCGGTGCTCGCCGCGAAGGGCTTTGTCCCGGTGGAGTGGCTGCCCGCGTTCGGGACGTACGCCTCGCCGCTCGGGCACCACCCGGACCGCGTGCTGGTGCCGGGCGTCGAGATCAGCAGCGGGTCGCTCGGCCACGGGCTGCCCATCGCCGTCGGCACGGCGCTCGGGCTGCGGGCCCAGGGGCGGACCGGCCCAGGGGTGTGGGTGCTGACCGGGGACGCCGAACTGGACGAGGGCAGCAACCACGAGGCGATCGCCTTCGCCGGGCCGGCCGGCCTTGACCGGCTGCACACCGTCGTCGTGGACAACGCCTCCGCCAGCCACGCCCGGCCCGGCGGGATCGCGGCCCGCTTCGAGGCGGCCGGCTGGTCGGCCGTCACCGTCGACGGCCGGGACCACGAGGCGCTGTACGCCGCCTTCACCGCCGCGCACCCGGGCCGCCCGCAGGTGACGGTGGCCCGCGTCGAGCCCAAGTCCGCCTGAACTCCCCCCACTTCAGCAAGAAGGAACTTGCCCCATGGACACCATGCGTGACCGGTTCGCCCCCGTCGTCACCCGGCTGCTCGACGAGGATCCGCGGGTCGCCGTCGTCCTCGCGGAGGTCGGCAAGGACGCCTTCGCCGATGCCCGGCGCCGGCATCCGGACCGGGTGATCAACGTCGGCATTCGCGAGCAGCTGCTCATCGGGGCGGGGGCCGGTCTTGCGCTGACCGGGATGCGGCCGGTGGTGCACACCTTCGCCAGCTTCCTCGTGGAGCGCCCCTTCGAGCAGGTCAAACTGGACCTCGGGCACCAGAACGCCGGGGCGGTGCTGGTCAGCGCCCACGCCTCGTACGACTGGCCCCCGGCCGGCCACACCCACATGGCGCCCGGCGACGTGGCGCTGCTCGACACCCTGGACGGGTGGACCGTACATGTGCCGGGGCATCCGGACGAGGCCGAGACCCTGCTGCGGCACGCGGTCGCGGCCGGCGACGACAAGGTGTACGTCCGGCTGTCCATGCTCGCCAACCGGCGGGCGTACGAGGTCGACGGTCGGGGTCTGCGCACCGTCCGTGAGGGGCGTGCCGCGGTGGTCGTCGCCGTCGGCCCGTTGCTGGACGCTGTGCTCGCCGCCACCGAGGGGCTGGACGTCACCGTCCTGTACGCGACGACCGTGCGGCCCTTCGACGCGGCGGGGCTGCGCCGTGCCACCGAGACGGCGGGCACGGACGTGGTCCTCGTCGAGCCGTATCTGGCCGGGACCTCGACGGCGGCGGTGAACGAGGCGCTGTCCGACCTGCCGCACCGGGTGCTCGGCCTCGGGGTGGGGCGGCGCGAGCTGCGGCGGTACGGGACCGCCGAGGAGCACGCCGCCGCGCACGGTCTTGACGCGGCGGGCCTGCGCGGGCGGATCGAGGCGTTCGCCGCCGTACCGGCCCGGGGATGAGCGGTGTGCGGCCGGGATGACCGGCGTGCGGCCGGGTTGAGCGGTGTGCGGCCGGCCGTCTTCCGGTGGCCCGAGGGGGGTCAGCCGGCCGGCCCGGTCACCGCGTCGGCACGGACCAGGCCGCGGATCGCGGGGACCGCGAGCAGGGTGGCGGCGACCACCAGGCTCATCGCCCCGGCGACCAGCAGCACCTGGCCGGCGCCGAGGGCACCGGCCGCCGGACCGGCGAGGGCCTGGCCGACGGGCATCATCGCGAGGGAACCCGCGACGTCGTACGCGTGGATGCGGTTGAGCACGTCGGCGGGTACCTGCGTCTGCACGGTGGTCGCCCACATCACGCCCCAGAAGGACATCCCGGCGCCGGCGACGGCCGCCCCGGCCGCCATCGCCGGCACGCCGAGGCCCGCGCCGACGGTCGCGGGGAAGCCGGCGAAGGCGAACAGGGCGACGGCACCGGCCCGCAGCATGCGGCGGGGGCGCAGCCGCAGCGCGAGCAGCCCGCCGACGACGGTGCCCGCCCCGAGCGCGGAGTTGATCAGGCCGTAGGCGCGCGGGCCGTGCCGCTGCACCACTTCCGCCGCGACCAGCGGGACCGTCGGACCCCATACCGCGATCATGTAGAGGCACCAGACGGCGATCACGCCCCACAGCCAGGTCCGTGACCTGAACTCGCGCCAGCCCACGACCAGATCGGCCCGGAAGGCGCGCATGCCCCCGCCGGTGCCGTGCGGGGTCTCGGGCAGCGGGGGCAGACGGAGCAGCAGCAGGCACAGGGCGCTGACCGCGTAGGTGGCGGCGTGGGCCGCGAACACGCCGCCGGGCGAGGCGAGACCGACCAGCAGACCGGCGAGGGCGGGGCCCGCCAGCTGGGCAGCGGACTCGGCGATCCGGATGGCGCCGTTCGCACCCTGGATGTCGGAGGCCAGCCGGGGGACGGTGCTCGCCACGCCGGGCTGGAAGACCGCGCTCGCCACACCGCCCACGACCCCGATCGCGCAGATCTCCCACAGGACCACATGGCCCGCGAAGAACAGCGCGGCGGCCAGGGCCTGTGTACCGAGCCGGACCAGGTCGGCACCGATCATCAGCCGGCGGGTGCTGAACCGGTCGGCGATGACCCCGCCGAAGACGACGAGGCCGGCGAAGGCGGCGGCCGTCGAGGCCATGGCGAGGCCGACCGCGCCCGCGCCGTAGCCGTGTTGCAGCAGGCCCGCGGCGAGCGCCACCGGCAGCATGGTGTCGCCCAGCCGCGCGACGGCCCGGGCCACGAAGAACAGGGCGAAGTCCCGGGACCACACGGCCCGCTCCCGGGGGCCGCGCGCTCCGCCTGGTCCGGCCCGGGAAACGGTGTCCTGCCGTGCCGACGCCCCGGTCATCCGCTGCCCGCTCCCCCCGCCGTCCGCCGCTGTCGCCGTCGGATCATGCCACGGTGCGCGGACACCGGCCCAGGGGTTTACCGGCCGCCCGGCACACCGACTCCCGGGTGGGCCTCCAGCAGCCGGGGCGGGGCCGCCTGACGCCAGGAGTCGGCGAGGATGTCGCGCAGTTCGGCCTCGTCCTCCAGCGCGGCGAGCCGGGCCCGGACCCAGGCGAACTGGGCCTCGTGCGTGGCGATCCAGAACTTCCCCGGCTCGGCCCGCACCAGTTCGTCGCGCTCCTCCTTGGGGCAGCGCACGGCGATGGACGTCTCGTCCTCGGGCAGCGTGGCGAACATCTTCCCGGCCACCCGGAACGTGGGCATGCTCCAGGCGGTCTTCTCGGTCGTCTCGGGCAGGGACAGGGCGATACGGCGTACGTCTTCGGCGTCCGGCATGACAGGCACGCTAGCCGCTGCCACTGACAACGCCCCCGTCACCCGGTGCCCACCCGCTTGTAGTAGAGCGTCGTCGCCCGCAGCACCCCGTCCGGGCTCGCCGCGTAGTCCGGGATGGCCCCGGCCCGCACCCAGCCGGCCGAGCGGTAGAGCAGTTCGGCGCCGCTGCCGCTCTCGGTGTCCAGGTGGAGCAGGGTGATCCCGGCAGCGGCGGCGGCCTCCTCCGCGGTGCCGAGCAGGCGGCGGCCGAGGCCACGGCCGCGGCGGTCGGGGTGGACCATCAGCTTGACGACCTCGGCGCGGTGCCGGCTGTTGGGCTTGTCGGCGAAGACCAGCGAGACGGTGCCGGCCGGCCGGCCCGCGGCGTCCCGCGCCAGCCAGACGGCGAGCCGTCCGGCGGCCACGGCCCGCGCCCGCTCCCGCTCCCGCTCCCGCCACCAGGCCAGCGCCGTGACGCGGTCGAGCGGTGCGAGGAAGCCGACGGACGCCCCGTCGGCCACCACCTCGGTCAGCAGATCGGCAAGCTCCGGCGCCGCCGCGTCCAGGCGGGCCGCGGTCAGACGGGTCACGGTCATGGCAGCACCACCGCCAGGACGTAGCGCGCGTCCTCGGCTCCGGGGCAGCGGAACCGGGTCGGCCCCCACACCCGCAGCCGCAGGCAGTCCCCGGTGCCGACGCGGTGCACGACGTCGCCCGCGGTCACCTCAAGCGTCCCGTCGAGGACCCAGATGTGCTGTTCCAGGCCCGGCACCGGCGGGCGGTCGTAGGCGATGTCGGCGCCGGCGGCGAGCCGTCCCTCGACGAGTTCACCGCGCAGCGAGGCGTGCGGGGGCGACACCGAGCGCCGTACGAACCCGCCGGCCCGGTCCTGCCACACCGTCTGCTCGGCGGCGCGCACCAGCGGGGCGGGCCCCGACTCCACCTCGCTGAGCAGCCGGGACATGGTCCGTCCGTAGACATGGCAGAGTCGGTTCAGGAGGGCGGCCGTCGGGCTGACCTCCCCCCGCTCCACCCGGGACAGGGTCGATCTGCTCACTGCGCTGCGCTGCGCCAACTCGCCCAGCGACCAGCCGTGTTCGGCCCTCAGTTCGGCCAGCCTGGCGCCGATGCGGGCGTCCACCGGGTCCGGGGCGGGCGTGGCCTGCGCCTGCTGTTCGTTTCTCATATCCGGGACGCTATCCCGTATATGAGACGGGCGGGTTACGGAGCGCTCACGCCCGGGCGGCCTCGTCCAGTGCGTCCAGCACCGGCCTGATCAGGGGGTGCCCCTCGGCCCCGCGCCGCACCGCCGCGAAGACCCGGCGGGTCGGGGCCACCCCGTCCACGGGCCGTACGACCACACCCGACAGGTCCATGCCGCGCAGCGCCGAGCGGGGAACGAGCGCCACACCGGCGTCGGCCGAGGCCAGCGACACGACCGCGCGGAAGTCGTCCGAGGAGTGCTCCAGGCGCGGCTGGAAACCGGCGCTCTCACAGGCGAGGACGACCACGTCGTGGCAGGGGTTGCCCGGGTACGGGCCGATCCACGGGTCCTTGGCCAGTTCGGCGAGCGGGACGACGGCGGCGCCGGCCAGCCGGTGGCCGGGCGGCACGACCGCGTCGAACGGCTCGGCGTACAGCGGGACATGGGTCAGGCGCGGGTCGTCGGCGGGCGGGGCGCCGCGGTACTCGACGGCGACCGCCACATCCACCTGCCGGTCCAGGACCATCGGCAGGCTGGCGTCACCCTCGGCGTCCCGGACCCGGATGCGGATGCCGGGCGCCGACCGGGCGAGTCGGGCCACCGCGGGGGCCACGACCTGGGCGATCCCCGTCGCGAAGGCGGCCACCGTGACCGTGCCGGCCTCGCCGGAGCCATACGCGGCCAGCTCCGCCTCGGCCCGTTCCAGCTGGGCGAGGACGGCGTTGGTGTGGCTGAGCAGGATCTCCCCGGCCGCGGTGAGCCGTACTCCCTTCGCGCTCCGCTCGACCAGGCGGTGACCGGTCTCCTGCTCCAGGGCCGCGAGCTGCTGGGAGACCGCGGACGGGGTGAGGTACAGCGCGGCGGCCGCCGCCGTCACCGTACGGTGGTCTGCCACCGCTCTCAGGATGTGGAGCCGCCGCGCTTCGATCATGCCGATGATTATCGCAATATGTCCGGGCTGGTCATGCCGCCAGTTCGGCCCGCGCCGCGACGAAGGCGTCGACCGCGCGGTCGACGTCGTCGGCGGAGTGCGCGGCGGACAGCTGCACCCGGATGCGGGCCTGGCCCTGCGGCACCACCGGGTAGGAGAAGCCGATCACGTACACGCCCCGCTCCAGCAGCAGGTCGGCCATCCGGGCCGCCTGCGCGGCGTCGCCGATCATCACCGGCGCGATGGCGTGGTCGCCGGGCAGGATGTCGAAGCCCTCCTCGGTCATCCGGCGCCGGAACAGCGCGGTGTTCTCGGCGAGCCGCACCCGCAGGTCGTCCGCCGACTCCAGCAGGTCGAGGACCTTCAGGGAGGCCGCGGCGATCACCGGGGCGAGGGTGTTCGAGAACAGGTACGGCCGGGAACGCTGGCGCAGCAGGGCGACGATCTCGGCGCGGGCGGCGACATAGCCGCCGGAGGCGCCGCCGAGTGCCTTGCCGAGGGTGCCGGTGACGATGTCGACGCGGTCCCTGACGCCGTGCAGTTCGGGGGTGCCGCGCCCGGTCGGGCCGACGAAGCCCACGGCGTGCGAGTCGTCGACCATGACCATGGCGTCGTAGCGGTCGGCGAGGTCGCAGATCTCGCGGAGCGGGGCGACGTATCCGTCCATGGAGAAGACGCCGTCGGTGACGATCAGTCGCCTGCGCGCGTCGGCGGCCTCCTTGAGGCGGGCCTCCAGGTCGGCGAGGTCGCGGTTGGCGTAGCGCAGCCGGCGGGCCTTGGACAGCCGGATGCCGTCGATGATCGAGGCGTGGTTGAGCGCGTCGGAGATGACGGCGTCCTCGGGGCCGAGCAGCGTCTCGAAGACGCCGCCGTTGGCGTCGAAGCAGGAGGAGTACAAGATGGTGTCCTCCTGGCCGACGAACGCGGACAGCCGCGCCTCCAACTCCTTGTGGACCTCCTGCGTCCCGCAGATGAAGCGCACCGACGCCATGCCGTAGCCCCAGCGGTCCAGGGCGGCGTGGGCCGCGGCGACGACCTCCGGGTGGTCGGCGAGGCCGAGGTAGTTGTTCGCGCAGAAGTTGAGGACTTCGCCGGGGCGGCCGCCCGCGGTGACGGTGACGGTCGCGGACTGCGGGGTGCCGATGACCCGCTCGGGCTTGTGCAGGCCGGCGGCGCGGATCTCGTCGAGGGTGGCGCGCAGGTCGTCGCGTACAGAGTCGAACACGGGGGTCTCCATCACGTGCGGGGGTGAGTGGGGCGAAGGGGTGCGCGGACCGGGCGGGGCATCAGGCGGTCCAGTCGAGGATGACCTTGCCGCCCTTGCCGCCGGCCGCGTCCGCGAACGCGGCCTCGAAGTCGCGGTAGCCGTACCGGCCGGTGATCACCGGGGCGAGGTCCAGGCCGCCCTCCAGCAGCACCGACATCGCGTACCAGGTCTCGAACATCTCCCGGCCGTAGATCCCCTTGATCGTGATCATCGAGGTGACGATCCGGGCCCAGTCCACCGGGAACTCCTGGGCGGGCAGCCCGAGCATCGCGATCCGGCCGCCGTGCGTCATGTTGGCGATCATGTCCCGCACGGCCTCCGGCCGCCCGGACATCTCCAGACCGATGTCGAAGCCCTCACGCAGCCCCAACTCCCGCTGGCCGTCGGCGATCGACGCACCAGAGACATTCAGCGCCAGGCTCACCCCGATCTTGCGGGCCAGCTCCAGACGCTCCTCGCTCACATCGGTGACGACCACATGGCGCGCGCCCGCGTGCCGGGCCACCGCGGCGGCCATCAGACCGATCGGCCCGGCACCGGTGATCAGCACGTCCTCGCCGACCAGCGGGAACGACAACGCGGTGTGCACCGCGTTGCCGAACGGGTCGAAGATCGCCGCCACATCGAGGTCGACGGGCACCCGGTGCACCCACACATTGGACGCGGGCAGGGCCACATACTCGGCGAACGCCCCGTCACGGCCCACCCCGAGACCCACCGTGGCCCGGCACAGATGACGGCGGCCGGCCAGGCAGTTGCGGCATCTGCCGCACACCAGGTGGCCCTCGCCGCTCACCAGGTCCCCCCGGTGGATGTCGGTGACGTCCCGGCCGGTCTCCACGACCCGCCCGACGAACTCGTGCCCGATGACCAGCGGCGTACGGATCGCCTGGCGTGCCCAGCCGTCCCAGGACCGGATGTGCAGATCGGTACCGCAGATCCCGGTCCGCTGCACCTCGATCAGCACGTCACCAGGGCCGATCTCCGGCTCCGGAACGTCCGCGAGCCACAGACCCGGCTCCGCCTTCTCCTTGACCAGCGCCTTCAACGCTACGGCTCCCGTGGTGAGATCCCGGCCGCGCGCAGGCCGAAAGAGCCCGCAGCGGGGGACGAGGGTGGATTCCCGTAGCAATGTGCCGCATGCGTGAGGCGCGGTCCATCGAGGATTTCTTAACCGCCGCCACAGCTTTCCTTCACACGCCGCCGGTTCCGTGGGCGGTGTGCGGGTCTCACATGTGGGCGCCATGGCTCGGCGCGCGGGCCGGTGCGTGCGCGATCAGATGGCGTACGAGGGTGAGCAGCGTCTGGATGCCGGAGCTGGAGATGCGCGCGTCGCAGCGGACCACGGGGATCGCCGGATCGAGGTCGATGGCGGCGCGCACCTCCTCGGGCTCGTAACGGTGGGCGCCGTCGAACTCGTTGACGGCGACGACGAAGCCGAGGCCGCGCTCCTCGAAGAAGTCGACGGCCGCGAAGCAGTCCTCCAGGCGGCGGGTGTCGGCGAGGACCACCGCGCCGAGCGCGCCCTCGGACAGCTCGTCCCACATGAACCAGAAACGTTCCTGGCCGGGCGTGCCGAACAGGTACAGCACATGCTCCGGGCCGAGCGTGATGCGGCCGAAGTCCATCGCGACGGTCGTGACGACCTTGTTCTCGATGCCGTCGAGGTCGTCGGTCCCGGCGCTGACCGTGGTGAGCAGTTCCTCCGTGCTGAGCGGCGCGATCTCGCTCACCGCGCCCACGAAGGTGGTCTTGCCCACGCCGAACCCGCCCGCCACCAGGATCTTCAGCGCGGTGGGAAACGGGTCAGAGCTGTCGTCGTAGTCCATCGAGCACTGCCTCCAGCAGAGACCGGTCAGTGGGGTTGTGGTGGAAGGCGGGGGGCTTGGCGGTCAGCGCCCCGCAGTCGACGAGGTCCGCGAGGAGCACCTTGGCGACCGCGGCCGGCAGCCGCAGATACGCGGCGATCTCGGCGACCGAGACGGGTGCGCGGCACAGGTCGAGCGCCTGGGCGTGCTCGGGGCCGAGATAGCCGAGGGGGCCGGCGCCGGTGGCCATCACCTGGGACATCAGATCGAGTGCGATGGTGGGCCGGGTGCGGCCGTTGCTGACGGTGAACGGGCGTACGAGCCGTCCGGCCGCGTCGTCGAGCCACGGCCCGTCACCGGCCGCCGTCACGCTCAAGGCGTCATCGCCGGGGGCTCACCGGCGTGCTGCCGTGCCGCGGTCACCAGGTAGGGGCGGACGCTCTTGACCAGCATCGCCATCTCGTAGCCGAGCACCGCGGCGTCGGCCTCGCGGCCGGCCAGCACGGCGAGGCAGGTGCCGGAGCCGGCGGTGGTCACGAACAGCAGGGTCGAGTCGAGTTCGACGACCACCTGGCGGACGTCCCCGCCGTCGCCGAACCGGGCGCCCGCGCTGCGGCCGAGGGAGTACAGGCCGGAGGCGAGGGCCGCCATGTGGTCGGCGCTGTCGGGTTCGAGGCCGTGGACGGACTTCACCAGCCCGTCGCAGGACAGCAGCACGGCGCTGGTGGTGTGCGGTACGCGCTGTACCAGGCCGCTCATCAGCCAGTCGAGGTCGGATACCCGGGCGGTCGGCGCATCGCTCGCCATGGTGGATCGACTCCTTGGGTTCACGCTGGGTGTGGGGGTGGGCGTGGGGACGGTGGGTGGCGTGGGGGTCCTGGCGGACACACCGGCCGTCGTGAGCGCGGGTGTTGTGGGGGACGTCGGGGTGGGTGGCGTCATCCGGTGGGTGCGCTCCCGTCGGGGCGGACGGCCGGATCGGAGACGAGCGCGTGGGGGTGCGGCTCGGCCGTGGGGGTGGCGTCGGTGTGGTACGCCTCCGTGTGGGCCGCCTCCATATGGTCCGGCTCCGCGTGGGCCGCCGTCTCCATGTGGGCCGACTCCATGTGGGCCGCGCTCCTGGGGGCCGGCTCCGTGTGGGCCGCCTCCGTGTGGGCCGCCTCCGTGTGGGCCGCGCTCCTGGGGGCCGCGCTCCTGGGGGCCGGCTCCGCGTGGGGGTTGCCCGCATGGGGGTTGCCCGCGTAGGGCTCGTTCGCGTGGGGGTCGCCCGCAGGGGACTCGTACGCGTGGAGTTCGTCCGTGTGGGGCTCGTCTGCGTAGGGCGTGTTTGTGTGCCCTCCGTCTCTGTGGGTTCTCTCCATGTGGGCCGTATCCATGGGGAGGGTGTGGGTGTGCGTCACATAGGTGTGCGTCATGTGGGCGTCGGCCGTGACGTCGCGGGGCGCAGCCATGTGCCATGCGTCTGTGTGCGGCACGTCCGTGTGGGGAGCCGCGACGGGCGCTGCCGCCGTGTGCGTCGCCTCCATGTGCCTCGCCTCTACGGGCGGCCCCTCCATATGGGCCCCGTCCATGTGGGGCGGCTCTGTGTGTCGTGGCTCCGTATGTGTGGGGGTCGGCGGCTGTGGCTGGGGCTGTGTCGACTCCGTGTACTGCTGTGCCTCGGCGAGTCCGATGCCCCGTTGGAAGGCCGCCATGAGGCCGGGGTCGTGTCCGGCGGGAGTCTCCCGCTCCGGGCGGGGCGCGGGGCCGCCGCGCAATTGGGGCGCGATGTGTTCCTGGGCTCGGCGGCGTGGCAGCCGGGGCCGGTCCATGGTGCCGCGCACGATGCCCACGCGAGGGGTGGGTGTCAGGCCCGCCTGCCGCTCGACGGCCCATCGGTCGCCGGACCGGATGCCGGGGACGGCCTCCGCGGGATTGGGCCGCTCCTCATGAACCCCACGTACCGGCAACGGCGCGGGCCCGTCACCTACAGCCGCCCTCATGACCCCGGCGACTCCCCTGACCTCCGCAAACCCCACACTCCCGGCGCTTCCCACGTCCTCTGCGGCCTCGGCGGCTCCCGCAACCTCCGCAGCTCCCCCGACCCCGACGGCTCCAGCGACTCCTCCTGCCCCGCCGATCCCCGCGGCCTCCCCAACTCCCGCTGCCCCGACGACCCCCATGGCCTCCGCAACTCCCGCAACCCCAGCGGCCCCCGGGGCTCCGACGGCTCCCGGAACTCCCGCAACCTCCGCAACTCCAACGCCCTCAGCGACTCCCCCGGCCCCGAACGCTCCCGCAACCTCCGGCACTCCCACGGCGCTCGCGACCCCCGCGGCCTCCGCAACTCCCCCAGCCCCGGCGCCTCCCGTGACTCCCGCAACCCCAGCGGCCCCCGGGGCTCCGACGGCTCCCGGAACTCCCGCAACCTCCGCAACTCCAACGCCCTCAGCGACTCCCCCGGCCCCGA
>NZ_JBIWKB010000055.1:0-14348 GCF_044765425.1 Streptomyces sp. NPDC102462 | reverse complement strand
CCGAACGCTCCCGCAACCTCCGGCACTCCCACGGCACTGGCGACCCCCGCGGCCTCCGTAACTCCCCCAGCCCCGGCGCCTCCCGTGACTTCCGCAACTCCGGCCGCCCCGACGCCCCCCATCACTTCCGCAACTCCCGCAACCCCAGCGGCTCCCGGGACTCCGGCAGCTTCCGCAACCCCAACGGCTCCCGCGGCTTCCCGCTCTTCCGCCGCTCCCGCCGAGTCGCGTTGTGCGTGGCGTCCTCGGCCGGCCGGGGGCTGGCTGGGAACGCCCGGTCGTCCGGTCGTCGTGCCCGTCGGTCCGTCGGCCGGGAGCTCCGCCGGCGGGTGCCACGCCCCGCCCGGCGCCCCGGCCGGGGAAGCGCCGACCGCCGTAGCCCCGGTGCCGGTCTGCGCGCCCGGTCCCGTGCCCAGCAGTGCCTGCGGGAGAACGACCACGGCCTGCACGCCGCCGTAGATGTTGGTCTGCAGGCGGACGTTGATGCCGTGCCGCCGGGCCAGCTGGGAGACCACGAAGAGTCCGATCCGGCCGTCCGCGAGCAGGCTGGCGACGTTGACCTGGTCGGGGTCGGCGAGCAGGGCGTTCATCTTCCGTTGCGCGACGAGCGGCAGCCCGAGGCCACGGTCCTCGACCTCCACGGCGAGCCCGGAGGTGACGAGGTCGGCGCGGAGCAGCACCTGGGTCTGCGGGGCGGAGAACACGGTGGCGTTCTCGACGAGTTCGGCGAGCAGGTGGATGACGTCGGCGACGGCGTGGCCGCGCAGTTCGCCGTCGATCGGCGGGACCAGTTTGACCCGGGAGTACTGTTCGACCTCGGCGATGGCGGAGCGCAGCACCTCCGTCATCGACACCGGGTTGCTCCACTGCCGGCGGGAGACGGCGCCGCCGAGCACGGCAAGGTTCTCGGCGTGGCGCCGGATGCGGGTGGCCAGGTGGTCGACGTGGAAGAGGCCCTTGAGCAGGTCGGGGTCCTCGATCTCGTTCTCCAGCTCGTCGAGGGTGGAGATCTCCCGGTGCACGAGGGACTGCAGCCGTCGGGCGAGGTTGACGAAGACCTCCAGTTTCTGCTCGCTGCCGGCCTGGCTGGAGAGCTGGGCGGCCTGGACGACGGCGTGCACGGCGCCGTCGTGGGCGCGGCCCAGGTCGGCGGCGAGCAGTTCGAAGTCGTCGGCGTCCGTGGGCGGTCTGCCGGGCGGCTTGCGTCGCGGCGCTCCCTCGCCGCGGCGCAGCGCCTCCACGAGGGCGCGCAGGTCGCTCTCGCCGCGTGCGGTGCTGCGGCGCAGCGCGGCGACGCGGTCGCCGACCGTGCGGGCGGCGCGGTCCGCGGCCACGGCGGCGACGGCGATGCTCACGACGGTCACCGAGGCCGCTCCGGCGAGCACGCCCCACAGGGCGAGTCCGGGTCGCGCGCCGGTGGCGCGGACGGTGAACAGGACGGCCGCGCTCGCGCCGAGGGCGACGGCGAGGGGCGGCAGCACGGCGAGGCGCAGGAGTTGGGGCCGTAGGCGCGGCTCGCGCGACGCGGGTACGGGGCGGGTCGTCGGTCGCCCGTGCCGGCCGCCCTCTCGGCGGTCGGCGCGGGGGGCCGGTGCACGGAGGTGAGACATCGGTGTCCTCGTACTGGTCCGTCGGGCCTGTTTCCTCGTGCGGGGTGCACGACGTGGGCATGCGCCATCGCGGTGCCGGTCGAGGGGGCCGAGGACGTGGGGCGTCCGGCCTGCCCGGCCGACGGACACTGACAGTAGTCGTCTGTGCCTCGTGTGCGATGGGCAGTTGGCAAAGTCCCCCGTCGGGGGTCCCGCTCTGGTATGAGGACTCGTACGACAGCACGACGACCTCGCGGGGGGACGCGTAGTCGAACCGAAAGAGACCGGTCCGACCTGGTCGGAAGCGATCACGAGGGGGCGGCGGCGGTCAGGGGGCCGCTCACTCCGCGGTCCGCATCACCCGTCCGCTTCCTCCCTCTTGCCCGCGCCCGGCCGTTCGGGCGGGCGCCTTTTCCCGCGCGGCGAGGCCCCGGGCTGCCGCCCTGGAGCGTCACCGGCCGTGTCCGCCGCGGAGTTCCGTGTCCCGGACCGACCCGAGCCCGCCGGAGCTTCCCTTCGCCATCGGTGCCGCCCCCGCGCGCCGGACGCCGGTCGTCGTCCGGACTCCGCCGCGTGCGACCGCCCGGCGATTTCCGGCGCAAGGGAAACCGGGCAAACGGGCAGCGCCCGGTCAGCCGAACGGGCAGCGGTTGCCGGGAAACGGGCGGCCAACCGGTACCGGACCGGGAAATGCATTGCGTGGACGAGGAGTTGCCGACCCCCCCTGCGGCGTGCACCGTACCGGGGCGTCGGAAAAGTTCAGAGCTTTGTCTGAGGTTTCCGTGCCCAATTTGCCGCCTTTCCGAAGAAGAGCCCCGAGGCGAAAGTGATATGACGTGAATACAGTTCCGCCAAGCGCTTCATCAGTCCCCTCCCTTGCCCGACCCGAGTGCGTCTTGGAGCAGAGCATGTCCCATGTTCCCTCGGATGCCCGGCCCGCCGTCCCCCTCGCCGAGCGTCATCGAGCACGCCTGTTGCGCTATGTGACGCGGTACGCCTCGGGCGACCGGCATCGCGCCGAGGACATCGTGCAGGAGACCATGCTGCGCGCGTGGCTCACCACCGACGAGCTGGACCAGCAGGGCGACCAGCGCCTCCAGGCCTGGCTGTTCCGGGTCGCCCGCAACCTGGCGATCGACGCCCACCGCCGGGACCGGGCGATACCCGTCGGCATCAGCCCCGACGACCTACCGCACCCGGCGCACACCACCGGCGACATCGCCGATCTCGTGGTGGAGCGCCACATGGTGCACGGAGCCATGGCACGGCTGACACCAGAGCACCGTGAAGTGCTGTACCACGTCCACCTCGACGACCGTACCCGCGCCGAGGCCGCCCGCGTGCTCGGTGTGCCGCAGGGCACGGTCAAGTCGCGCAACCACTACGCGCTGGAGGCCCTGCGCCGCGAGTTCCGGGCCGCGTGAAGGGGAACGACCGCCGATGAGAAACACCGACCCCTTCGTCTGGTTCCGGCAGCACAGCGACACGCTGTTCCGTTGGCTCGGCATCATCGGAGTGGCCGTCCTGTGCTTCGTCCTGCTGCGGTACTGGGCGATGCGGTGGGGCGGCTGGCGCGCCTGGGCGGCCCGGCTGGGCCGGGAACTGGCGCTGACGGCCGCCGCGTTCGCCGAGCCGCCGCGGTCCTGGCTGCGGCACCGCAGCGCCCTGCGGCTGCTGGTGCGGCGGCTGCGCGAGCCGGCGACCTGGCAGGACGCGGAACGCGCCCTGGCCGCGGCGCGCACCGCGGACCTGCCCGGAGCGCCCTACGCCGCCCTGGTCGGCGCCCGCACCGTGACCGTGATGCTGGCCGGCCGGGAGGCGCCCGAGCCCTGGACCGTCGCCCGCGCCGACCTGCCGCCGGTGACCCCGCAGGCGGCCGGCGCCCGCCCGATCGTGGTCGCGCTCGGCACCCAGCGCTACGGCGGCGAGCAGCAGTGCGCCTTCCTCGATCTGGCCGTGGGGCCGCCGGTGCTGTCCGCGGCCGGTGACGGGAAGGCTTCGCGGGCCCTTCTCCAGGCGCTCGCCGCGCAGTTGGAGGCACGGCTGCCGCGTCCCCTCGTAGTCGTCGCGGAGGGCGTCCACCGCCGCCACCCCGGGCAGCCGGTGCGCACCGCCTACCGGACCGCGCGGGACACCCGGCACCGGCTGGGCCTGGCCCCCGTGCTGGTCACCACCGAACTGCCCGATCCGCTGCCGCCGGAGCTGGCGGCCCCGCCCGGCGACGAGCCGGTGCTGCGGGTGCTGGTCCTCGGCGAGGCCCGGGGCTACGCACGGCTGCTGGTCACCGAGCGGCACGGCCGGGTCGCCGTCATGGGCACCCCGTTGGTGCCGCGCTGCGACGGGCTGGGCAGGGCCGTGGCCCGGGTGCTGGACACCCTGCCGCCGGTGCTGGTGCCCGCGTCGGCCGCGGAGGCGGCCGACGACCTCCTGGAGGACGCCGACCTGTTCGAGGAGGAGGCGGAGCAGGAGCGGGCCGGCGTCCGGGGGCGGCCGTCCGCCGCGGGCGCGGGCCGCCGTACCGACGAGGGCGCCGCGGAGCAGTCCGCACCCGCCCGTACCACCGTCCGCACCACGGAGCCGGCCCCGGCCGCGAAACGGACCGCCACGTGAAACTGACGCTCACCACGATCGACTCCGCCGCACGGCGCGCGGATCACCTCCTGGACCTGCCCGAGGGCGCCACGGTCGCCGAACTCGGTGCCGCGCTCGGCGCGCGGCGGCTCTACCTCGGCGACCGGCCGGTCAGTCCCGACACGACGGTCGGGGCCAGCGGCATCCGCGCCGGAGCCGTCCTCGGCCTGGGCGCGCCGGTGACATCGGGCACCGCGGCCCGCATCTGGGAGCCGCCGCCCGGTGACCCGGCGCTGGTGGAGGTGCGCCATGTGGGCGGCCCCGGCGCGGGCCGTACCTGGCGGCTGGGTCCGGGCAGCCACGAGATCGGCACCGACCGCGGGTGTGCGCTGCGGCTGACCGGCGGGCACGCTCCCGAGCGCGGGGTGTGGGTGACCGTGGGCACGGACGGCACCGTCACCTTCCGGCTGCCCGGCGACGCCGATCCCGCACGGCACGGGCTGCGCAGCCTCACCCCGCCCCCGCCGGTCGACCCCGAGACGGGCACCCCGCTGACCGCCGAGGAGCCGGCCGGGCCGGTGGACGGCGGCCCCGGCGGGCACACCCCGGAACCGGCACCGCCCGGCCCGGACGGGCTGCCGACCCCGCCGCCGCTTCCTGTGCCGGGGCACCGGCCGCCGCCGGACGACGGCTCGAACGAGTGGCCGCCGTACGCCGATCTCGCGCTCGGCGACCATCTGCTGCGGCTGGCGGACCCGTTCGAGCCGGACGCGGCCGTCAATGTCTCGGCGGACGGGTTCGCGGTGGAGTACAACCGTCCGCCGCGCATCACCCCGCACCTGGACACCGAGTCGATCCGGATGCAGGGCCCGCCCGGCGAACGCAAGAACCGGCCCTTCCCGTTCGTGATGATGATGACGCCGCTCGTCATGGGTCTGGTCATGATGAGCCTGTTCCGCACCTTCTACTTCGTGGTGTTCATCTTCTTCACGCCGCTGATGGCGATCGGCAACTGGCTGACCGGACGGCGTTCGGGCCGCAAGCAGCAGCAGGAGGCGCTGCGGCTGTACCGGCTGCGCCGGGCGGCCCTTGAACTGGAGGTCCGGGACGCCATCCTGGACGAACGCGAGCTGCGCAACCTGACCTTCCCGGACCCGGCGACCGTGCTGCTGACCGCGACCGGTCCGGGCAGCCTGCTGTGGCAGCGCAGGCGCCGGGACCCGGACCATCTGACGCTGCGGCTCGGCACGGTCACCCGGCCGTCGCTGAAGCGCATCGACGACCACGCCCGGGAGGCCAACCACCGGCAGGTGCACTGGCGGCTCGCCGATGTGCCCTACGGCCTGGAACTCGCCGACCTCGGTGTGGCCGGCATGGCCGGGCCCGGCGGGCTGCCGCGGACGCTGGCACGCTGGGCGGTGGCGCAGGCGGCCGTGCTGCACAGCCCGCGCGACCTGCGGATCGTCGTGCTCACCACGGAGGAGCACGCGGACGAGTGGAACTGGGTGCGCTGGCTGCCGCACCTCGGCTCCGGGCGTCCGGGCGGCCTCGTCGCGGTCGGCAACGACCCGGAGAGCACCGCGCACCGCGTCAACGAGCTGGTGGCCGACATCCAGGCCCGTACCACCGCCCGGGGCAACAGCGCGCTCGGGCACAGCCTGTCGCGGGAGCCGGACGTGCTGGTGGTGCTCGACGGGGCGCGCCGGCTGCGGGACGTGCCGGGGATGGTGCAGGTGCTCACGGAGGGTCCGGGTGTGCGGGTGTTCGGCCTCTGCGTGGACGAGCACCAGCGGCTGCTGCCGGAGGAGTGCACCGCGGTCGTCACCACCGAGGGCAAGCGGCTGACCGTGCGCACCTCGGGTGTGCCCGTGGTGCAGGAGGTGCGGGCGGATCTGGTCGAGCCCGAGTGGTGCGAGGAGGTGGCGCGCGCGCTGGCGCCGGTGCGGGACGTGACCGTCGACAGCGACTCGGGGCTGCCCTCGGACGTGCGGCTGCTGCCGCTGCTGGAGCAGGAGCCGCCCGATCCGGCCGCGCTGCTGGCCCGTTGGGCGCGCCGGCCCGCGTCGACCGGGTTCGTGCTGGGCGCCGGCTACGAGGGGCCGCTCCGCCTGGACCTGGTGCGCGACGGCCCGCACGGGTTGATCGGCGGCACCACCGGGTCCGGCAAGTCGGAACTGCTGCAGACCATGATCTCCTCGCTGGCCGCGGCCAACCGCCCCGACGAGCTGACCTTCGTCCTGGTCGACTACAAGGGCGGCAGCGCCTTTCGTGAGTGCGCCGAACTGCCGCACACCCTGGGCATGATCACCGACCTGGACGGTCATCTCGTGCAGCGTGCGCTGGCCTCGCTGGACGCGGAACTGCGGCGCCGGGAGCGGGTGCTGGCCGAGGTGGAGGCGAAGGACCACGCCGAGTACCGGGCCAAGCGGGCGCGGAACTCCCAGTTGCCGCCGCTGCCCCGGCTGTTGCTCGTGATCGACGAGTTCGCCACCCTGGTGCGCGAACTGCCGGACTTCGTCCCCGGGCTGATCGGGCTGGCGCAGCGCGGGCGTTCGCTGGGTCTGCACCTGATCCTCGCCACGCAGCGGCCCGGCGGCTCGGTCAGCCACGAGATCCGGGCCAACACCAACCTGCGGATCGCGTTGCGGGTCACGGACCGCGCCGAGAGCCAGGACATCATCAACGCCCCGGACGCGGTCAGCATCTCCCCCGCGCTGCCCGGCCGGGCACTGGTGCGGCGCGGCTCGGACGCGCCGACCCCGTTCCAGACGGCCTGGGCCGGAGCCGAGCGCGAGGGGGCGCCCGCCGCGCGCAGCGCCTCCGCACGGCCGGTGCGTGCGGTGGAGGTGACGTGGCAGCGGCTTGGCCGGCCCACGGAACTCGCCGACGGCGAGGACGAACAGCTGGTGGAGGTCTCCGCGCAGGAACCGGTCACCGATCTGCGGGTCCTGGTGGAGGCGATCCGGCAGGCGGCAGGGCTGCTCGACGACTTCGTGCCGCAGCACAGCCCCTGGCTGCCGCCGCTGGCCGACCGGGTGGACGCGGCGGACCTGCCGCCGGTGCCACCCGTACCGCCGGGAGCCCTCCCGCCGGTGCCGTACGCGCTGCTGGACCTGCCGCAGCTCCAGGAGCGGCGGCTCGGCACCATCGACTTCGCCACGTTCGGGCATCTGTATGTGATCGGCTCGCCCCGCTCCGGCCGCACCCAGGTGCTGCGTACGGTGGCGGGGGCGGCGGCGCTCGCCATCTCCACCGCGGATCTGCACGTGTACGGCATCGACGCGGCCGGCGGCGGCCTGAGCGTGCTGGAGTCGCTGCCGCACTGCGGGGCGGTGGTCTCCCGGCACGACACCGAGCGGCTGGAGCGGCTGATCGCCCGGCTCAACACGGAACTGACGGCGCGTCAGCGGTTGATCTCGCAGCACGGCTGTGCCGATCTCGCCGATCTGCGGGCCAAGCTGTCCAAGGAGCGCCGGCCGGCCCGGCTGCTGCTGCTCATCGACGGCTGGGACGCGCTCGGCGCGATGCTCGACGACTACGACGGCGGCCGGGTCTACGCCGAGGTGGTACGGCTGCTCAGGGAGGGCGCCGCGGCCGGCATCCATGTGATCGCCACCTCCGAGCGGGTGCTGCTGGGCGGCCGGCTCGCCGCGCACAACGACCACCGGCTGCTGCTGCGGCAGGCCGATCCCAGCGACTACAACGTCGCCGGTCTCAGCCGCACCAAGGTGCCGGCGCACATCCCGCCGGGGCGTGGCTGGCTGGCGCCTGAGCGGATCGAGGCGCAGATCGCGCTGCTGCCCGCCGAGGACGGCGCCGACCAGGCGGACGCGGTGCGCGAGATCGGCCGGCGCGCCACCGCCCGGGACGCTGCGGTCAGCGACGCGCGGCGTCCGTTCCGCATCGAGGAACTTCCGGCGATGATCGGGTTCCAGGAGGCCATGGACCTGGTTCCGCAGGCCGACCGCCGGCCGCTGTGGGCGCTCATCGGGGTGGGCGGTGACGCCGGTGAACCGCTCGGCTACGACTTCGCCGCGAGCGGTGGGTCGTTCATGGTGGCCGGACCGCCGCGCACCGGGCGCAGCACCACGCTCGCGTCGATGTGCGTGTCGCTGCTGCTCGGCGGTACGTCCCTGGTCGTCCTGGCGCCCCGTGAGTCGCAGTTGCGGCAGTTGGCGGCGCACGACCTGGCCCGGGTGATCACGGATCCCGACCCCGCCGCGGAGACGGTGAGCGAGGCGCTGCAGGCGGTGGCGGGGCGGCCGGTGGTGGTGGTCGTGGACGACGCCGATCTGCTGCTGAGCTGCCGGGCGGACAAGGTGCTGCGGCAGGTCGCCACGTCGGGGCGCGACCACGGGCAGGGGCTGCTGCTTGCCGGTCTGCCGGAGTCCATGAGCTCGCTCGGCTGGGTCGGCATGGCGCGGCGGTCGCGGCGCGGCATCCTGCTGGGGCCGAAGAGCATCGGCGAGGGCGATCTCATCGGGGTGCGGATCTCCGCGGAGCAGGTGCGCACTCCGCTGGTCACGGGGCGCGGCTGGACGGCGAGCGAGACGGGTACGGCGATCACGGTGCAGGTGCCGCTCACCGTGCTGAGCGCTCCGCTGGCTGGGCCGTGACACGCTGCCGTCCGCGTACGTCGGCGGTGTGACTGGCGTCCGCCGACACTGCCGTGACGCGCCGTAATTCGCCTGCGGCAGCTTGCCCCCGCGGGACCGGCCAGGTTACGCCGTCGTTCGCCTGCGGCAACATCGTGGCTGGTCGCGCCCGCGCGGCGGAGCCGCACATTGACACAGCCCCGCGCCCCTTCGGGGCGCTGTCGCATCGCGGCGGAGGCGCACATTGACACGGGCCCGCGCCCCTTGGGGCGCGGGGGTGTGGGGTCAGTTGTTGTTCTGGGTGGCTGCGTTGGTTACGTCGGTGGCGATTGTCTGGTCGGATTCCGACAGGGACTTGGCGATGTCGTTGAACGTGTTCGCGTACTCCTGGATGTTCTTCGCCGAGGTCTTCATCTGGTTGCTGAAGTCGGTGTACGCGTTCTGCAGTGCGGGGCTGGCCTTCTCGAAGACCAGGCCGTCCTGGAGCAGCCCGCTGACGGTGGTTTCCAGGTTGGTCAACTCGCTGGAGATGTCGCTGAGTTTGCTGCCCATGGTGGTGGCGACCCGGGCGATCTCGTCGTAGTCGACCAGGACATCGGGGGTGGTGGCCACGGTGGTTGTCTCCTGACTGCTGGTGCCGGTTGCTGGGGACGACGGGGCTACTGGCCGCTGCTGTTGACCTTGTCGGCGATGTCCTGGTCCATGTCCTTCACGGAGTTCATGATCTGGCGGAACTGCTCGGCGTAGCCCTTGATGCTCTCCGTGGCGTCCTTGAGCGAGGTGGTGAACTTCTCGTACTGGGTCTGCAGCGCCGGGCTGGCCTGGGTGAGGACGAGCGCCGTGTCGAGGAGGGTGTCGACCTCGGTCTTGGCCTCGTCCATGCGGGGCACCAGGGTCTCCTCGACGCTGGTGTCCAGCAGGTTGGAGACGCGCTCGATCTCGCCGTAGGACAGGCTGATGTTGGCTGGCACGGTTCGGGTGGCCTTTCTCTTCGGGGGTCGGGGCGGACTAGTCGTCCGATTCCTCGGGCTCGGACCAGTCCTCGTCCGGTCCCGAACGGGTGGAGACGGTGACCTTGCCGTCCTGGTCCGTGGTGGTCATGGTCCCGGAGCCGTCCGTGTCGATCACCACGTCGATGGTGGTCTTCGAGCCGTCGGCGTAGGTGGTCTCCATCGTGTAGTCACGCGCGTCGAACTTGTCGCCCTCGGCCGGGGTGATGATCTCCGGCGCGGAGTGGTAGGTCGTGACGGAGGTGTAGGACTGGCCGTCCGGGGTCGTGATGGTGGAGGTCTCCTTCATCACGTTGTAGTCGTCGTCCAGTTCGACCGTCACGTCGACCTTCCCCTGCTCGTCCTCGTAGTGGTACGAGGTCGGCGGGTCGTCGGCGGGTTTCTGCGGCGCCGGGCCGGGGTCGTCGGGCGCGTCGTCGTCGTTGATCCAGGTCTCGCAGAAGGACGGGGCGTCGTCGGCCCGGCACACCTCGCCGATCTGGGCGTCCGGGTGCTGGTCGAAGTAGTCGGCGGCGCCGATCTTGTCGAGGTAGGCGTCCCAGGCGGTCTTGTCCTCCTGCCAGGCGTCGTACGCCTCCTTCTGGCCGCGCCAGTCGTCCAGGCCCAGGCTCTGGCTCATCAGGCCGGCCGCGGAGGCGAGTTGGGCGTCCGCGTTGAAGAAGGTGTCGGCGACCCCGGAGAACGTGTCGGCGAGCTGGCCGAGCCCGTCCTTGGCCTGTTTCGTGCGGGAACTGGAATGCGAGTAGAACAGGTTGAAGGCGTAGGACAGGTCGGAACTGCCGAACATGGCCTTGCGTTCGGAGCTGCCGGCCTCGCCGGCGTCCTTGAACGCGCCCGTGGCACCGCCGGAGTCGGCGGCGTCGGCCAGATCGCGCATCTTCTGCTGCACGGTGTGCAGCGCCGTGTAGTCGATGGAGAAGTCGGGCACCGCGCCTCCTGGTCGCTCGCCTGACCCGGTCGTCCCGGTTCGCTGTCCGGCACATCCACGCACCGGAACCCCGGAAAGGTTCAACGCGCCGGAAAAACCTTCGCTGTTCGTTGAACCGTTCGCCGGTGCTGGCCCGTTGTACTCAGGGGGCCTGTGGGCCCGCTCGGCGAGCGGCCCCCGTCCGGGTGCCGGCGGAAGGAGAGCGCAGCGCGATGCCCCGTCCCACCGACTGGAGCGCACTCGGCCTGGGCGGCGACCCCACTCCGGGCGATCCGGACGGGATCGACGCGGTGATCACCTCCCAGGACTCCCTCGTCACGCTGGCGGACACCATCGACGAGGGCCTGACCTCGATCAAGAACACCACGGACGGCGTGTTCGTCGGCAAGACCGCGGACGCGCTGCGCAAGGTGATCGACGAGGACCTGCGCAATTACGTCTCGACGTTCCGGCAGGCCCACAAGGATGTGCAGGGCGCGCTGCGCACCTATGTGGGTGTGATGCGCGAGCAGCAGCGGCGGGCGGACGAGGCGCTGGCCGCCGCGGCCGGTCTCGCGGAGGACGACGAGGCCGGGCGCGAGGCGCAGAAGTCGATCGCCGAGGACGCCGGGAGCCAGTTGGAGTCGGCGGCCGGCACGGCGGCGTCGGTGCTGCGCGAGGCGGCGTACAGCATCGCCTCGCCGATCGACGAGTGCGAGGAGTTCTGGAAGGCGCTGGGCTGGCTGGCGCTGATCCTGGTGATCCCGGCGATGATCGTGGGCGGTCCGCTGGCCCTGTTCACGATCGGTCTGAACGTGGCCCTGCTGATCAAGACGGCCGTGGACTTCTCGCAGGGCAAGGCGAGCATCACCGATCTGGTGCTGTCGATCATCGGGGTGATCGCGCCCACCACCAAGGGCATGCGCCTCGGTGATCTGTGGAAGGGGCTGAAGGGACTCGGCAGCGGCGCGTTCAAGGGCGCCCGGGACCTCTTCATGGGCGGCCCCAACGCGTTCGGGCTGCTCGGTCGCCTCACCCTCGGCATCGACGACGTGTTCCAGGCGAGCAACGCCTGGCTGCGCGGCCTGAACGGCCTGAACGGGCTGAAGTTCACGGCCGGTGTGCGGTTCATGCCCGGCCCCAAGGGCTTCACCATGAGCGGTCACGCGTTGGGCGGCGGGGTGCGTTTCGTGCCGGCCGCGGTGGACCTGACCGTCATCAACCTGATGGGCGCCAAGACGTTCTTCGGGCTGCGGTCGCTGATGGGCGCCGTCAACGGCATCCGTGGCGTCGGCGCCTCCCTGGGCAGCAGTCTGGTCAACGGGGTGCGCGGGCTGAACGGGCTGCGGCTGTTCCTGCCGGTCGCCGCCGACGAGTTGGGCCACGGCCTGGTCTTCGCGTTGAAGGTCGGCGTCATCGACCGCGGCATCTTCGGCATGTACCGCTACGGCGCCTTCGCCGGCGGGCAGTTCCTCGGGGCGGGCAGCAAGATCAGCGGCGGGGTGGCGTCCGGTCTCTCCCTGATGCACCCGGTGGGCGACCTGGGTTCGCTGCCGCACCTCAACGCCTCCCGGTTCACCCCGAGCGGCGGCGGCTCCTTCGGCACCGGCCTGCACGGGCTGCCGTCGCTGTCGGTGTCCGACGCGATCGGCCGCATCGACGTCAGCGGGCTCCAGGGGCTCGGGGCGTCCTTCCGCGCTCCGGTGCCCGGCATGGGCGCCAAGCTCGTCGATGTGCCGACGACCGGATCGCTGGGCGTGTCGGGTGTCCATCTGCCCACGCTGGGCCCGGTGTCCTCGGTGGCCGCTCCGGGCACGCACGGGGTGCATGTGCCGTCCGCGGGTGCGGGCGTCGGCGCGGTCACCGCCCAGCACGTCGGCCTGCCGCACCTGGGCACGAGCGGCGTGGGCCGGCTCGACCAGACGGCGGTGGGCGGGCTGGGCACGGTGCACACCCCGGCCCTCGGGCAGCTCGGCGTGCCGACGCCCGGCCAGGTGCACGTGCCCACGCCGGGGCAGGTGAATGTGGCGGCCGTCGGGCAGGTGAACGTGCCGAGCCTGGGCTCGGTGACGCACGGTCCCGCCGTCGCGAAGCTGGACCCGCCGGCGGTGGGCGCCCGGGTGAGCGACCTGCCGGCCGTGGGCGCTGCGGGCCGGATGGACGTCCCGTCCGTGGCGCAGGTCAACCTGACATCGGCCGCCCGGAACGTGGATGTGGCGGCGCCGTCCGTGGCGCAGGTCAACCTGACGTCGATCGCCCGGAACGTGGATGTGACGGCGCCGTCCGTGGCGCGGGTCGAGGTGCCCGCGATCGGCCGGTCCGTGGACGTCTCCACACCGTCGGTCGCGCAGGTCGACATGGCGGTCGCGGGCCGGGCCGGCCACCCGGATGTGGTGGCGCCATCCACCGTGGAGCCCGGTGCGGTAGATGTCCGGCACATGGCCGTCCCCTCCATATCCGCCCCGCACGCGGAGACGCCCGCCGTCCGGACCGGGCATCTGGAGGCCCCGGCGCAGACCGTCCCGGTCGACGGGGTGCGCACGCCGGCCGTCGGCCAGGCCGCGCCGGGCCCGCACGCCACCGCGGTGCCGCCGGCCTCCCTGGAGGTGTCCCGGGTGAGCCCGACACCGGCGCCGTCCCCGGCCGCCTCCGGGGGGCTCGGCCATCCGGGCGGCGGCGCGGTGTTCGTGGACCTGCCGAAGCTGGGCCGGGTGGACCTGTCGGCGCTGGCGCAGCGCACCGTGGAGGTGCGGATGGTGCACAGCGTGCAGTTGAACCTCCAGCACACGTTCGGCGACATCGACGTCTCGCTGCCGGGGGTGCGGGTGGACGTCCGGCCGGGCACCGGCGCCGAGCGCGCCCATGTCACCCTGGTCAACCCGGACAATGTGCGGGGCCTGTCGGCCCGGCACATCGAGGTGAACGGCCAGGACGTCCTGCAGGTCGAGCACGCCCTGCCGGACGGTACGACGCACCGCTGGAGCTACGCCCTCCAGGCGCCCGACTACGGCCGTATCGGGGACATGCAGGTCATTCCGGCGGGCGGGCACACCTCGCACATCGAGCTGATGCCGGTGGCGGGTTCATCGTCGCACACGCCCGCGCCGGGCACCGCCGTCGCGGCGTCCGCCGCGCCCGCGCCGCGTGTCCTGGACGTGCCGGGGCTCCAGGGCACCCGTATCGAGCTGCGGTTCGACGCCTCGACGGGCGGCATCGTCGGGGTCAGGGCGGCCGGCGACGGGGTGCACGGGCCGGGTCCGGTGACGGTGCGGCACGTGCCGCAGCCGGACGGCACCGATCTGGTGCACGTCGAGCGGCGGGTGGGCGCGGTGGAGGTGCGCAGCATCGATCTGGTGCCCGGCGCTGACGGGCTGCGTCCGGTCTCCGACGAGCGGCTGATCACCCTGGCCGGCGGCGACTTCCGCGGTACGACGGTCGCCATCGACGTCCTCAACGCCAACACGGCCCGGCATGTGCCGCTCGCGAACACCCCGGCGCCGGTGGGACGGGTGGGCTGGGACGGCAGCGAGCTGCTGGTGCCGAGCGGCCGGGGCTTCCAGCTGTTCGACCCAGGCACCGGCCTGCCGACCCGCACCGGGACGCGGCTCACCGACGGCGCCGGCGGCGACGTACACGTCCTGCCCAGCCGCGACGGCACCACCCTCCACTTCACCGA
>NZ_JBIWKB010000054.1:0-63654 GCF_044765425.1 Streptomyces sp. NPDC102462 | reverse complement strand
GATCGGCAGCTCGGCGGACAACGCACTCGCCGAGTCCTTCAACGCGACGTTCAAACGCGAGACGCTCCAGGATCGCAAGCACTGGTCCAGCGAGCACGAAGCCCGCCTCGAAGCGTTCCGCTGGCTGCACCGCTACAACACCCGACGCCGTCACTCCCGCCTCGGATACCGCAGCCCGATCGCTTACGAGGCAGCGTCCGAAACAACATCAACTACGCTGGCACCAGCCGCATAACCCGTGTCCAGGATTCGGGGCCAAGGCCCTTCATCTTGTTGATAGGCCGCTCGATGGTGTTGCGTTTTCTTGTAGAGCTCGGCGTCGAGCTTGACGAAAGACTGTGAGTCTTCATCTGGCTGGTCCGGGACCGGCGCATCACTAGGGTTAGCCGCGAGGCTGATGCGCTCAGTCAACGGATGCACCGATGCCTCGGCGGAGGTCTCGGAGCTGGCCGAGGGCCACTGCGAGTTCGTTGCGAAGCCGTTCGTTCTCCTCGTGCAGTTTGCGGTTGGCGTCCCGCAGCGCTCTTACAAAAAAGGTCGGCTCTTCGGGGTGACGAGGCGTCAGTTTCGCTGCGAGCTTGTTGGCGCTGGCTGTAGACCGTGGTATGTGCGGTATGCGGATGGGGGTGGGCGGACGGCCGAGGGGCTTCAGCGTCGGGAGTCGGTGCGGACCGAGGCCGCCGAGTTGTTCGCCCAGGAGGTGAAGCCACCTGAGGTCGCCCAGCGGCTGCGGGTGAGCCGGAAGCCGGCCTATCAGTGGCACCGGATGTGGAAGGACGCGGGGTCGGCGGCGCTGGCCTCCCGTGGACCGAGCGGGCAGCGGAACAAGCTCTCGCCATACGGCCCCGGTGTCCTAGCTCAGACACCAGCCGCAATGTAGCGGGTGATCATACGCTCGCCGTCGTGGCGGCCTTCTCATCGTGCTCGCGGAGCATTCGCATGACGGTGGCGGGTGAGGGGTGCTGGCCCTTCTTCGTGCCGGTGGTGATGACGAGCCGCTTGGCGATGTCGCGCAGGCTCATCTCCTGGTCGCGCAGGTGGAGGGCCATGGACAGCATGTCCGGGTCGGTGGCGCCCGCGCCGCCGATGGTCTTGCCGCGCTTGCGGGCGGACTCGTGTCCTTCGAGGGTGCGGTCGCGGATGTACTCGTGCTCCATCCCGCACATAGCCGCGAGCACGGTGAACACAATGCCGGAGGGGTCGTGCGAGCCTTTCAGCTCGCCGGTGAGGTACTCCAGGCCGACGTCGCTCGCCTTCAGTTCCTCGGCGAGCATGGCGAGTTCGATGCCGCGGCCGAGTCGTTTGTGCTCGTGGACGACGAGGGTGACGGCGACGCCGGAGGAGCGGATCTCCCCGGCGAGCTTGACGGCGGCCTCCAACTCGGGGCGCCGGGTGGCGCGGGTGGAGATCTTCTCCGAGAAGATGCGCGTGACCTCAGCCTCGACGAGGGAGTCGAGCTGTGCGTCGAGGGACCGCCGGGCGGTCGAGGCCCGTGCGCAGCCGAGGCGGACGTGTCCGAGGGGTCCGGCGCCGGCGCTCACGGGCCGGGGTAGTTCGGTCCACGCAGACCCCGGCCTGCGTACGGCGGGGGTCGGCACGCTGAGCGCCTTGGCGAGGTGGGGCACGAGGCGGAAGCGGGCGGTGTGGTACTGGATGGCCGCATTGCCCTTGCCGGTCCGGCACGGGGAGCCCGCCGGGGCGGTGCAGGTAGACATCGGGCAGTCGTGCGATTCCACGCGCTTGAAGTCGTCGCTCACGCCCCAGGCCGCTTCATGAGGGTGTGTCAGAAGTCCAGTCTGTCTGCAACAACTCATGAAACATAATCGCCGCAGGTGGACTATCGGGCGGGCGGGTGTTTCACGAGCGACCACCTATGAAACGCGCTGAGGCGAAGTCGCACTATCGGTGCGGGTCTCCGGGTTGTGTTGGCTGATCAGCTGTGTGCTGAGAGCGGTCTTGGCGCCGGGTGGCGTGGAGGGAGCCGAGCAGGTGGAGGGAGTGGGCGCTGGGGCTGCCCGGTTCGGCGTGGTAGATGACGAGCTGCTGGCCGGGTGCCTCGCGTACGTCGAACGCCTGGTAGGTGAGCGTGAGCGGACCGACGTCCGGGTGGAGGAAGTGTTTGGCGTCCTGCGTCTTGCCTCGCACGGTATGGGACTGCCACAGGCGCGCGAAGTCCGCGCTGTGCTCGGTGAGGGTGCCGACGAGTTCGCGCAGCCGCGGGTTGTCCGGTTCGAAGCCGGTCGCCTCGCGGAGGTTGGCGACGGTGGCTTGTGCCGCCCGGTTCCAGTCCGTGTAGAAGGTAGGGCCGGCGGGGTCGAGGAAGGTCATGCGGGCGAGGTTGTCCGCCGGGGTGAACGCCGAGTAAAGGGCCTGGGCCAGCGCGTTGACTGCGAGGAGGTCGAGGGTTCGGTTCATGACGAACGCCGGGGTGTTGGGGTAGCCGTCCATCAGCTGTCGCAGGGCGGGGCTGACGCGCCCGGTGGAGTGAGGCGAGAGTCGGTCGCCGGGCGTGGCCCCAGCCAGCCGGTACAGGTGCGCCCTGGCGTCCTCGTCGAGGTGCAGCGCGTGGCTGAGGGCGTCGATCACCTGGGGCGAGGGGTTGCGTTCGCGGCCTTGTTCGAGGCGGGTGTAGTAGTCGGCGTTCACTCCGGCCAGGACGGCGACCTCCTCGCGGCGCAGTCCGGCGACTCTGCGGGTCCCGTGGCTCGGCATGCCGACGTCGTGCGGGCGCAGGGCGGCGCGGCGTGCGCGCAGGAAGTCCCCCAGATGGTTGTCGTCCATGTCTTCAGGCTAGGCGGCGCGCCGGTGGGCTGCCTGGGTGTGGTGCACCCAGGCAGCATGCGTCCTGGTTGGTCGCCGCTGACCTGCGCAGACTCGGTGGAGCGGGAGGGACCGCACCGTTCGAGGAGAGGGGGCCGCCATGGCCGCGATCGAGGACAGCCACGTGGATGTGGTCGGTATGTGGGTGACCGAGGACGGGCACATTCGGCAGGAGCTGCTGCCGGACGGCCGTTACGACGAGGCTCGCGGCGAGCGGGCCAGTGCGTACACCGGCCGTTACACGGTCACCGGTAGTCACCTGGACTACGTCGACGACACCGGGTTCACCGCCACAGGGGACATCCGCGACGGAGTGCTCTACCACGAACACCTCGTGCTCCACCGGGAGCAGAGGTCGTCGTAGTGGGGCGGCGAGCGTAGCGGGACAACGGGGTTCGGGCAGCAGCTGCTCCGGTCGGGGAGACCGACTCCTCGTGGGAGCGGACCGACTGCCGAGGCAGGCAGCAGTCGCTGACAGACGTATCAAACGCAAGGGAAGGACCGTATTCATGACCGGACGACGTCTTAAGGGCAAGGTGGCCCTGATCACGGGCGCGACCGGGGGGATCGGTGCGGCGACCGCCGAACTCTTCGCCCAGGAGGGCGCCCGGCTGGTGATCACCGATGTAGCCCGGGAACCCCTCCAGAAGCTGGCGCGGCGCATCGAGGCGGGTGGCGCGGAGGTGGCGACCGCCCTCCTCGATGTCTCCTCCGCCCGGGAGTGGGAGGAGGTGACGGCCCTCGTACGCGATCGTTTCGGCGTGCTGGACGTCCTGGTGAACCTCGCCGGAATCCTGGACTGGCCGGGCATCGAGGACACGCGGGAGGAGGTGTGGGACCGCGTGATCGACGTGAACCAGAAAGGCACCTGGCTCGGTATGAAGGCGGCGATGCCGCTGCTGCGAGCGAGCGGCAACGCGTCGGTGATCAACACCTCGTCCGTGCTCGGCCTGGTGGGCAGCGGCGCGGCCGCGGCCTACCAGGCGTCGAAGGGCGCGGTGCGCCTGCTGAGCAAGACGGCCGCGGTCGAGTACGCACGGCAGGGCGTGCGGGTCAACTCGATACATCCCGGAGTGGTCGCCACACCGATGATCCAGGACCTCCTGGACGAGCAGGGCGACCAGCAACCGGACATCCAGCGCACCCCCATGCGCCGAGCCGGCCGCGCCGATGAGGTCGCCCCCGCGATCCTCTTCCTCGCCAGCGACGACTCCTCCTTCATCACCGGCTCGGAACTCGTCGTCGACGGCGGCCTCACCGCACACTGAACAACCCGCCCGCCGGGCGTCCACGACGCCTCCCATGCGCACGCACGGCGAGCGCGCTCATCTTCTGTGCCGTCTGCCTCGTGAGTGCGTGACCGTACAGCAGCCCAGACAGCCGGCGCGGGAAACTGCGCGCGACCCCGATCTTTACGAGAGGACCTCATCATGACGCCCACCGCCGCGTCTGCCGAAGCATCCGAGTTCGCCGGGAAGACCGCCCTGGTCACCGGGGCCGCGCGCGGCGTGGGCAAGGAGACCGTGGCACTGCTCCATGCCAGAGGCGCCCGCGTCGTCGCCGTCGACCTGCGTCCCGACGTCACGACCCTGGGGGACGAATTCCCCGGCGTACTCGCGATGCGGGGCGACATTACGCGGGAGGAGACCGCCGTCCACGCGGTCCGCTCGGCGCGGGACGCCTTCGGAGGACTGGACATCCTGGTGAACAACGCCGGACGCACCCTGAACAAACCCGTCACCGAAACCACCGCCGAGGACTGGGACACCGTGATGGCCGTCAACGCCCGCGGATCCTTCCTCTGCGCCCGAGAAGCCTTCCGGGCCATGCGGAGTCGCGGCGGCGGGAGCATCGTCAGCACCGGGTCCTACGCCGGCACGGTCGCCCTGCCCGAAGGCGCCGCCTACAGCGCGTCCAAAGGCGCCCTGGCCCAACTGACCAAGGTGCTCGCCGTCGAAGGCGGACCATGGGGCATCCGCGCCAACCTTGTCGCCGCAGGCGTCATCGAGACCGACTTCCTCGACACGATCCGCCCCGACAGCCGCGCCTACCTCGCATCGTTCGCCGACGCCCAGCCCCTGGGCCGAGTCGCACAGCCCGAAGAGATCGCCGAGGTTCTCTGCTTCCTCGCCTCACCACGCTCCAGCTTCATCACCGGAGCCGTGGTACCCGCAGACGGCGGCTTCACCGCCGTCTGACGTGACGGGGCCGATCAGCCGTTGCTCGGACACACCACCCTGCCTGCCGGACGGCGGGTTGCCGGAAGTTCGTCATCGCGTCTCCGCACGTGATCGACCGGCGGTGTCCGTCGCGCCACGGGCACGGGGCAGCTCACCGTGAGCCCCAGGTCGAGTCGCTGGTCCATGTCCAGGCGGAAGGTGCCGTAGGGGTTGACGTTGGACCAGAACAGCGCGGTCAGGCCGCGCCGGTCCTCGTCGCTCAGCCTCGATGCCCAGGCCGGTTCGGCCAGGACCTGCTGCACCAGCAGGGTGTTGACGTGCACGAGCGCGGACTGGAGCAGGTGCAGGGCGAGCATCGAGGTCTCGGCGTGCTCCTTGTCCGGGCCGGTCAGGGCGCCGTCCTTGCCGTAGTGGAGCACGGTGTTCGCGCTGTTCCAGTTCTCCACGACCTGAAGCCCGCCGTGGATCTCCCGGCGCAGGCCAGGACTGGCCAGGTAATCGCAGGCGAAGACCGTACGAACTGCGCGGCCGAGTTCTTCGAGAGCCTGGTAGGTCGGGTGCTTGGGGCCGCCGCGGGTGAAGCGCCACAGAACCTGCTCGGCCTCCGCCGTCCCGAGCCGGAGCGCGGTGGCGTACTTCACCATCTGGTCGTACTGCTGCTCGATCAGGTCCCAGCGGATCGGCCGCGTCAGGGAGGGTCCGAGTGCGGGCCAGCCGAGCGGGGTGTCGTCCGGACGGTACAGGCGGATACTGCCGATGTTCTTCAGACGCGGCAGCAGGCGGAAGCTGAGCAGCTCGGTGAAGGCGAACCCAACGACGCTCGCACCGTGGGTATCGACGTAGCACGGGCGGCCTGCGGGGGATGGATTTGCTTCGAGGTCAAGGCGCCCATCGTGCTGGTGTGGGACCGGCTGAACACCCATGTCTCCCGTGCCATGCGCAAGATGATCGATGACCGGTGCTGGCTCACGGTGTTCCTGCCGCCGGCCTACTCACCGGAGTTGTACCCGGTGGAAGGGCTGTGGGCACACGTCAAGCGCAGCCTGGCCAACCTCGCCTCGGTAGCCCTCGACCGCCTTGAGACCCTGGTCTGCAACCGACTCAAACGTCTGCAGTACCGACCCGCTGTCCTCGACGGCTTCCTCGCCGGAACCGGACTCGACCTCGACCTCGACCCACCACCGTCACCCTGAAACGCTGATCTCAGGTAACCCCGTGTCCAACATCCGGGGTCAGGACCCTCCGGGCCGCTCGGGCCATCAGGCAGGCTCATGCCGGTGTGCCTCCAGGGTTTTCGCCAGGAGGGCGTGGAGCTGCCGACGCTCGTCGGCGTCCAGTCCTGCCAGCAGTTCGGCCTGGGCCTGGTCGGCGTGGGACTGGATCTCGTCAAGGTGGTGCAGGCCCGCCCGGTTCACAGTGACGACATTGCGGCGTCGATCCTCCGGGTCGGAGCGACGGTCGACATGGCCCCCGGACTCGAGCCGCTTCACGATGCCGCTGACGTCGTTGCGGTCCAGGCCGAGCCGCCTGCCGAGATCGGCCTGGCTGAGCGGGCCGTACTCCTCCAGGGCGGCAAGGACGGCGAAGTCGGCGCGTGCGGTCAGCGGCATGTGGCGCGCTGTCATACGCGCTCCGACCGTGGACACCTTGTTGGCCTGCCAGCTGGTGAGTGCCCGCAGTCGTGCGGGCGCCTGGAGGTCGTCCTCCGCCTCGCCCGTCCCTCCACTGGTGCTCATCTCCTCAGCGCTGCTCATGTCCTCACTGTAACCGTTGGGATGCCCCACAGAATTGTGTTACGTTGGCTGAGCCAACGTTGGGTGGCCCAACATAAAGCCGGCGGTCCGTCGTCGGTCCAGCCTTGCTGATTCGCACTCACCGAGTCCGGAGTCCTCAATCCAGGCCCATGGGCCCGGACCCAGCGACCCCGGATCCACAAGCTCAGCCCTGCCAAGGAGGCAGTTCCATGTCCGACCACACCTCGCTCCCCGACCTTTCCGAACGGCGCGTCCTGATCCCCGGCGGTACCGGAGGAGTGGGGGAGGGTGCGGTGCGCGCCTACCTCGCCGCCGGCGCCCAGGTCGTGGTGCCCACGCGCAGCCAGGAGCGCGCGGAGGAGTTCCGTGCCCTGCTCGGCAAGGCGGCGACCGAGCGTCTGCACCTGTTCGAGTGCGACTACACGACCTTCGCGGGCGCCGAGACGCTTGTCACGACCATGGTCGAGCGCCTTGGCGGCGTGGACGACGTCGTCGCTCCGATCGGCGGCTGGTGGCACGGCAAGCAGTTGTGGGAGATCGACGAGGTGGACTGGCAGGCCGCCTTCGTGGACCCGGCGACCGCGCACATGGCCGTGCAACGCGCCGCCCTGCCCCGGATGACGGACCAGGGCGCGTACTCGGTGGTCGTAGGCCAGTCCGCCCACTTCCCAATACCCGGCAGCGGGCTGGTGAGCATGGAGCAGACCGCGCTCCTGATGATGCAGCAGGTGCTCGCCGCCGAGCTGCAGGGCGCCAAGCGGGTGTTCCTGCTCGAGCTCGGCCCCGTAGCCACCCGCTTCGTCGAAACCTCCGACCCCGCCCAGGTGACGTCCGCGCAGATCGGCGCGGTCGCCGTCGCCGCCTCCGCCTCGACCCAGCCCGGCCGCCAGGTGCAGTTGCACGACTCGGCCCAGGCCGAGGCCGCCCTCGTCTCCTTCGGAACTTTCGGAGCCGCCCTGTGAACGCCACCGGTCTGACCTACGAGGTCCTGGTCTCCGAGAGCATCCCGCTCGCCCTTCCAGATCTCCTGCCGGACGGGGGCGCCCGCACCTGGGCGCCGGTCTCCACGACGCTGATCCTCGGCCGCGACGAGGCGGTCCTCGTCGACCCCCCGCTCACCGCTACCCAGGCGGACTTCGTCGCGGAGCGGGTGCAGGCCGGCGGCAGGAAGCTGACCTACATCTTCTCCACCCACGCGCACGGCGACCACTGGTTCAGCGCCGCGAGCATCGCCGAACGGTTCCCCGGCGCCCAGGTGGTAGCCACGTCGTCGACCATCGAGCAGATGCACCGCGCCGCCCAGACGCGCGCGGGATTCTGGGACCGCATCCTGCCCGGACAGATCCCGGACTCGTCCGTCACCGCCACCGCCGTCGAGGAGCTCGGCAACCGGATCCTCCTCGAAGGACACGAGCTGCGTGTCATCGAGGTCGGGCACAGCGACACCGACGACACCAGCGTGCTGCACGTCCCCGACCTCGACCTCGTCGTCGCCGGCGACGTCGTCTACGACGGGGTCCACCAGTACCTCGTCGAATCCCGTGACGGAGGCCTCGCCGCATGGCGCCACGCCATCGACGTGGTCGAGACCCTGGGCGCGCGCAACCTCGTCGCAGGCCACAAGAACCGGGACCACGACGACGACGCCGAGCGACAGATCCTCGGGACCCGTCGCTACCTCGACGACGCCGAGGAACTGCTCAGGGTGGAGCCGACGGCGCAGGGCTTCTACGAGGCCATGGCCCAGCGGTATCCGGACCACCTCAACCGCAGCAGCCTCTGGGGCAGCGGCCAGGCCCTCTACGCAGGCCACAGCTGATGGCGCAGGACGCAGGAAGGACGACGGATGGGCAGGCCTTGATCAGGATCCGTGGGGCCTGGAGGGTCTGCTCACGTCCCGATACGTGATCGCAGACGTGCAACTGACCGGCAGCGCCGAGGAACTGGCCGAGTACCGGTCGAAGGTGGTGGCGACGCCCGAGCCCTACGGCGGCCGCTACCTGACCCGAGGCAGCGAGATCGAGGTCGTGGAGGGCGGGTGGGAACCGAGGCCGCTCGTCCTGGTCGAGTTCCCCGAACTGGCCGCTGTGCGTGGAAGGACTCCCCGGAGTACCGGGCGATCACCCCCTGCGCATCCGGAACACGGACAGCAAGCGGCTGATCGTCCAGGGGCTCTGACGCCGGCCGTGGATGTCAGACACCGATCACCTCCGCCATATCGGCGGGGGCGACGTCGCCGATCTGGCGCTCGTCCGGGAAGAGGCGCACCCAGGCTGCCTCGTACCGACACCTCGTCACCTCGAAGAGCCGACCTCAGTAACGCGGCTGCGGACCGAGCGCCTGCGCTCGATTCAACACGTCAGACGCTCCCTCCCCGCGCGCTGCGAGGTCCGTGAGAGAGCCCGCCGATGAGAGGACCCCAGCACCCGGCCGAGGCCTCGCCCGTCACTCGGCCCGGGCCCCGTCCTCCGCGGGCCGGTCCGCCCGGCGGGCGCTCGTCGTCTGGCCTTGTGCGTGCTCGATGCGGGCGAGCACCTTCTCGGAGATCCGGTGCAGCGTCCGCAGTTCGTCCGGGTCCAGGACGTCGACGAACAGGTCCAGCACCCGGGCCACGTGCCCAGGCGCCGCGCCTGCCAGGTAGGCGTAGCCGGCGTCGGTCAGGATCGCCTGCGTGTAACGCCCGTTGTGCGGGTCCGGCTCGCGACGCACGAACCCGCGATTCTCCAGCCGGCCGATCATGTGGGACAGGCGGGACAGTTCCGTGTTGGCCAGAAGCGCGAGCTCGCTCATCCTCATGCGGCGCTCGGGCTGGTCGGACAGGTGCGCCAGCACGTGGTACTCGATGAAGCTGAGCTTCGAGTCCTGCTGGAGCTGCGACTCCAGCGCCGCAGGCAGACGCTGAAGGAGCCTCATGAACCCGCGCCACGCCGCCAGCTGGTCACCGGTGAGCCAGCGCGGCTCGGACCCCTCGGACTCCCCTGAGACAGACATGTGCGCAGTCTACCGACGCCACCGAGGTCCTGACTTGAACTTTCACGCGAAGCAGCCTAGGCTGACACTTGAACATTCAAGTGAGCATTCCGTTCAGATCGGAAGGATCGTCCATGAGCAACCTGAAGATAGCCGTCATCCTCGGCAGCACCCGCCCCGGCCGTAACGGCGAAGCGGTGGCGAACTGGGTGCTGACCAGGGCCAAGGAGCGCGCCAACGCCGAGTACGAGCTGATCGACCTGCTCGACCACCCTCTGCCGCACCTGGACGAGACCGTGCCTGCGAGCCGGGGCGTGTACGCGGGCGAGCACACGAAGGCCTGGTCCGCCAGGATCAAGGAGTTCGACGGGTACATCTTCGTCACCCCGGAGTACAACCACTCGACCTCGGGAGTGCTGAAGAACGCCATCGACTACCTCTACTCGGAGTGGAACAACAAGGCCGCCGCCTTCGTGTCGTACGGCTCGCTCGGCGGTACGCGGGCGATCGAGCACCTGCGGGCGATTTCCAGCGAGCTGCAACTGGCCCACGTGCGCCAGCAGCTCTCCTTCTCGTTGCTCACCGACTTCGAGAACTTCTCGGCGTTCAAGCCCTCCCCGATGTACGACAACCAAGCCTCCGTCCTGTTCGACCAGCTCGAGTCCTGGGCCGGCGCGCTCAAGTCCGTCCGAGAGTCTTGATGAAGCTCTACGGGCTCGAGGAGCACTTCGTCACCGCCGACGTGATCGAGGCATGGAAGCGGCGCGACCCCCAGCTCGCTGAGCCGATGATGAAGTGGGCCGTCGCCAGTGAGATCACGCCGGCGTTGCTGGACCTCGACAGCGGACGCATCGCCGCGATGGACGACGCCGGGATCGACGTGTCCGTGCTGTCCCTCACCACACCGGGGCTGCAGAACCTCGACACGGCGGAGGCGGTCGCCCTGCAGGCGCCCACGAACGACGCGATCTCCGCCGCCGTGCGCCGCCACCCCGACCGCTTCCAGGGGTTCGCGGCGCTCGCCACCTCCGCTCCCTCGGCCGCGGCCGCCGAACTGCGGCGCGCGGTCACCGAGCTGGGGCTCAACGGCACGCTGGTCAACGCGAACTCCGGGGGCCGGGCCCTGGACGCGCCCGAATTCTGGGAGATCTACGAGGCTGCCGAGGACCTGCGCGTCCCGGTCTACCTGCATCCCAGCGTTCCGTTCCCGGCCGTCACCGAAGCCTACTACCGCGGTTTCGGCGCGTCGGTGGACAGCATGCTGGCCACCGGCGCGTTCGGCTGGCACTACGACGCCGGGCTGACCGTGCTCCGGATGATCGTCGCCGGCGTCTTCGACCGGTTCCCCGGGCTGCAACTCGTGCTGGGCCACTGGGGCGAGGTCGTGCTGTTCTACCTCGACCGCATCGCGGCCATGGACCAGCTCACCGGCCTGCGGCGCCCGATCGCGGAGTACTTCCGCTCGAACGTCTTCGTCACCCCGGGCGGCATCTCCAGCCACAAGTACCTGCGATGGACCCTGGAGACGGTGGGGATCGAGCGGATCATGTACGCCTCCGACTACCCGTTCAACAGGGAGCATGCCGGATCCGCGCGGCACTTCCTGGAAACGGCGCCGATCGGCGAGGCCGACCGTGAACGCATCGCCCACCGGAACTGGGAGGACCTCATCGCCGGCATCCGGCGCTGACCAGGCACCAGAAACGCTGATCGCACACCGAGAAGGAGCACCGCACGTGAGCGAGTCCCGAAGCCGGCTGCAGGTCGTGTTCGCCGACCTGCGCCGCGCCATCGACGACGTGATCCTCAAACACCAGGTCACCCTTGAGGAGTTACTCGCGACCATCGAATGGCTGCAGCAGGTCGCCGACGCAGGCGAACTGCCCTCAGCGAGCATCCTGTTCTACAAGACCGTCCTCAAAGGAACCGAGGGCGCGGCCTATGCCCACCCGGAGAAGGATGGCGCGAGCCACTGGGAGATGGAAGGCCCCGCCCACCGCCCCGGCGCTCCCGTCCTGCACAGCCCTGCCGTGCTGCCCATGCGCCCGGACGAACCCGGCGAACCCCTCATCGTGTCCGGGACCGTGCGTACCACCACAGGCGCCCCGCTACCAGGAGCGGCCCTCGAGATCTGGCAGATCGACGCGAACAACGTCTATTCCGGCATGGACACCAGTGACTTCGAGCCGCTGAACATCCCCAACGACTCCACCGGCATCCCCGCCGACAACCTCCGCGCCAGAGTCATCGCCGGCGCCGACGGCCATTACGAGTTCCGCACCGTGATGCCCGGCACCGAAACCTTCGGCCTGGCCACGGACAGCCCGCTGGCCGCGCTGATCCGAGGGTTGCGGCTGCACGGCCTGCGCCCGCTGCACATACACTCCATCGTCTTCGCCGACGGGTGCCTGCCGCTGACCACCCAGATCTACTTCGACGGCGACCCACTGGTCGCCGGCACCATCGAAGGCCCCGTCCCCGACGACGCGGTCAAGGCCACCACCCGCCACGACGACCACCACGCGCGCGGCCTCGACCGGCCTTACCGCACCCTCACCTACGACTTCGTCCTGCGCCCCACGCCAGAAGGCGCCGCCGGTTCAGGACCGAAGTCCGTGTCCGCAACCACCCAGCCAGTGAGGTACGTATGAACGCCGCCGTCGACCCCGCGGCCGTCTACGACCGGTTCATGAGTCGGCAGGCTCCTGCCAGCCGCGGTCAGCGCCGCTGGACGCCGGCCGATGGCCCAATGCCCGCGCTCTACCTCAGCCATGGCTCTCCGGCGCTGTTCGAGGACGCTGCGTGGATGAGCGAGTTGTTCGGCTGGTCCCAGGCGCTGCCCAAGCCGACGGGGATTCTGATCGTCAGCGCGCACTGGGAATCAGCGCCGCTCAGCCTTTCGGCGTCGGGCCCGGGCACGCCGCTGGTCTACGACTTCGGGGGCTTCGCCCAGCGGTACTTCCGGATGACCTACGCGACACCGGACGCCGGTGCGCTGGCCGACCGGGTCACGGCCTCGATGCCGGACAGCGAACCAGTCCACCAGCACACCGGCCGCGGCCTGGACCACGGCGCATGGGTCCCGTTGAAGACCATGTACCCCTACGCCGACGTCCCGGTTCTGCAGATGTCGCTGCCCACCCACGACCCCGACCGGCTGATGGACATCGGCCGCCGGTTGCGGGACCTGCGCGAGGAAGGCGTACTCGTGGTCGGGTCGGGTTACATGACGCACGGGGTCCCCTTCCTCACCCGAGACCAGTTCGTGCACAACGTCGTGCCGTCCTGGTCCGCCCAATTCGACGCCTGGGCGGCTGACGCCCTCGCCCGCGGTGACGTCGACACCCTGGCCGGCTACCGCAGCCTCGCTCCCGCAGTGCACTTCGCGCACCCGACCGTCGAGCACTACACGCCGTTGTTCGTCACCCTCGGGGCCGCGACCGACGCCGAAGCGCCCGTACGGACGACGATTGAGGGCTACCGGTTCGGACTGTCCAAGCGGTCCTTCCAAGTCGCTTGATCCGAGCCCGCTGAGGAAGGGCCCCGCGCCAGCCGGCCACAGCGTCGAGGCAATGTGCCCGTACCTCCGCGATGACACTCATGGGCCTCGCTGCTCGGGAGGACTTCTCGTCCACGAACTGGGCATGATGTGACCCTCTGCTCTCAACCGATGGTGGCGAGCCTGGACGGACAGGGACCCACCCTCCGAGCTCCAGGCCCTGATCGACGCGGTCACCACAGGACAAGGCATTGACCTCCGGATTTGACGAACTACCGGTAGTTGAAGCTCTTTGCGTCGTGGATCGGCGCCGATCCGAACGCACGTTTGTAGTCGCGGCTGAACTGGGCTGGGCTGGCGTATCCAACTGCCTCGGAGATGGAGGCCATGCTCCGAGAGCGTAGGGCCACGAGTCGTCGTGCCTCATGCAGACGCAGCATCTTGTGATACTGCGCAGGTGTGGTGCCTGTTGCCTCTTTGAACGCGCGGTAGAACGTTGACACGCTCATCTCCGCCCGCGAGGCAATGTCTTCGACGGCGATCGGAGCGTCGAGGTGGTCATGCATCCAGTCGGTTACCTGACCGATGCTGGCAAGCGTTTGCTCGGCACGCACCATCTGCAGGAGCCCATCCCTGCCATCGCTATTGAGTATGCGATACAAAATCTCGCGCTTTACGCCCTGCGCAAGGATGCGAGCGTCGTCTGGAGATTCCATCAACTGCAGCAAACGGAGGGTCGCGCAAATCGCCGAGGGGGGCAAGGAGTACACACCCACTGCCTGGACTCGGGTCAGCGGGCGGGGTGGCACTTGCGCAACGAGTTCGCCGAGCACCTGCCGGTCAATCGCCAGTTCGACCGCCAGATAGGGAGTCTCCTCGGTGGCCTCGGTGATCTCGACCAGCGCGGGAAGATCGACACCCATCAGCACGAGCTCGCCACCGTGGTAGTCGATCTGCCGGCTTCCGAGAATGATCCTTTTAGCGCCTTGGAGGACGACATACAGCGTCGGATGGAAGAAAGCGAGGACCGGTGCAACGGTCTCACGACGGCGTGCTCCTCGCCGTCTTCGGCGCCCGGCAATGGCACCGACGGCCGAAGGACCCCTCGCAAGCGCAGCTGCCGAAGTGGATGAGCGCGCTCGACCGCCTCGCGCCGGTCAAGATCTTCGCACTCGGACTGGCCCTGGCCGCGCTCAACGCCAAGAACGCCCCACTGACCATCGCCGCAGGCGCCGCTATCGGCTCAGCAGGACTGCCGGTCGGGCAGCAGATCGCATCGCTGGCGATCTTCGTTGTGATCGCCAGCCTCGGCCTGCTGGCCCCACTGGGAGTGTTCCTGCTCGGTGGAGAGCGGGCCAAGACCACGCTCGGAAGCTGGAAAGACTGGGCAGCTCAGCACAATGTCGCCGTGATGGCCGTCCTGTTCTTCGTCCTCGGGCTGAAACTGCTCGGAGACGGCATCTCCATCCTCACCTCCTGACATACCCACCCATGCGTGGCGGTCCGAGCACAGACGCGCAACAAGGGGCGTGGTCGGGTGGCCCGGGGATTCTCACCGCCCGGCCACCCGAGCTTCGGCGCTCGTCGGCCGAGCGGCGCCGACCAGGTGCTACGGGTCTACTCCACTGTTGCCGAGGCCGAAGCCATCGCCAGCAGCTGGGCGGCAACGCCCCCACAGCACGACATGATCCGCTACCTGCCGATCGGCGCCTGCTTCGGCAGCGTGCGGACCACCGCATGGCGGTCGGCGAGCTGCTGGCGCAGATGGCTGTTCTCTGTCGTGGCCTGGTGCAGAGCCCCCACCAGTGCCTCGACGTCCGCCTTGAGCCGGGCGATCTCTTCGGCGTCGGAAGCCCGTAGCTCCTTGAGCCGCCGGACCTGCTGACGCAGACGCTGCTCGCTATCTGGTGTCCCGCCGCGGGCACGGACCTTGTCGTAGAACTGCGCCTTGAGGTCGGTGTGCCGCTGGGTAAGGGCGTTGCGCGGGACGCCGGCTTCGAGTGCGAGGGCGACGATCGTCAGCGCTCCGTTCGAGTGCTGCGGTGTGCCGCCCAGGATGCGGTCCATCGCGGCACAGATGCGGTCGCGTTCATCCGGTGCTGGGCTCATTGCATCGGCTCCTCGATGTGGATGCGTACGTGTTCGTGCCGATCCGCTAGCTGGCGCAGGTGTCCTGCGCGCTGGGCGAGCCGGTCGGCGAGCGGGCCGGGTACCGCCTCGGAGGCGGCCTGCTTGTCCAGGGCCTGTGCGTGCTGACGGAGTTTGTGGGCGTGCTGGTCGGTGCGCGCGATGTTCGCGCAGGACGGCTGGCAGCGGTCCAGCCGCGGGGCCTCGGTGACGTCCAGACGGTGGCACAGGGCCCGGTCCCGGTTGTAGACGCACATCAGGAAAGCGCGCGGGTTGTCGTAGACGGTCAGGGCGGGGTTGCGCAGGATGTCGCGGGCCTGGCGGTGGGTGCGGATCGACCCGGCGAACGTCGGCGCCTGCGCCGCGGCGTGGATCGCGCGCCGGGCGGCGGGGCCAGAGATGCCCACACCGTGGGTGAGGTCGTCGTGGAGTGTGGTGAGAGTGTCGGCGGTGGCCCGGGCGGTCTCGATGTCGAGCAGTTCGTGGATGCCGTCGCGGCCGCGGGCGGCGTACCCGGCGCTCATCGCCGTGCGCATGTGCCCGTACTGGATGGCCAGCGCCACCAGACCGCCCGGGCGGCGCGCGATGTGCCAGGCCAGGGTGCGGCGGAACCGGGCCAGACCGATCGCGCCGTGCGGATCGTCGGGGATTACCTCGCCCTCGCGTCCCAGGCGGCGGGCCAGGGTGGAGGCCCATGCGACGAAGGCCTCGATGCGCGTACGCAGCCCGGAATAGCGCAGGGAGGCTGTGCTGGGTGTGGGGGTGTTCACGAAGGTGTGGGTGGCCGCGTCGAACAGCAGCCCTTCGGCTGGGGCGATCTTCTCCAGCACGCGGATCGCCCTCACCACAGGCGGGATCGCCACCCAGGGCACCTCGCGCAGGCGGCCGGCGGAGTGGTGGTTGCCGTCCTCGTCGAAGGCGTTTTTGAACTCGCGCCCGTAAATGACGTGCCGGCCGGAAGTGACCTCAAAGCAGCACCCGGTTTCCAGGCCCAGCACTTCGGCCGGGCGCATCCCGGTCAGGTAGGCCAGGACGATGAAGCAGGCCGTACCCAGATGCCGCATGAGGTCGCGGGTCTCGGTGAAGTCGATGAACGCCGTCCACGGCTCGCCGTCGATGCGGCCGCTGATGGGTGTGGCCAGCGGGCACGGGCCGGGGTTGGCGTCGACGTAGGCGAGCAGGTGCTGCCACGGCTCGGTCACCAGCAGGGCGTTGATCTGCGACGACGGGCAGCCGATCTGGGCGGCGATGTACGTGTTGGCCAGGGCGTGGCGGTAGCCGGCGTTGGGCCTCGAGGGCACCGGCTCGCCGCGGTCGATGAGATCCTCCAGGTAGCGCTTCAGGCGGGCCTTGGACTCGAGCGTGCCCGGAGTGCGTACGGCGGCGTCGGCCAGGCGTCGGCTTTCTGCCCAGGCGGCGAGGATGTCGTCGGCGAAGTCGTCGACCACGCGCAGCGCCCAGATCAGCAGCGGCCCCATGGTGGCCGGGGAGATCACCTCGGTGGCGTTCTCGCCCCGCCCGGCGCCGGATGCCCGGGGCAGGAAGTCGTCGACGCCAAGACGGTGCCACGGTGGTATTGCCATCCCGTTCGGAGCAGGACCGGCCGCATCGAACGCCCACAACCGGGTCAGGGCCACCAGGTCCTTGGTGACGTTGCCGCGGCTGGCGCCCGGCTGCCGGGCCAGATGGCCAGCCCACGCGACCAGAACGTCTTCGGTGACCGCGTGCAGACCGCCCAGGCCCTGCTGGTGCAGCCAGAGCGTGAAGCGCTGCCAGCGCAGCACGGTGTGGTAGATCCCGGTCGGGCCCAGGCGGGAGTGCCAGCTCGGATGGCCGACCAGCACGCTCGCCGGCAACGGCGTGTTGATCATCATCCAGGCGGCCAGCTGCACCTGGGACCGCACCGCGTCCGGGAACCGTGACCAGTCCAGCCCTGGCCGGGCCAGGCTGGGGTTGGCGACCAGCGGGGCCAGCGACCACACCTCGTCGGCGTAGATCGATACCGGCACGGGGCCGGGAGCCAGGACCAGCGACGGCGCGACCACGGGCGTGTCCCAGGAAGGCAGGGCTGGAAGTTCGGCAGGCAGAGCGGTCACAGGTCGAAGTCCCCTTGCAGAAGCTGGTCGATGACCGTGCGGTCGGTGTCGGTGACGGCCTCCAGCGCCGCCTGCCAGACCGGCCCGCTGAGCCGGCCGCGCAGGTCGGTCAGCCGGGCATGGGCATCCGCCCAATCCGCCTCCCAGATGCCCGGCTCCACCACGCCGCGCAAGTGGTCCAGGGCGCTGAACAGGTGAGCCAGGCGCGGGTGATGGGCGGGCGTGACCCGGGCGTTGGGGCAGGCCGTGCACAGCAGGAACGAGGCAGCGCAGCCCTGCCCGGCCGGGCCGAACGGGCTGTGCTCCCAGCCCGCGCAGGCCGCGGTGACCGTCTGCCGCTCCCCCGCCTCCTCTTCCGAGGTGAGGCGTGCGGTGAAGACGGTGCGGCGGGCGGCATCGACCGCCTCCAGCGCGCCGTCGGCGATGACCGGCACCGCCTGCTGCTGGGCCTGCGGCTCGCCCAGCACGTAGACGCTGTCGTGGGTGTCCTGGGTGTTCTGCCCGGGCTCGCGCCGGTGCAGCACGTTCACCGTCTTGCGCATGCGCCGCAACGGGGAACCCCGCAGTCCCACCGAGCGTGCCCAGTCGCCGCCGGCCAGCTCGTCCACCCCCAGCCCGAATGGGCCGATCCGCACTGCCCTCCGATACCCCTGGCCGTCGTGCGGGGTGGTCTGGCGCCAGATGAGCAGCCGGTCGACATCGGCATCCAACTGCTTCAGCAGGGCCCGAGCGTGCGCGGTCGCCTCCAGGGCCTCGGTGATGATGCGCCCGGAGGAGTCGGCGCCGGAGTCGGTCACATTGCGGCTCTCGAACCTGCCGCGGTGCCCCGCGCGGCGCCGTTTCTCCAACTGCAGCCGGTAGACCGGCATACCCGCCTCCGCTGTGCCCGGCAGTGTCTCGGGCACGGGCATCTCGGAGAGGGTCGTGACGTTCAGGCCGAGCTCCGCGATGATCAGCACGGCCAGCGCGGCCGTCTCCTTGCGACCGAGGTAGAGCCGTCCCCAGGTGCACCGCGCCGAGCCGCCGGCCAGCGCGGCCCGGTAGCGCCTGCGGACCGTGCGCGGCTTGTCGTAGACGGGCACGTCACCAGTGCGGGCCAGGACGTCCAGCGCCTCGCCCAGCAGCCATGCGGTGCCGCCCGTCTCAATCCGGCCCGCCCGCCAGGCGGCCAGGTGCTCGGAGTTCTCCCGTATCCGCAGCAGCGCCGTACGAAAGGTTCGCCGCGCGGCCACACGGATGGCCGTGAACTCCTCGTGCGTGTAAGCCAGTTCGCGGCCCGGTGTCCACGCGAACCGCTGGGCCATCGTCTCCCGCACCGGCCGCGCCAGCCGCCCATCCAGCTGCAGCAGGCCGGCCACGGTGGAGTATTTGGTGTACCCGTTCGTGGTCGGCGGCAGGCTCAGCCGCCAGGCATTCCAATGCGCCACGGTCAGCCGGTCCACGTCCTGCGGCACCCGGTCCAGCTCGCTGAGGAACTCCGCAAAGGGCCGGACCACGTACCAGCTGGCCTCGCTGGTCTCCACGCTGTCCCAACCCCCGCCCGGGGTGCACTTGGCGGCGAACAGCATGGCCAACGACCGCTTGAGCGGCCCAGGGACCGGGAACGTGCCGAAGTCGTATTGGCGCACCCTGCCCTGCTGATCCCGATGGGTCACCACGAGGCCGTCGTGCTCCAGGGCCGTCGGCCGCTGGTGTGGAGTGTCGGGCAAGGCGGCTGCGCGGCCGCGGCGGCTCACCGGGCCACCAGCTTGTCGTCCAGGTCCTGAATGCCCTCGCTCTCCCTCGCCAGCCGGGCGAACACCGACGTCAGCTCCCCCTCACGGAGCGGACCGTCGGCCGGCTGGAAGTCGGCCAGCAGCGAGCGCAGCTGCAGGTCCGCGACCGGGGCTAATGGTGACGTCGGGTATTGGAACTGTCCGAATGCCTCGGCTGGGCTGCGGGGTTACCGAGGGAGCTGTAGCTCCTGCGACGTCTGGTCGGCGTCGGTGTGGAGTCCGGAGCAGAGCAGGTTGAATGCCTGGGCTGTCGCTGTGGCGATGCTGTCGCGGGCGTCGGTGGGTTTTTCGCCGGACAAGATTCGTTGTTGCAGTTCGCGCAACGCGGCCCGGTGTGTGCCGGCGATGGCCCCTGCGAGGAGCGTGAGCACCGGGTGGTCGCCCTGGTTCCATCCGGTGGAGGTGTTCGGCGGGTGTTCGGCCAGGGCGGTGGCCAGCACGGCCTCGGCGCGTTCGCTGATCTCGCGTTCGCGTGCGCGCAGTGCGGCGCTGTCGCGGATGACCTGCCAGAACCGAGGCGCGTCGGAGTGGAGCCCGAGTGCGGGGTCTTCGTGCCGCAGGGCGGTCAGCAGGTCGTCGCGGATGGTCTCCACTGGGCAGGCGCCGGGTGCACGGTCGCGTACCAGGGTGGCGAGGTGGCCCTCTACTTCTGCCTGGCGATCGAAGAAGAGGTCTTCCTTGGTGGGGAAGTAGTTGAACACGGTGTTGGTGGAGACGCCTGCGTATCGTGCCACCTCAGCCACCGTGACCTGGTCGAAGCCGTGCTTCAGGAAGAGGGGCAGGGCTGCGTCGGCGATCGCCGTGCGGGTCTGCCGCTTCTTGGTCTCTCGAAGGCCCATACCTAGATGATAGTGTCACAACAAATTTGTAGTGACACCAATATTTCTGGGTGGAGTAAGCATGACCTTGCACTTCGGCATCTATCCCGGCGGGATCCTGGGCGACGACCAAGGCATCGTCTACCCGGTCCGCCCGGACGTGCCGGACCGCATCACCGAGGCGCTTGACACGCTCCAAGGCGACACGGTCAGCCTGTCGGTGCGCGCCTACCACTCGTTCGCCGCCACCGTGACGCCGCTGGAACCGCCCACGCCCGCGGATCCCGCGACGTATCTCCAGCGGGGCCGCAAGCTGGACCTCGTGCTGCAGTTCCGTGAGCCGTCCGGCGAGTTGGAGGGGTGGCTGGAGTTCGTCCGCGAGGCTGTTCGCACCGGTGGGCCGCATCTGGCATCCGTCCAGATATGCGAAGAGCCCAACGCAGACCTGCCCGTGGTCGACGGCAGCATTCCCAACGTTCTGAATGCGCTCGTTGAGGGGGTTGTCGCGGCCAAGCAGGAGGCGCGGGCCCTGGGTCGCAGTGTGGCGGTCGGTTTCAACGCCGTGCCGACCTTCAACGCGGCCGACACCTTCTGGTCCAAGCTCGGCGCCCTGGCCGACGACCGCTTCCGGCAGAGCCTGGACTACGTTGGCCTGGACTTCTTCCCGGACGTATTCCGTCCCATCGCCGCTGAGCAGTTGGCGGGAGCGGTCACTGCGGTCCTCACCGCGTTCCGGCGCACCGACCTGCAGAGGGCCGGCATCCCCGACAGCGTCGCGATCCGCATCTGCGAGAACGGCTGGCCCACCGGCCCGGGCCGCAGCGAGCAGCGACAGGCCGCGGTCCTCGAAACCGTCGTGCGGACGGTGTCCGCTCTCTCTGCCGACTTGAACATCGACGGATACTCGTTCTTTGCCCTGCGAGACGCCGACAGCACCGCCGAGGGGCTCTTCCACCGCTTCGGTCTTCTGCGCGACGACTACGCACCGAAGGCGGCCTTCGAAACATACCGGCGCCTCATCAACGAACTGGGCAGTCCGCCGGTCGCGCCGCACTGATCACCGGAGGTCACGTACGTCTTTTCCTTGCTGGAGCGATCGGGTGGCTCGCTGGCTGATCTCGGCGGCGTAGTTGGCCCAGTCGCCGGCGGAAAAACGTTGCCAGGCGACGGCGACGTCGGTGTGGATGCCCAGGGTGCGGGCGAGGATCGCGGCGGGGATCTCGGTGGCGAGTTGGAAGAGCGCGGTGCTGCGGGCCTGGTTGGGCCGGATTCCGAGCTGGTTGAGGCGTTGTGTGAGCTGTGTGGTGCTGATTGGCCGTCCGGGCTGGCCGCCGGGGAAGAGCCATGGAGATGGGGCCAGGGCGCCGATGGTCGCGTGGCCCTTGCGGTTCGCGGCGACAGCGCGAGCCAGTGCGGCGACGGGCTCGGGCAAGTGGACGGGTGCATTGCCGAGGTGGAGACGTACTTCCTGGGAGCCGACCTCAACGTCCTCGATGGTCAACCGATGGATCGCCGATGGTCCTTGGGCATAGAGGAGGAGAAGCAGCCCTGCGAGCCGGTCCTCGGGCTTGAGGGTGTCGTCGTGCAGGAGCCGTCGTGCGACCTTCCAGCGGTGCTCGTCATCAAGTGGCTGTGTGGGGCCGTTCCAGCGGACGGCGGGGACATGGACGGCGGTGAGCTTGTTGGTGCGGGCCCAGCGGATGAAGTGCCCGGCCGTCTGGCGGTAGGTGGCGGAGTCGTCGGTGAGCCACCGGTCGAGGTCGGCCTGCCGACAGGTGTCCAGCGTGAGGTCGTGGGCTGTCAGCCAGTTCAGGAAGGCCACGGCCGCGTTGGTGCGTTGACGTGCGGACATGAACTGCTGCGGGGTGATCGGGCGGCCATTGTTGCGCCGGCGAAGTCGTCGGACCAGGTGCCAGATCGCGTACCGGTGCAGGAGTTTGCGCTGTTCGGGGCTCTGCTGGGATGCGAGAAGGCCGGTGAGGAAGCGTTCGAGGCGAACCATGTACTCGTCGCGTTCGGGCAGGGCGCCGACGCCGACGAGGACTTGGCGAAGGTGGGCGAGTGGCGGGCTGTCGGGCAGTTCGTCGAGGGCCTCGTGGGTGAGGGCTCGGCGGCCGGCCGCGAGGTCGGACAGGACCGGGGAGACGGACGGTTTGTTCAGCCATCGCCTGGCGGTGATGGGGTGCTCGGTGGTGGCGATGTTGCGTCGAAGTGCTTCGAGGCCGGGGTGGAGGTTCTCGGACGGAGGGCCGAGCAGTTCGCCCAGGCGCCGGTTGATGAGGCAGCGTGCGCACTGGCCAGGGTGCGGGTAGTCGGGGTCGGTGCAGGTGGGACAGGTGTGCCAGACCTCGGGGGCGGTGCAGTCCGTGCAGAGGGGCTGGTCGAGCGTGCCGGAGACGACCGCCGTGACGTCTCCGCATCCCGAGCACGGTGCTGTGCGGCGCTGGCAGGCGGAGCACCACGGTCGGCCCGTGGTGCGGGAGGTGCCTCGCCGCCCTGCTGCTGATCGGAACCCCACCCCTGCTGCTGAGGACCGCCGCGGCAGGCGTCGCGCTCGGGGCTCTCGGCGGCTTCGCCGCTTCGCGCACCGTAGGAGTGTTCGGATTCACCGAGCACGGTCTGCAGCCCGAGCCACAAGCCGTCCTCAGCCTCCTCGCCGAAACCGGCACGCTGCTGCTCCTCGCCATCTGGCAAGTGGCCATGACCAGGCAGCCCCGCGTTGCCCGAGCGCCCGTCAGAACACCCGACTGGGCCACCACCCGCACACCACCCACCTGAACCACCGCCACGAAGCCGCCCGGCCCACCTGTGTCCTGGCTCGGGGTGCGGCGGGCGGGCCCGGCAAAGCCACACTCACCACCGGCCACTCCCTACCACGCTGCGCGAGCCGCAGGCGGACACGGTGTGGCTGCCGTACGCGAACAGACAGGCCGACGGGGCGCACCCGGCTGCGTCCCGCCGACCGCCACCGCCACCGCCACCTCCAGCGTGCCGCGGCTACAGCACACCCCGCCGGCGCACACCGACAGCGTCGGGAGGCGGGCCAGTCGCAACGCTTGCGGCTCGGCTTCGCCGCCGAACACACCGTCGACCTCACCGGCACTTTCTGCGCCGCCCGCCCCTCATTCCGGTCATTCCGGAACCAAGGAGTACCCCCATGTACCTGGAACCGCGCCCAGGAATCGCCTGGCCGAGCCCACACCTGCGCGAACTGAAGAATGCCGTACGCGCCCTGCTCGGCCTGGACGACGACACCGCCATCATCATCCGCCAATTCATCAGTGGCGAAGTCGGCCACCCGTCGCTGGAGACCGTCGTCGCGGTGCTGCCCATGGACGGCGAGGCCCACCGCTGGACGCTCCACCGCCCCGCCGAGCAGATCACCGAGAACGAGCTACGGGCCACCCTGCTCCGCCACCGACCGAGCTGACCGTCGCCGCACCGACCGGCGTCCGCGGCTTGGGAATCACCACCCGTCACCTGCGTTCCACAGTTGAGCGGGGTTCTCGGGGGTGTGGCGGGGCATCGGTGCAGGCCAGACGGTTGCACCTAGTGTAGGCCTCTACGAGGCGAAGTCGTTCACCGGCCGCATGACCGCCGGGCGCCGCCGTCAGCTGGAAAGGTCGCTGGTGTCGGCGGCCCGCCATCAGCCCGAGCGCTGGGACCTGCTGGTGCCGATCGACCACAACCCCGTCGAGGAACAGTGGTTCGAGGGGCTGCGCGTCCGGTTCCCATTCGTACGCGCGTGGTTGGGGCGCAGTTGGCTGGACGAGAAGTTCGCCGCCCATCCCGATCTGGTGCGCTACGCGCTGCAGGAATCCGGCGACTATATCCTGGAGCGCATCGCCGAGGCCCGCGCCGAGCGGGACATGCTGCTGGGCGGGCTTCCCGACTACCTGGAGCGGGCGAGCGCACTGCATACGCGGGCCCAGGAGATCTCCCCGCACCACGCGCTGCACACCACGCTGAGCGCGGACGGGCAGACGGTCGTGCACCTGACGCCCAAGGGGCCCACCCCCGACGGGCAGGCGGCGATCCGCTTCACCGGCCCCATCCGCTTCCCCGCCAGCGACGAGCAGGAGGCCAAGCGGCGGCGCCAGTTCGAGGAGACCATGCGCTTCGGCGGCGAGGTGGAACTGACGGCGGACTACCTCGCCGAGACGCGTCTGGCCGGGCCCGTAGGTCTCGGGCTGGAACAGCTCACGCTCGCCGGCGTGCGCATCGCCTCGCCCCGCCAGGAGGTGACGCCGCCGCTGCGCGGACAGGTCAGCGTCCAGCAGCCCTCCGGCTTCCCGGCCGCCTCCCTGTCCGTGGCCTTCACGCACCGTGTCCTCGGCACGGACGGCGGGACCCTGTACGGCAGCGACATGACCGGCCTGATGCGGGTGCAGGTGCGCTTCAGCCGGCACCGATCTCTCCGGCCAGCTCACGTTCTCCTTCGAGCCGCCCGAGACCGCGATGCCGACCGCTCTGGTGCCCGTGCTGCGGCTGGTCGCCGAGAGCCACCCCGGCCGCTTCATGGCGCTCGTCTTCGCCCGGGACACCACCGACGGACTGCGCGCCCCGATCACCACCGACCTGACACCGCGGGACTGGGAGGCGGGCGAAGCCCGGTTCTGGGCCGATGCGTACGACGACCTGGCCCGGCTGCAGAGCAGGACCAGCCAGTTCTTCCCCGTCCCCGACGACTTTACCCGGCAAGACGTGCGCGAGGTCAAGGAGATCCACGCGCTGCTCGACGGGGAGGAGATCGTCCTGCGGGGCCAGAGCATGTCCGTGGAGGTGATCAGCGCCTAGGGCCTGGACCGGCCGGCCGGCATCCGCAGCGGGATGTTCCGTCTCACCGCCTGATGCGAGTCCCTGCTCTTCACCCTCGGCGACCACCAGATCGACCTCGGTTCCTGCACCGAGACCTACACCGTGGACAAGATCCTCAACATGAAGGAGGCCCGGCGCCGGCTCGCCGAGCACGGGCGCGCCACCGTGGTCATGCGCCTGGCCGAGCGCTTCCCGGCCGTGCGCTACCTCGGGCCCGAACGGCTCACGTAGGCGCGGGGCGGCGTCCCGCTCGCCTCAAGGCGAAGGATCGGCCGAACGCCGTTCTGCGCCCCTGCGTTGTCAGTGCCGGGTGGGACGATGGCGTGAGTGAGATCCGGGCGGCAGCCCGGACGGGTTTCCCATCGCGTCGTTCAAGGGCCGCCGCACCGCGATCAAGGCGTCGTTCGAGCGGGCCATGCGCCACGCCTCCTGGGAGTGGCTCCTGGTGGTGCCCTGCACGCTGACCGCGGCCGAGCGGGCGTACGTGAATGCTCTGCCTGCCGGACGCCCGGTGCGGGTGATGGACCGGGCAGAGCTGGACGAGCGGCTGGCGGTACACGCGGGCCTCGAGACGCCCTTCAACCGCGACCAGATGGATGACCGCCGAGGCGAAGAGCACCTCGGCGCGGCTGATGTCGATGTAGCCCTCCAGGTCCTGGGCCTGTTCGTCGTTGACCGGCAAGGCGGCGGAGCTGGCCCCGCCGGTGCCGCTGCCTGCACTGGACGGGCGCGCCCGCTCCTGGGTCCGCCCCCGCGTGAAGGCCTGGCCGATGGCGGGGAACCCTTCGCCATCGCCCCCGCCGGCGTGATCAACAAGCAGGACGAGGCCTTCGAGGAGGAGCGGGACGCCCTGCCCTCGGGCGCCGCCGCCCAGTTCCCGCTCGCCTTGCTCGCCTGCTGCGAGGTGGACCGCTCCACCATCACCTGCGTCATCGGCGAAGTGCGGCCCCTGCATGCCAGGCGCGGATGCACAGTCGACCCCGAAGTGTGGCTGCGGACCCTCTGCGAGGTCCTCGACTCCTCGGCGTCGGCGGCAAGACCGGGATCGTCGACGGAACGGTGGAGCAGCCCTCGCCTGTCGGCGACGGCCGAGGAAGAGGCCGGAACGGCATCGAAGCTCCCCGCAGTGGCCGTGGGAGGCTCCGCCCCGGCGGTCGGGGCGGAGCCTCCGTGACGGTCGCCACAAGCAACTGCCCCATGGCCCGCAGTAGTTCCCACGGGGTGGGGTCCACTCCCGCGGCTGGGTAACGGCGCTCCCTTCGCCGGCCCCGCGCCGCTGCGGATCAGTCGGTCAGCGCTCGGTGTCTTCAGGCCACACGACCGTGTACGGAACACCCACGCGTTCCGCAGAGACGGTGCGGACTTGGGTCGCGAAGCCGAGGCCGACATCGGCCGCCCCCCTGGGGTGACTTCGGAGGAGGCCGCGGAGATCAAGCGGCTGCGGGCCGAGAACATGAGGCGCTGAAACTGCTGGGCCCGGAGGCGATGTGCGCCCGCAACCGGACGGCTCGCCCCGCGCCTCACAGCCGCCCTCCGGGTCTGCCCTCGGTGGGTCCGCGGCCAGGAGTGGTGATGGCCGTCAGTCTCGGCGCACCTCCCGCACCGCCGTGGTGACCTCGGCCAGCACCGACGGGATCGGCGCGACACCGAGGCCGGGGCCGGCCGGGACCGTCAGGTGTCCGTCGCGCAGGACGAAGGGCTCGGTGATGTCGGTCGTGTAGTACCGGTCGGAGGCGGAGATGTCCCCGGGCAGCGTGAAGTTGGGAAGCGCCGCCAGCGCGGTGTTGCCGGCGCGGCCGAGGCCCGTCTCGAGCATTCCGCCGCACCACACCGGTACGCCGGCCGCGGCGCAGACGTCGTGGATGCGGCGAGCCTCGAGGTAGCCGCCGACGCGACCGGGTTTGATGTTGACGATGCCGCACGCGCCGAGTGCGATGGCGTCGGCGGCGGACCGGGCCGAGACGACCGACTCGTCGAGACAGACGGGGGTGCGCAGGTTCCGGGCCAGTGCGGCGTGCCCGAGGAGGTCCTCCTCGTCGAGTGGTTGCTCGATCAGCAGCAGCTCGAAGGCGTCGAGTCCGGCGAGGTGCCGTGTGTCGGCCCGCGTGTAGGCGGCGTTCGCGTCGACCTGGAGAAGTATGGAGTCGCCGAAGCGCTCCCGGACGGCGCGTACCGGTGCGACGTCCCAACCCGGTTCGATCTTGAGCTTGATCCGCACATAGCCCTGGTCCAGGTAGCCCGCGACGGCGTCGAGCAGTTCCGGCACCGAGTCCATGATGCCGACCGACACGCCGCTCGGCACACGGTCGGTGACGGCGCCCAGGCCGGCCGCGAACGACATCCCGTGGGAGCGCAGTTCGGCGTCCAGGACCGCCGCCTCCAGGGCGGCCTTCGCCATCCGGTGGCCCTTGACCCCGGCGAGCAGCGGTCCCACGGCAGCAGCGGTGACGTCCTCGGCGGACATCAGCGGCGGCACCAGATGGCGCAGGAGGACGTCTTCGGCGCCCTCCACGTACTCCGGGGAGTAGCTGGCGTCGGCGCCCGCGACGCACTCCCCCCAGCCCTCGGCGTCCGACGCGGTCACCCGCACCAGCAGTGCCGAGCGCTCGTACTCGGTGCCCAGGGACGTGCGGAACGGGGCGACCAGCGGCAGGGAGACGCGGTGCAGCGACACACGCTCGATCCTCATCGTCCCTCACCCCGGGCGAGGACGTAGCCGCAGGCCGCTCGGTCGAAGTCGACGAGTCGGGCGCCATCGGCCAGCAGGGTGCCGAGGGCGTCGCGGACGGCCAGGCGCCAGTCCCGTGCGAGGGAGGGTTTCCGCGTGCGGAGGAGAGCGATGTCGGGCGGTACGGCGACCAGGACCCGTCCTTCCCCTGCGCGCCGGGCGACCGGGCGGTCGCCGTCGATGGCCAGCAGTGCCTTCGCGGGCGGCGCGGCGGGGCCCGGACCGGTGTTCTCCTCGCACGCGGCCCGGACGCGCTCGGCGGTCAGGTCCCAGCGCAGCATGAGCCGGTCCGAGGCGTCGGCGCGGTTCAGGCCGTCGGACAGCGGACCGTAGTAGTCCGTGAGGTACTCGCTCGCGGTGCCGCCGAGTTTGCGTATGTTGAAGTGGGCGTTGCGGGCGACGAGCGGGTCGAAGGTCCAGGTGATCCGTTCGACGCCCTTCTCCAGGGCGTGTGCCCGCTGGTCGAGTTTGAGCGCGAAGCCGACGTCGCGTCCGCGAGCGGCGGCGTGGACGCCCGCGATGTGGCTGTGCATCGCGGGGTGTCCGGGCGGCCCCCACAGCCCTACGCAGGCGCCGAGAAGGTCGCCGCCGCCCTCGGTCCCGTCGAACGCGCCCATCACGTGGCTTCCCGCGTCGGCCATCGCCTTCACGACGTCGGCGGCGAGCGGCGGGTGGTCCGGACCGGTCTGCCACACCTCGCTCAGAAGCCGCTCGCAGGCTCGGCTGCGCTCCGTCGAATCCAGCGCCCGCATCCGTACGCCCGACCTGCGGGCCGCTCGCGTCGCGCTCGCCCGTGCCTTGTCTGTCACCGCACCTGTGTCCACGACTCACCATCATCGGCCCGGCGGGGGCGCCGCGGAGCGTTCGAGATCATCATTCAGGGCAACTTCAAGAAACCGTCAACCTTTGGCCAATTCTTCGTCTCCAGGGCTCACTTGATTGGTCGTCATGAACGTCACACGAGGGACCCGGCGACATCAGGTCGTGCTCGACCCGTCCGAGGTCCCTCTCGCGGATGCGGCGGTCCGGACACTGGCGGAAGTCGCTCGACGGCTGGACCGGGATCTCGGCCTGTCCCCGGCCGCGACGGACACGACGACAGTCGCCGTCCACACGCGGGACGCGTCGGACGGCGCCGCCGGCCCCGTCGCCCACGTGCGGGTGGACCCTCTTGGCCGTTTGTCCGTGCACTTACAGTGCCCTCCCGGTGACCCCTGGGAACGCGCCGCGTCGGCCGTCACCGAGATGCACACCGAACTGCTCTCCTCGATCCTGGCGGATCCGGCGCTCGACCTCCGTGAGGCATCCGCGCTGTCCGAGGCCACGAAGTCGGCGGTGCTCGGTCCGCTCGCGGGAACCGGTGCGGACCACGGCCCCTACCGCAGTATCCCGGAACAGATCCGGTCCGTCGCCCTGGAGCGTCCCGACGCCGTCGCGGTGCACGCTGCCGACGGAACCCTGACCTACCGGCAGTTCCTCGCTCACTCCACCGCCCTGGCCGCACGGCTGCGCGCCATGGTGCCGCGTGCGGACGGCCTGCTGCCCGTCCTCGTGGCGGACGGTCTCGCGCTGCCGGTGTCCTGGGCCGCCGCCGTGTTCGCCGGGATCGGCTACGTGCCCGTCGACCCCCGCTGGCCCTCCAGTCGGATCGAGCACGTCCTCGACGCGCTCGACGGACCGGTGCTGTGCGCCGACCCCGCCGCCGTTCCCCCCGCCCATCGCTCCCGGGCGCTCCAGGTGGAGGTCACGGCGGGCATCGGGCAGCCGACGAGCGAAGACCTGCCCGACCCGGCGGCGCACGACGTCGTCTACGGGGTGTACACCTCCGGCACGACCGGCGTCCCCTCGTGCGCGGTGAATCTGCACGGCGGCCTGGTGAACCGGCTCGCGTTCATGAACCGCTGGTTCGACTCGCCGCCGAGCGGCGAAGTGGTGCTGCAGAACACCCGGCACACGTACGACTCGGCGTTCTGGCAGATCTTCTGGCCGCTGACGACGGGTGGCGCGACGGTGGTGCCCACCGCCGGCGAGCATCTCGACCTGCAGCACACCATCGATCTCATCGAGACCCACGCCGTGACGGTGACCGACTTCGTCCCGGCCGTGCTGAGCGCCCTCCTGACCCTCCTGAGACGCCGTCCGGCGACGATCGAGCGGCTGCGCTCGCTGCGGCACCTCGTGATAGGCGGCGAGCAGATCAACCCTCAGGACGTGCACCTTCTGCGGGAACTGCTGCCGGGTCTGCGGGTCAGCAACGCCTACGGGCCCTCCGAGGCCTCGATCGGCATGATCTTCCACGAGGTGGGCGCCGACGACGGCGACACCATTCCCCTGGGACGGCCGATCGACAACTGCTTCGCGGTCGTCGTCGACGTCGACGGCCGGCCCGTGCCGCCCGGGGCGACGGGCGAGATCCTCATCGGTGGTGCCTGCGTCGGCGCCGGCTACCACGGCCAGCCGCACCGCACCGCGGAACGGTTCTTCAGCTCCGAGTGGTTCGGGCGGACGTACCGCACCGGCGACCTGGGGCACATCGACACCGAAGGCAGGTTCCACTTCGGCGGGCGCATCGACCACCAGATCAAGATCGGCGGAGTACGGATCGAGCCGGGCGAGGTCGAGACCGTTTCCATGGCCTGTGAGGGGGTCCGTCAGGCGGTCGCGCTGGTCGTCGGATCCGCCGCGGGCCGGGAGCTGGTGCTCGTCGTCACCGGGACGGCGAGCGCCGAGTGCGTACTCGCCCACCTGCGCGAGCGGCTGCCGCGCGGCAGCACACCCCGGCGCGTGGTGGTCGTCGACGAGATGCCGCTGACCGACGGGGGAAAGATCGACCGGCGGCGCCTGGCGGCCCGCGCCGAGGGGCCCGGCCCTCAGCCCCCCACCACCGACGACGCCGATCCCCTGCTGACCGTCCTGAGGACCGCCCTGGGACGCCCGGACTTCTCCGCCGACGAGGACTTCTTCGCCGCGGGCGGCAACTCCCTCCAGGCGATCACGGCCGCCGTCGAGCTGAGCGACCGGTTCACGGTGGACCTCGGCGTCCGGGACATGGTGGACCATCCCACGGCGAACGGCCTGAGCAGGCTGATCGCTCGCCGCGGGCAGAGCTCCGTGCCGACTCCGGCCGAGCTGGTCGCCACCGACCTCGCCGCCCTCACGGCCGCACCGGAACCCCGGCACAGCCACCGGGACAGCGGCCGGGCGGCGCGTGCGGTACTGCTCACCGGCGCCACCGGCTTCCTGGGCACCCGGCTCCTGTACGAACTGCTCGAACGCACCGACCTGACGGTGTACTGCCTCGTGCGGGGCCGCGACGACGCCGACGCACGGCACCGCCTGCGGTCCGCTCTGTCGGCGCAGTGGCTGGCGCGCCCCGAGCACGAGGCGCGGACGGTCGTGGTCACCGGGGACCTGGCCCGGCCCGGGTTCGGGCTGACGTCCTCCCACTGGCGGTCCCTCGCCGAGGCCTGCGGCCTGGTCGTCCACGGCGGGGCGCTGGTCAACCTCCTGTACGACTACCGCATGCACCGCGAGCCCAATGTCCTGGGCACCGCGGAGATGATCCGCTTCGCCCGGGAGGCCGGCGGCATCCCGCTGTACCACGTGTCGACCCTCGGGGTCCTGTACGACCACGCGATGGCCGGTGGCCGCCCGGTGCCCGCTGACATCGATGTCACCGGTGTGACACCGCCGTCGAGCGGCTACAGCCTGTCGAAGTGGGTGGCCGAGCGGCTCCTGCACGCCGCCGCCGACCTGCCCGTGACCGTGCTGCGCCTGGGCGAGCTGATGCCCTCCCGCGACGTCGCCGTGCCCAACCCGAACGCCCTGACCCATCTGCTGCTCACCGCCTTCGAGCGGCTGGGGTCGGTGCCGCGGGCGGAGATCCGGTCGGACTGCAGCCCGGTCGACACCGTCGCACGGGCCATCGTCGACGCCGTACAGGATCCCACGGTGCGAGGGCGTGCCCTGCACCTGTTCACACCCGGCAGCGTGCACTTCGGCGATCTGGCCGGCGCGCACGCGGAGCGGGTCTCCTGCCTGCGTTTCCTCTCCGAGCTGCGTGAGGCCGCGGCGGCCGGCGATGTCGAACTGGGCATGCTGCTCGCCGTCGTCGAGCACCGGGCCGGCGAACTCGCCGACACCGAGGCCGGCCTGCGTGACGTGCTCGAAAACCTCCTCCAGGACAACCCCGCGCTGTTCACCGCGTCGAACACCCGCCCCAAGGAGCCAGCCCGTGCATGACCAGGAACGAGCGACCGCGACGTCGAACCCGCCCTCGGCCCCGGCCGAAGGGCCTCGGACGCCGATGAGGCGGCGCACCCTGGGGCGGCTGGGCTGGGACGTCGGCGAGGTCGGGTACGGCATGTGGGGGATCGGCGGTGGCCCCGGCGGATTCACCGGGTGGGACTACGACATCGCGCCGGACGCCCTCGACCTCGCCGTCGGCATGGGATGCACGTTCTTCGACACGGCCTGGGTCTACGGCCGCGGCAAGTCCGAGAGCCTGCTCGGCGAGTTGCGCGGCCGTCATCCGGGCGCCGGTCTGCGGCTGGCCACCAAGGTCCCGCCGCTCAACCGGGCCTGGCCGCCGGGCCCGCAGGACACCCTGGAGGACGTCTTCCCGGCCCGGCATGTCCTCGAATACACGCGCCGCAGCCTGGACAACCTCGGCGTCGACCGGATCGACCTGCTGCAGTTCCACGTCTGGGAGGACCGGTGGGCGGCCGATCCGGCCTGGCAGCGGGTCGTGACCCGGCTCAAGGAGGAGGGCCTGATCGACGGGTTCGGGATCAGCGTGAACCGCTGGGAACCGACGAACTGCTTCGCCGCGCTCGACACCGGTCTGGTCGACGCCGTCCAGGTCATCTACAACGTCTTCGACCAGGCGCCGGAGGACGAACTGTTTCCCCGTGCGGTCGAGGAGAACGTCGCGATCATCGCCCGGGTGCCCTTCGACGAAGGGTCCCTGACCGGAACCCTGAGCGCCGACACCACGTTTCCGCCCGAGGACTGGCGGGCCGTCTACTTCGGACCGGAGAACCTGCCGCCCACCGTCGAACGCGTCGACGCGCTGCGCGCTCTCGTCCCGGACGGCGGAACGCTGCCGGAGCTGGCACTGCGGTTCGTACTGCACCACCCTGCCGTCTCCGTGGTCATCCCTGGCATGCGCCGCCCCGCCCACGTGCGCTCGAACATGAGCGTGTCCGGGTCGGAGCCCCTGCCCGCGGATCTGCTCGAAGCGCTGCGCGCCCATCGCTGGGACCGGCGCCCGACGCACTGGTCGATGTGAGATCCGAGAACGTGAGGTGATCCGGGTGATCCACACCCACGAGGCGTCCCGTCCCGCGGTGGACGGCGACGTCTGGTCGTCCCTGGCCGCCCAGGCCGCCCGGACGCCGCGAACGGTGGCGCTGGCCGACACAGCCGGTGAGCTGGACTACGAGACGCTCTTCGCTCTGGTGACCGAGATGTCGGACCGGCTGGCCGACGCCGGCGTGCGGCCGGGCGACCTCGTCGGGATCCGCCTGCCGCGGGGCCGGGACGCCGTCGTGGCGATGCTCGCGGTGCTGCGGGCCGGGGCCGGTTACGTACCGCTGGACCCGGCCTACCCCCCGGCGCGCCTGGCCATGATGGTCGAGGAGACGCGGCCCCGCGCCCTGGTCACGGCCGACGGTGTGCTGCCGCTGGACGACAGCCGTCCGCAGCGCGATCCCGCGTACGTCATCTTCACCTCGGGTTCGACGGGTCGTCCGAAGGGCGTCCTGGTCGGACGCCGTCAGTTGTACGACTTCACCCGGGTCTTCGCGGACCGGTTCGCCATCGGCGAGGGCGACCGGCTGCTGCAGTTCGCCTCGATGAGCTTCGACACCAGCGTCGAGGAGATCTTCTGTCCGCTGCTGCGGGGCGCCACGTTGGTGCTGCGCGACGACGACATGATCAGCAGGCCCGACCTGTTCTTCGCCCGCTGCGACGCGCTTGGCATCACCGTGCTGGACCTGCCGACCGCGTACTGGCACGAGCTGGTCGCGGCCCTTGACCGGGGTGAGACCGCCGTGCCCGCCGGCGTGCGGTGCGTGATCATCGGTGGCGAGACCGCGCGGCCCGACGCGGTGCGCCGCTGGCAGGCCGCGGTGGGCGGTGCCACCCGACTCTTCAACACCTACGGCCCGACCGAGACCACGGTGGGCGCAACGGCCGCGGACGTCACCGAGTGGTCCGGGGACGTCGTGCCGATCGGCTCCCCGCACACCGGGGTGACCTGCCGCATCGACGACAACGGCGAGTTGCTGATCGGCGGCATCGGGGTGGCCGAGGGCTACCTCAACCGCCCCGACCTGACCGCGGAGAAGTTCGTCACGACGCCGGGCCGGGGGCGTGAGTACCGCACCGGGGACCGCGTGCGCCGCTCCGCCGACGGGCAGCTCGAGTACCTGGGCCGACTCGACGACCAGGTGAAGATACGGGGCCACCGGGTCGAACCGGCGGAGGTCGAGGCGACGCTGCGCGAACTGGACGACGTCACCGACGCCGTGGTGCTGGTCGACGGGCGCACGGGCCGCGCCAGGCTCGTCGGCCACCTCGTCACCGGCGCCGGGACCGACCTGTCCGCGCTGCGCAGTGCCCTCGCCGACGTCCTGCCCGCCCACCTCGTCCCGGCCGTTCTGGTCCGGCACGAGCGGTTCCCCCTCACTCCCCAGGGCAAGATCGACAAGACGGCACTCGCCGGGGGAGCGTCCCCGGGCCACATCACGGACGTCGCGCTCACGGCGGGCGAACGGAAGGCGGCCGACCTGTTCGAGGACGTCCTCGACGTCACCGTCACGGGCCCGGCCGACGACTTCCTCGCCCTCGGCGGCGACTCCCTGGACGCCGTACGTCTCATCGCGGCCCTGCGGCTGCGCCACGGCGCGGAGCTGACGCTCACCAGGTGGTACGCGGACCCGACCGTCGCCGCACTCGCCGGGGTGATCGAGGCCGCGACGGGCGTGGCGGACGACGCCGCCGTCGCGACGCTGGCCGAGCAGGTCCCGCACCCGCTGAGTCCGATGCAGCGGGACTACTGGATCGCCGAGCAGGTGTGCGCCGACCTGCCGGTGTACACGCTCGGCATCCGTTATCGCTGGGCCGAACCGGTCGACGTCGCAGCGCTGACCGCAGCGCTGGATCAACTGGCCCGGCGCCATCCGCTGTTGCGAGCGCGGTTCCCCGACGACGGCACCGAGCCGAGCATGGTCATCGATCCCCCGGCAGGCCTGCCCCTGACGCGGGGCACGGCGGACCGCGGCGGCGTCGACTTCCGGCACGGCCCGGTCGCCCACGCCTTCCTGGACGGCGACGAACTTGTCCTGGTCGTGCACCACCTCGCGTTCGACGGCTGGTCGGCAGGGGTGTTCGGGCAGGAACTCGCGGTGCTGTACCGGGCCGCGCGCGACGGAGCCGACCTCAGTGCCGTGCCCGGTCTGGCGCCGGCCGCCCCCGTGCCCGATCTCGCCGCCCGCAGCGCCGGGGCGAGGACCGACACGGCGCTCGTCTCGTACTGGCGGACACGGTTCGACGGCGCGAGCCTCGACCTGGAACTGCCCACCGACCGGCCGCGCCCGGCCGCCCCGTCCTACGCCGCCGGGCGGGTCGTCCGACCGCTCGATCCCGCCCTGCTGGACCGGCTGTCGTCCTACGCGGGCGAGCGGCGGGCGAGCCTGTTCATGGTGGTCCTCGCCGGGCTCCAGGCGGTACTGCGGCGGTACACGGGGCGTACCGACGTCACCGTCCTGGCCCCCGTGGCCGGGCGGTCCGCCGGTGAGCCGGCCGCGCTGGTGGGACCGGCGCTCAACGTCCTGCCGCTGCGCGGCGACGTGACGGGTGAGCCGTCCTTCGACGAACTCGTCGCGCGGGTGCGGGACGCCGTCCTCGGCGACCTCGACCACCAACGGCTGGCGCTGCCCGACCTCGTGGACGCGCTCGGCCGGCCCGGTGCCGCCAAGCGCCTGAGCCCGGTGATGCTGACGGTGCACAACACCCCGGGGACGGACGACCCGATCCTGCGCTACGCGGGCGAGCTGCCGCCGGCCGCCACGATGGTCGACCTGGCGCTCGGCCTCGACTTCCCCGCCGACGGCGCGGTCCTCAACGCCGACTACGCCGCCGAAGTCCTCGACCCGGCACGCGTCGAGGCGTTCCTCGACCACCTGCTGACCCTGCTCGACGCGGCGCTCGGCGACACGGACACGCCGGTCACCCGGCTGCCGATGCTCACCGACGACGAACACCGGCGCATCGTGCACGACTGGAACGACGTCGTCGCCCCGGTGCCCGACGCCACCGCCGTGCACCAGCTCTTCGAGGGCCACGCGGCCGCGACACCCGACGCACCCGCGCTCACGGTGGGCGGCGACACCCTGAGCTACGCGGAGCTGAACCGCCGGGCCAACCGGCTCGCCCGCAAGCTGCGCCTGGAGGGGGTCGGACCCGGTCGTCGGGTGGCGATCGTCCTGGACCGCGGTGTCGGCCTCTTCACCGCGATGTGGGCCGTACTCAAGGCGGGCGGCGCCTACGTGCCGCTGGACCCGGCCTATCCGCGCGACCGCCGGGAGTACATGCTGGCCGACAGCGGGCCGACGGTGGTGGTCGACGCGGAGTACCTCGCACAATGCCTCCCCGACGACGACAGCGATCTGCCCCTGCTCTCCTCGGCCGACGATCCGGCGTACGTCATCTACACATCGGGCTCGACCGGCCGGCCCAAGGGCGTCGTCGTCACGCACCGCAACCTCGTCCACGCGGCCGGCATGTGGCAGCGGGCCTACCGGCTGCGGCCCGACTGGACCTATCTGCAGGCGGCCAGTTTCTCGTTCGACATGTCCGTGGGCGAGACCATGCGGGCGCACCTCAGCGGTGGCCGTCTGGTGGTCGCCCCGCGCGAAACCCTGCTCGATCCGGCCGGCCTGCACGCGCTGATGGCGAGCGAACGCGTCAACTGCACCGAACTCGTGCCCGCGGTGCTGCGTGCGCTCCTCGACCACACCGAACGCTCCGGGCAGGACCTGGGGTTCGTCGACCTGCTGATCGGCGGCGGCGAGAAGTGGGACGCCAAGGAGTACGAACGGGCGCGGCACCTGGTCGGCCCACGCGGCCGCGTGGTCAATTCGTACGGGGTCACCGAGGTCACCGTCGACAACGTCTACTTCGAGGGTCCGGTCGGGCACCTGGCCGACGACGCGCCGTTGCCGATCGGGCGTCCCTTCCCGAACAACCGGGTCTACGTGCTGGACGCGCTGCGCCGGCCGGTGCCCGCGGGGGTGGTGGGCGAGCTGTACCTGGGCGGGACCGGCGTGGCCGCCGGTTACCACGACCGGCCCGAGCTGACGGCCGAACGTTTCGTGCGCGACCCGTTCGTCGCCGAACCCGGGGCCCGGATGTACCGCACCGGTGACTCCGCACGGTTCCGCGCGGACGGGGTGGTCGAATTCCTGGGCCGGATCGACGACCAGGTCAAGATCAACGGATACCGGATCGAGCTGGGCGAGGTGGAGGCCGCGCTCGGCGCGCTGCCCGGCGTCGCGGCGTGCGCGGTGGCCCCGCACCGGCCGAGCGGCGGCATCACGCAGCTCGTCGGTTACGTGGTGGCCGAGGACGGGGCCGACACCGACGAGGCCGCCTTCCGGGAGGCGCTCGCGGTGGCGATGCCGGCGCACATGGTCCCCGCCCGCGTCCTCACACTGCCCGTTCTTCCCCTGACGCCGAACGGGAAGCTGGACCGGCGCGGTCTGCCCGCCCCCACCGGGGCGGCGCCGAGGTCCGCCGGGGCCGCGGCGAAAACCGACACCGAGAAGCGCATCGCGGCGATCTGGTCGGAGGTCCTCGGGACCACCGACCCCGGCATCGACGACAGCTTCTTCGCCCTCGGCGGGGACTCGTTCTCCGCCCTCAAGGTCGTGCGCCGCATCGACCCGGCCCTCGGACTGGTCGAGTTCTACCAGCACGCCACTGTCCGCCGGCTGGCCGCGCACCTCGACACGCGCCCGGACACCGCGCCCGCCGGTCAGCGGCTGCTGCACCGGCTGACCGCCGCGGACGCCGACCCCGCCACCGGTGGCCACACCGTGGTGGCGGTGCCCTACTCGGGCGGGAGCGCCGTCGCCTACCAGCCCCTCGCCGACGCCCTGCCCGCGAACTGGGCGCTGCGCGCCGTGGAGCTGCCGGGCCACGACCGTTCCCGGCCCGACGAGCAACTGGAGCCGATCGACGTCGTCTCCGACCGCATCGTCGCCGAACTGTCGTCGATCGAGGGCCCGGTCATCCTGTACGGCCACTGTCTGGGCGTGGCGCTCACCGTGGAGGTGGCGCGCCGCGCCGAGGAAGCGGGTGTGCCCCTGGCCGGGGTCGCGCTCGGCGCCGGGTTCCCGACGGCGCGGCTGCCCGGCCGGCTCTTCGACTGGATCTACCGGCACGTGCCCGTGGACCGTTTCACCAACGACCGCGAATACCTCGCCTATCTCCGGGCGCGCGGAGGGTTCACCGATCTGGACGACGAGGAGCAGAAGGCCTTCGTGCTCCGCAACGTCCGGCACGACGCCCGGGACGCCGAGGAGTACTTCACCGCCGCGTACCGGGAGAGGTTCCGGCGGCTGAGGGCCCCGGTTCTCGCCGTCGTCGGTGCCCGGGACCGGGTCACCGAGCACTACCAGGAACGCCACGCGGAATGGCGGCACTTCACCGACGGCGGCGTCGGCCTCGCCGTACTGCCCAAGGCGGGACACTTCTTCCTCAAGAGCCACGCGGAGCCGCTCGCGGCTGCCCTGGCCGGCTTCGTCTCCGGCGACCGGCGGCCGTCCAGCGGGGCGGACAGTCCCGACACCGAGCGGGCCCCGCGCGCCGGCGCGACGCCCGATCTGCGCAAGTTCGCGCTGGTCGCGTTCGGCCAGGTCCTGTCGATGATCGGCAGCGGGCTGAGCACACTCGTGCTGAGCATCTGGGTGCTCCAGCAGACCGGCTCGATCACCTCCTTCGCCGTGGTGAACGCCATCGGTCTGCTGCCCGGCATCGTCGCCGGGCCGGTCGCCGGCGCCGTCGCCGACCGGTGGGACCGGCGCAAGGTGATGCTGGCGAGCGACAGCTCGGCGGGGCTCGCGATGGCGGCGCTCGCCCTGCTGATGCTCGGCGACGGACTGCATCTGTGGCACGTGTATCTCGCCGTGACAGTGACGTCGGTGGCCGGGGCGTTCCAGCGGCCGGCCTACCTGGCGGCGGTCGCACAGCTGGTGCCGAAGCGCTATCTCGGTCACGCGGGCGGAATCGGGCAACTCGGCGTGGGCGTCGGGCTGGTGTTCTCCCCGATGCTGGGAGCCGCGCTCATCGAACCGATCGGCATCGGCGGGGTGCTCCTCGTCGACATGGGCACCTTCGCCGTCGGAGCGCTCACGCTGCTCCTCGTCCGCTTCCCGAACCTCATGTTCCGCCGCCGCGAGGAGAGCTTCGGGGCGGAGATCCGCAACGGCTGGCGCTACATCGCCCGCCGGCCCGGCCTGCGCGCCGCGCTCCGGTTCTTCGTCATCGACCACGCCTTCTACACGCTGGGCTTCGCCGTGATCACCCCGATGCTCCTCGTGGAACAGCCCGCCTCGGTGCTCGGGGTGGCGCTGGGGGCCGGCGGCGTCGGCGGACTCACCGGCAGTGTCCTGATGGGGCTGTGGGGCGGGACGGCCCGGCGCAGCCACGGGATGCTCGTCTCGATGGGGATCGGCAGTCTCGCGATGGCCCTGGTCGGCATCTCCACCGCGCCGGCCCTGATCGTCACCGGGATGTTCCTGGTCGGCTTCGGCGAGTCCCTCGCGGAGGGCCACTGGATCGCCATCGTGCAGGGCAAGGTCGGGCTCGAACTGCAGGGCCGGGTCCTGTCCCTGTTCATCACCCTGATGATGCTGACGATGCCGCTGGGCTACCTGGTCGTCGGCCCGCTGGCCGAGCGGTACGTCCAGCCGCTGCTCGCGTCCGAGGGCCCGGGACGCGGCCTCGCCGTACTGATCGTCCTCAGCGGGCTGCTGCAACTCGCGTGGGCCGTCCGCGGCTGGTTCAACGACCGGCTCCGGCTGATCGAGGACGAACTGCCCGACGCCGTACCCCCCGCCGAGATCGGTACCCGCGACGACCTCCAACGGCAGGCCGACGAACTGCTCGGTGCCCACACCCGGTGAAAGGAACCCATTCCGTGCTGCCTCCGACCACTGCCACGCCCGTCGATCCGTCTCCGAGCCCCTTGATCAGCGCGGACGGCCTTCTGCCGGGATCGCGGGTGCTGCTCAAGGACGAGACACACCACGCCTCAGGCAGCCACAAGGAACCCGCGGCCCGCGCGGTCGTCGCCCGCGCCCTCGCGGAGGGCCACGACCGGATCGTCGTGGGATCGTGCGGAAGCTACGGGCGGGCCATGGCGACAGCGTGCGCGGCGGCGGGCACGCGCTGCACGGTCGTACTGCCCGCGGACTGGGGCGACGGCGGGGCCTTCGCGGCGGCGGCGGGGGCGGACATACGTTTCGTCGCCGGGGACTACGAGGACGCGGTCGAGGAGTCCCACCGCCTGGCCGCCGCGGAGGGCGTCGCGGACGGCAACGTCGACGGACCCTACCAGGACGCGATCGCCGAGGGGCACGGTGCGGTCGTGGACGCCCTGTACGAGCAACTGGGCGGGGCACCGGTCTCCCTGTGGATTCCGCTCGGCAACGGCACGACCGTCGCCGCCGCCCACCGCCGGCTGCTCGCGCTGGACTGGCCGGTTGCGCTCCACGGCGTCGGCTCCCGCGGCAACAACCCCGTCGTGGTGAGCTGGCCGGGACCGTACCGCGTGCTCTCGGCCGCCGACGTCGTGACAACGGACCACAACGAGCCCCTGGTCAACCGGCACGCTCTGCACGGGCCCGACGCGATGACGGCGATCGCCGCCTCAGGCGGCACGGTGCACGCCGTGGACGACGACGAACTGCTCGCGGCGCAAGCCCTGCTGGGCCGCTACGGCCTCCGGCCCAGCCCGGCCGGCTCAGCCGCGCTCGCCGGACTGCTGGCCCACGCCCGGACCGCCCCCGCCGCCGGTGACCACGTCGTCCTGTTGTCGGGCCGACACTGACCGCATCAGACCACCTGGGCTGTCGGATCGAGGACCTTCGGAGACGGGCCGTGGTCTCGGACATAGACGGTGACTCGCGCCCCGTTGACATGGGTTGTTCCGTACTCCCGGAAGTAGCGCCGCAGGGTGCTTGTTTTCGCTTCCTCCTGCGGGTTGGTCGACGAGCGCACACCCACCGCGCGTACCGCGACGATCCGGTCGAATTCCAGCATGCGTGCGGCGATGTCCTGGGCGGGAAGTTCGACTGTCGTACTTCAGCGAGTAGGGCCCGAGAACGCCCTGCGCCTTCCGGTCGTCCTTGCCTACGACGAGGCCACCGAGGTCGGAGGCGTACACACCCATCATCTGGAGGAGGTTGAGGTCCTCGCCATCCCGGTTTTTTGTCGTGCAGCAGTTCGTGGCCGAGGGCTTCGCAGACGTCCTTGGCTCGTAGAGGTCCGGTCGCGTGGTTGAAGGCGGCGAGGATGCGGGGTAGTCCGGGTGCTCGGGCAGGTCCGGCGGCCGGCCGGGAGCCGGTCGGCGAGGCCGGTGACGGTCTTGCGGGTGATCGTGAGGTGCTCCAGGTGCAGTTCGGCCTCCCGCAGCCGGGTCTGCAGGTCGTCGATCTGTGCGCGGAGGTCGTCGGCCAGGGCCCAGGTCCAGGGCATTGAGCAGGGGCCGGATGTTCACGCTGCCGCCGCCTGGGCCGCGCGCCAGGCGGGGCGTTCGCGCCGGTGAGGCGTCGGGCCATGACGAGGGTCATCGCCCAGTAGACGCGGGAGGCGGAGGAGGAGGGGCGGTGCTCGTAGTCACGGATCAGGCGCCGGTGCAGTATCAGGATCCCGTAGGTCTGCTCGACTCTCCACCGCTTCGGCTGCGGCACGAACCCCTTGTCCTGCGGGTTGCGTGCGACGATCTCGACGTCAATGCCCAGGGCGGCGCCGTGCATGACGACCTGGTTCTTGAAGTCCTGGTCGACCAGGGCTTTGCGGACGGTTCCGCCGGCGTGCCGGCGACCCGGTCCAGCAGCATGATGCCCGCAGTGTTGTCGTGGGTGTTCGCGGTGAGGACGACGACGGCGGTGACCAGGCCGTGGACATCCACGGCCAGTCCGCGTTCGCGGCCGGGCACCCGCTTGGCCGGATCATGGCCACTCGTGGCGGCGGGGACCCCGGCGGCCACGTGGACACTCTGGGTGTCCAGGACCACCAGGGTCGGGTCCTTGAATCGGCGGGCGCGTTCGCGGACCTGGCAGCGCAGGAGTTCATGGATGACCTGGTCGGTTCCGTCGTCCCGCCCGGCGGCGCAGTAGTAGGTCGCGCTCTTCTGCGGCAGCTCGTGCGGGAGATGGGCCCACTGGCAGCCGGTCCGCCCCTGGTAGAGGATCGCGTCCACGATCTCCCGCATGTCGTAGGCACCCTGATAGCCGCCGGCCGAGCGGTGCCGGTCTTTCCACGCGGTGATCACCGGCTCGATCAAGGACACTGCTCGTCCGATAAGTCGCTGGGATGCGGCTTGCGTTCGCTCACCCGATCACATCACCAGATCAACAATTGCGGACCGGTAGATTCCGCCCCGCCGCCACACCATCAAGCGACACCATATCCATCCAAAGACCCACGAACCGCCCACTCGCAGGGGCGTTCGGGCGCACCTAGGGCGGTAAGCGGGATGGCTCACCGTGATCGGAAGGCGGCTCGTGGGACGAGCGCACGCGAAACGGCTGGTATTACTGGGGCATGCAGGAAGAGACCGCACGCTCCGCGATCGACACGTTCATCTCCGCGTTCAACGCCTCGGACGACAGCTATGTGACTGCCCTGCTCTCCCAGGCCCTGACCTCAGACGTGATCTTCTGGGGACCGTTGGGCCGCAGCGAAGGAATCGCGGCGGTCGAGCGGTTCGTGCTGGACATCCGGCGCCACCCGGCGGGGACCGGCACGATGGTGCGCTGCTCGGCGGTGGACATGCCTGACGAGTGGGCCCGGTACCAGTGGGTCTTCACCACGCCTGCTGGAGGTCCCCGCCTGGCGGGAACGGACGTCGTCCATCTGCGGCGGAGCCTCATCGACCAGGTCATCGTCTTCGCGGGGGAGATCGAACCGTTCGCCTCCTGAGTCATCCTTCTGTCGCTGTCCTTCGCCTGAACTTGCCCCCCTTCGGCGCTCGGGGGCTGCGGTTCGCGGTGTTTGGTCCGTGGCGGTGTTCGGCTCGCGGCCGCACTTGGCCGGCCGCTGTCTTCGGCGCGCCGCCGCTCCCTGGGCGGACAGCGCCCGCCGCTGCAGAACGTGACACGCACGATCTCCCTCGTCGCGGGGGACGCGCAGCAGCAGGTGCAGCTTCCCGTCAGCGGCAGTTGGGACACCTGGTCGACCGTCACCGCGGCGGTGAACCTGCCGGCCGGAGACGCCCTGATCACCCTCGCGGTGGGCCTCGGCGACTCCGGCAGCGTCACCATCGACAGCCTGACGGTCGACTGACCATCTGCTGACGTTCCGCCCAGACCGGCACCGGCCGTCCGCACACCTGTCCGCGCCCGTGCCCCGCACCCCGGGGCACGGGCGCGGCTGTGTCCGGTCCCACCGGTCAGCTTGCGGACCGGGCTTGCCGCCGGCCGGTGCCGCCACGCGAAAGGGCAGAACTCCCACGCCGCTGATGTGAACACTATGACCGCAAAGACCAGGGCGTAGCCATTCGGACAGCCCGTTCATAGCATCCTGCGCGGCGCACATGGCGCCACGCAGGAACAAGGAGCCGCGCCTTGGACAGCTACAGATTCCTCGCACGATCTTCTCGATGGTCACGTCCCGGTAAGCAGCGTCGCCGAGGGCTGGGAGCCTTGCTCGCCGGCACCGTGGCGGGTGCTCTCCTGACCGCGCCGGTCGCTCACGCCCAGTCCGATCGCTCCGCCTCCGTCACTTGCCCGCCGAGCCTGACCGACGTGGCAACGTGCTACACCGGCCAGGACGTCAATGACGCGTACTACGCCATCGCGATCCCCAAGGCGTGGAACGGATCACTTGTCGTGCACGCACATGGCGGCCCCGACCTCGGTGACGGATCCGACCCCGAGCGCAGCGTGGACGACTTGGATCGCTGGGCCGTGATGGTGAAGCAGGGCTACGCCTGGGCGGGTTCCTCGTACCGCCGCGGCGGCTACGGCACCCGGATGGCCGCCGAGGACACCGAGAACGTACGACGCCTGTTCGTGCGGCAGTTCGGCAAGCCGCAGCGGACGTATGTGCACGGTCAGTCCTGGGGCGGCGACGTCGCCGCCAAGGTGGTCGAGATGTACGGCTCGAAGGCCGGACCGTACGACGGGGCCATGCTCACCAGTGGTGTCCTGGCAGGCGGCTCACGTGGGTACGACTACCGGGTCGACCTGCGTGTCGTCTACCAGTACTACTGCCAGAACCTCCCTCGTCCGAGCGAGCCCCCATACCCGCTCTGGCAGGGGCTGCGCGCTGACTCGACCATGACCGCGGCCGGGCTGCGCGCCCGGTTGCAGGAGTGCACCGGTTACACGTCACCACCGCAGGAGCGCACCGCGCTGCAACAGCGCAATCTCTCCGACATCCTGGCCGTGACCCATGTCCCCGAGCGGACCCTGGAATCCCATCTGCGGTTCGCCACCTTCACGTTCCGGGACATCGTCGCCAAGCGGCTGGGCGACCGTAACCCGTTCAGCAACAAGGGGGTCTGGTACTCCGGTTCACACGATGACAAGACCCTCAACGCCGGCGTCGAACGGTTCACCGCCGACCCGGCTGCCGTACGCGACCTGTCCTACGACAGTGACCTCACCGGCAAGGTGGCGATCCCCATCGTGACCATGCACGCGATCGACGATCCCACGGCGTTCGTGGAGCACGAAGCGGCCTATCGCGCCACACTTGAGGGCGCGCACCGCAGCCGGTATCTGGTGCAGACCTTCACCCATGAGTCCGAGCACAGCCAGCTGAGCAACAGCGAGTACGCCAACTCGATCACTGCGCTTGACACTTGGGTGCGCACTGGCAACAAGCCCACTCCGCAAATGATCGCGACATCCTGCCCGGCGTTCGACCGTGTTTACGGCACCGGCTGCTTCTACGACCCCAATTTTCACCCGGCACCCTATGCCTCGCGAGTCAACCCCCGACAGGGTGGCCTGAACTGGCCCGCTATGACCGCGACTCAGGAGAAGGCCTGGAGCCGCATCAGCGGAGTCGGCATCGCCCCATAGAGCGACGCCGGTGGCTTGGCCGGCCTGCGAACGCCTCTGCGCAGTCCGGCGCCCCGGGTCCTCGCCCGGACCCCCGCAACCTCGGTTCCACGGTGCAAACCGCCGGCGCCGGCGTCGCGGCCGGCCACGGGCGAGCGGGGTGACCCGCACGGACCCGGCCCCGGCGCCCGGCCCGGCGGAGGTGGTGCGCCTCGACCGTTTTCTCGGCGACCTCCTCGACCTGGCGAGCCCGGAAGCCGAGGGCTTCACCGACGGTTTCCGGGTACGCCGGCTCACGGACTGTCTGCTCGCCAACGCCCTGCGCCTCACGCCGGAAGGCAGCCCCGTGGTACTGGCCCTCCGGGCTGGGGACGGTCAGGCGGAGGTGGAGGTGCGGGACGGCGGCCCAGGGCTGACCAAGAACGACGTGACGGTGGCCTTCGAGCGGGGCGCCCTGCACGAGCGCTACCGGGACCTGCGCCCGGTGGGCACCGGTCTGGGCCTGGCCATTGCCCACCGTCTGGCAACCCGCCTCGGCGGCACCCTGACAGCCGGGGCCAGAGGACCGGAGAACGGCGCGGTGTTCATGACGTCCTGTTCTACGGAGGGCGACTGTGACCAGGCGGGTGGGTTGCGGCGGCAGTGGTTCGTCACCTGCACCGCGGTCCGGGTGCCTCGACTCCGGTACTGGTGTCACGGCGGATGCGTATGTTCACGCTCGTGTTCCTCGGCCCCGTGGCGTGCGGTGTCGCGAGTGTTCCCGTGTTCGTGGTCGTCGGGATTGGTGGGTGTCGGCGCCCGTGGGCCGTGCTGGCTCCCGTGACACCGCGGGGTCGCTGCCGTGACGGGTCACACGGCGTCGCCCGGCATTCCGGGTGACCGGGCGATCTCCTGTTCGGCGGCTTCGATGACGGCCAGTACGGCGGCCGCGGCGGCCGCGGGATCGCGGGCCTCGACGGCCCGCACGACGGCGCGGTGACGTGGCAGCGAGGCTTCCACCGCGCCCGGGGTCTGGGTGCTGATGACGAAGCTGTGTTCCAGCGCGATCTCGACGGCGCGGCCCAGCGAGCCGAGGAGACGGTTGCCGCCGGCGTCGAGCAGGGCCCGGTGGAAGGCGATGTCGGCCTCGACGTAGCCGTCGCGGCCGGGTGACGCCGCCGCGGCCTCCATGGCGGCCAGGGCGTCGTACAGGACGCGCACGTCGTCGGGGCCGGCCCGCTCCGCAGCGAGCCGGGCCGCCTCGGGCTCGACGATCCGCCGCAGTTCGCCCGTGTCGCGCAGCAGGGCCGTGGCGTCCCCGGCCTGTTTCCAGCGCAGCACGTCACGGTCCAGGTGGTTCCAGTGCTCCGGGGGCAGTACGCGCGTGCCGGTGCGCGGCCGTACGTGCAGCATCCCCTTGGCCACCAGCGACTTGACCGCCTCCCGCAGCACCCCCCGGCTGACGCCGATCTCGGCCGCGAGTGCGTCCTCGACCGGTAGCGGGTCCCCCGGCTCCCACGCGCCGCCCACGATGCGCCGCCCGAGCTCGTCGACCACGCGCTGGTGCATGGTCGGGAAGTGCATCACGATCTCCGCTCACCCCCTGGACGCCATTCATCGAATCATTTAATGATTGACCCCTAGGGTAGTGGGCCGCACCCGACAACGCCGCAGCGCGCAGCGGAAGACGCCGGAGCCACGGGAGTGTTCACATGACCGACGGTAGGAGGACGAACCGCCGCAGTCAGGCATGGTTCGGCGCACAGGGCCGCAGCGGGATGCTGTACCGCTCCTGGATGCGCAACCAGGGGTTCGGGCATGAGGTGTTCGACGGGCGTCCCGTCATCGGCATCGCGACCAGTGCCTCCGAACTCGCCCCCTGCAACGCCCATCTGACACGCGTCGCCGAGGCCGTCAAGCGCGGGGTGTGGCAGGCCGGCGGCCTGCCGCTGCAGTTCCCCACCATGGCCACCGGCGAGACCCTGATGCGCCCCACCGCCATGCTGTACCGCAACCTCATGGCCATGGAGGTCGAAGAGCTGATCCGGGCCAACCCGCTCGACGGTGTCGTGCTGCTGTCCGGCTGCGACAAGACGACGCCCGCCATGCTCATGGGCGCCGCCAGCGTCGACCTGCCCGCCGTCATGGTCACCGGGGGGCCGATGCTCAACGGCAAGTACCGGGGCCAGGACGTGGGATCCGGCACCCATGTGTGGAAGTTCGAAGAAGACCTGAAGACCGGCCGGATGACCGAGGAGGAGTGCTTCTTCGCGGAAGGCTGTATGGCCCGCTCCAACGGGCACTGCATGACGATGGGGACCGCCTCGACGATGGCCTGCATGGCCGAGGCGCTCGGCATGCAGCTGCCGGGCTCGGCGGCGTGGCCCGCGGTCGACTCCCGGCGGATGGAGACCGCGCAGGCGGCGGGGCAGCGCATCGTGGGAATGGTGGAGGAGGAGCTGCGGCCCTCGCGGATCCTGACGCGGGAGGCGTTCGAGAACGCCGTCCGGGTCAACGCGGCCATCGGCGGCTCCACGAACGCCGTCATCCATCTCACCGCCCTCGCCGGACGCGTCGGCGTGGAGCTGAGCCTCGGGGACTTCGACGACCTGGTCCGCGCGGTGCCGACGCTGGTCAACCTGATGCCCAGTGGCACGTACCTCATGGAGGACTTCTGCTACGCGGGCGGGCTGCCCGCCGTCATGGCCGAACTGCTCGGCGGCAAGCTGCTGCACGGAGGGCCGGTCACGGTCACCGGACGGACCGTCGCCGAGAATACCGAGCACGCGGAACGCGTCGACTCCGACGTCATCACCGCCCTCGACGCCCCCTTCCAGCCGGCCGGCACCGGAATCGCCGTCCTCCGCGGCAACCTGTGCCCCGACGGCGCCGTGATCAAGCAGTCCGCCGCGTCACCGCACCTGCTCACCCACCGCGGCCCCGCCCGCGTCTTCGACTCCCCCGAGGCCTATCACGAGGTCGCCGACGATCCGGAACTCGACATCGACGAGAACACCGTCCTTGTCATCCGCAACGCCGGCCCCCAGGGCTACCCCGGCATGCCCGAGGTCTCCAACGTCCCGCTGCCCGCCAAGCTGCTGAAGGCCGGCGTCACGGACATGGTGCGCGTCTGCGACGGCCGGATGAGCGGCACCGGCTACGGAACGGTGGTTCTCCACGTGGCACCCGAGGCCGCCGTCGGCGGACCGCTCGCCCTCGTGCGCGACGGGGACCCCGTCGTCCTCGACGTCCCGAACCGCACCCTGCGCCTGGACGTGGACGACGCCGAACTCGCGCGGCGCCGACAGGACTGGACACCGCCCGCCGAGCGGTACACCAGCGGCTACACCTGGCTCTACACCCAGCACGTGGAACAGGCCGACCGGGGCGCCGACTTCGGTTTCCTGCGCGCAAACCGCGGACACGAGGTCCCCCGCGACTCCCACTGAGCCCGCCCCCTCGCACCCAGGAGAGCATCGATCGTGGAATCGGCAGCGGCGCGCCCCCGTCCGGTCCTCACCGCCGGCTCCGTCCTGCCGGAGGACGCCGACCGGGCCGCCCTCGTCGCGCGCGTCCACGACCCGCAGGAGGACGGGCCGTGCGTGGCCGCGGTGCGCGGCGAACACGTCGTCGACCTGACGGCCCTCGCCCCCACCGTCTCCGACCTCATGGAACGCGACGACGCGGCGGCGGTCGTCCGCCAGGCCGACGGCGGACGCGCCTGGCGCCTGGACGACCTGCTGCAGGCACCGCCCGGCCGCCGGGACATGCCGCATCTGCTCGCCCCCGTCGACCTCCAGGTGATCAAGGCCGCGGGCGTCACCTTCGCCCGGAGCCTGCTGGAACGCGTCATCGAAGAACGCACGGGCGGCGATCCGGCGCAGGCGGCGAGGGTACGGGCCCGTGTCGGGCAGGTGGTGGGCGGAAGGCTCGACGGCATCCGCCCCGGATCACCGGAGGCGGTCAAGGCCAAGGCACTGCTCGTTTCGGAAGGACTGTGGTCGCAGTACCTGGAGGTGGGGATCGGGCCGGACCCGGAGGTGTTCACCAAGGCCCCCGTGATGTCCGCGGTCGGCACCGGCGCCGACATCGGAGTGCTCGGTGCCTCGGTGTGGAACAACCCCGAGCCCGAGGCCGTCCTCGTCGTGGACTCGCGCGGCCGGATACGCGGCGCGACGCTGGGCAACGACGTGAACCTCCGCGACATCGAAGGACGCAGCGCCCTGCTGCTGTCCCGTGCGAAGGACAACAACGCCTCCTGCGCGATCGGCCCGTTCGTCCGTGTGCTCGACGAGGACTTCGGCCTCGACACCGTACGCGGACTCGACATCGGCCTGCGGATCGACGGCACGGACGGCTATGTACTGCGGGGCAGCAGTTCCTTGCGCGAGATCAGCCGCGACGTACTGGACCTGGTGGCCGCCACCTACGGCGCGCACCATCAGTACCCGGACGGCTTCGTACTGTTCACGGGCACACTGTTCGCCCCCACCGAGGACCGGCAGGCACCCGGCGCGGGTTTCACCCATGCGTACGGCGACGTCGTACGGATCTTCAGCCCGCGACTCGGTGAGCTGGTCAACACCGTCGTCCCCAGCGAGGAGGCCGCGCCGTGGACGTTCGGTGTGGGGGCGCTGATGCGCAGCCTCGCCCGCCGCGGCGTGCTGTGAGACGCCCACCCGCCCCAGCCCCGCGTTGGGTGTGCGCGGCGCCGCCGCTGTGGTGACATGCGCCGCGCACACGTGGCTCATGCCGGGGCGGCCGGCTCATGCAGGATCGTGGCATGCAGGCGCCGCGTGTGATCCACATGGCGCTCTGCTCCGGTCACCACGATCCTGGCCGTCAGGCGCGGATCCGCGCTGGATGCGGCCAACCGCACCTCCAGCTCGCCCGGTTCGACGACGCGCCGGCCGTCGCGGCCGGTGAAGGAGGCGAGGTCGGCCGGGAGCGTGACCCTCAGGCGCCGGGCCTCGCCCGGCTCCAGTGCGACCCGGGTGTAGCCGACCAGGCGCTGCACCGGCTGGACGACGGAGGCGACCGGGTCGTGCAGATAGAGCTGGACGACCTCGGTCCCGGGCCGCCCGCCGGTGTTGCGTACGGTGAAGGCGAGGGCGAACTCGCCGTCCGCCGGGGCCTCCTGGACCTCCACGGCCAGGTCGGTCCAGTCGAACCGCGTGTAGGACAGGCCGTGGCCGAAGGCGAACGCGGGGGTCGGGTCGATGGTGGACACGTCGCTGGCGTGCGCGAGCCGCGCCCCGAGGTACGTGCCCGGCTGGGAGCCCGGCCCGCGCGGCACACCGACCGGAAGACGGCCGGAGGGATCGACACGGCCGCTGAGCACTCCGGCGATCGCGTGCGTGCCCTCCTCGCCCGGGAAGAAGGACTGCACGATCGCCGCGGACTCCTCCACAGCACGGCCGAGGGCGTACGGTCGCCCGGCCAGCAGCACGGTGACCACGGGTGTGCCGAGGTCGAGCAGGCTGTCGAGCAGGTGCTGCTGCGCGCCGGGCAGGTCCAGCGTCTCGACGTCACAGCCCTCGCCGCTGGTGCCCCGCCCGAAGAGTCCGGCGCGGTCGCCGAGCACCACCAGGGCGACGTCGGCCTCGCGTGCCACCTCTCCGGCCTCGCGGAGGCCGGAGAGATCCCCGTCGTCGACGCCGGTGCCGCGGACGACCGCGATCTCGGCGTCGGGGAACTCGGCGGCGAGCGTGTCGCGCAGGGTGGGCAGCTCGATGCCGAGGGGGGTCCCGGGGTGGCGGACGCCGATGTGCTGGGGGAAGGAGTAGCAGCCCAGTACGGCGACGGGTTCGTCGGCGTTGGGGCCGATCAGGGCGATGCGGCGCGGCCTTTCGAGCGGGAGGGTGCCGTCGTTGCTCAGCAGCACGACCGCTTCCTCGGCAAGCGTGCGGGCCAGGGCGCGGTTCTCCGGACCGTCCAGGTCGATCCGGCCGCGCAGGGCGGCCGGGTCGTCCGGGTCCGCCCCCTCAAGCGCCGCGGGCACGGGGTTCCAGTCCGGGTCGAGCAGGCCGAGTGCCACCTTCTGGGTGAGTACCCGGCGCACGGCCCGATCGACCAGCGCCTGCGGAATGCGGCCGTCGGCGACGGCCTCGACCAGGGGCGCGCCGTACGTCTTGACGTTGGGCAGTTCGACGTCGATGCCCGCGCGCAGCGCGGTGCCGGCGGCGTCCGCCCAGTCGGCCGCGACGCCGTGCAGGGTCTTCAGGAAGGCGATGGCGAAGTAGTCGGCGACGACGGTGCCGTCGAAGCCCCATGTGTCGCGCAGCAGCCCGGTGAGCAGTTCCTCGTCCGCCGCGGAGGGCACGCCGTCGGTGTCGGTGTAGGCGTTCATCACGGACCGGGCGCCGCCCTCGCGGACCGCCATCTCGAAAGGGGGCAGCAACACGTCGGCGCGCTCCCGCGGCCCCATGGAGGAAGGGGCGAGGTTGCGGCCGGCGCGGGAGGCCGAGTAGCCGGCGAAGTGCTTGAGAGTGGCGACGACGCCGGCGGACTCAAGGCCCTGCACGTAGGCCGTCCCGATGGTGCCGACGAGGTAGGGGTCCTCGCCGATGGTTTCCTCGACCCGGCCCCAGCGGGCGTCGCGCACCACGTCCAGGACGGGCGCGAGTCCCTGGTGGACGCCGACGGACCGCATGTCGCGGCCGATGGCGGCGGCCATGCGCCGCACCGTGTCGGGATCGAAGGTGGCGCCCCAGGACAGCGGAACGGGGTAGGCCGTCGCCCCCCAGGCGGCGAACCCGGCCAGACACTCGTCGTGCGCGAGAGCGGGGATGCCGAACCGGTTCGTGGCGGCGATCCGGCTCTGGGTGCGGGCCAGGGAGAGCGCGCCCAGGGCGGGGTCGACCGGGACGGTGCCGAAGGGCCGGGTCAACTGGCCCAGTCCGGTGGGCAGGAGTGCGTCGAGATCGACGGCCTCCTCCATGTCGTGCTGGTGAGGGGCCACTTCACCGCCTTCGTCGGAGGCGCCCGCCCACACTCCGTACAGCTGGGCGGTCTTCTCCTCAAGGGTCATCGCGTCGATCAACGCGTCGACTCTCGCGGTGACGGAGGCGGTGGGGTCGTTCCAGAGGGAGATTGCGGAGGTGTTCTCTACAGCCACGTCGGCGTTCACTTTCCTCCCACGCCCGCCGGACCCTTGACCAGGGCGGGACGGGCGAACCGGTGGACGAGTGGGACTCGGGGCGGGGCGGACCGCGCCCGGCCTGCGGCAGCGGCCCGGATCCGCTTCGCGGCCTGCCGGGAGCCGGTCCCGCAGCTCATGGGAGCGTCCGGGGACACGGGCCGGTCGCCGGTACGGGGTCGGGTTCCGCGTCCGCGTTCGCGTCTGCGTCTGCGTCTGCGTCTGCGTCTGCGTCTGCGTCGGTCAACGGCTGAACCCTGCGGTCAGACCGCTCAGCAGCTGGCGGCGGCCGAAGGCGTACAGCACCAGCACGGGCAGTGTGGTGAGGACGACGGCGGCGAGCACGGCGGGGACGTTGACCCCGTACTGGCCCTGGAAGGTCCACAGGGCGAGAGGCAGGGTCCGGCGGTCCGGGCTCTGGGTGAGGACCAGCGGCAGCAGGAACCCGTTCCAGATGGTCAGCGCGTTGAAGATGGTCACGGTGAGAATGGCCGGCCGGGTGAGCGGTGCCGCCAGCCGCCACAGCGTCGTACTTCCGCACGTCGACCAGCACGGAGACGCTCTCTGTGGCCATGCCAAGACGCTAACCCGACGGCATCGACGAAGGAACCGCCGTGACTTAGAGGTTGCGCAGATAGGTGCTGTGGGGCCCCGCACGGCTGGGCGTGGACACCATCCGCTTCGGCCGAATCGACACCCTACCCTTGCACTCGCGGCCGGGGCTGGACTCCGACGACGCGATCACCGCCGCCGGGTCGATCACTCCTTTCGGCCCCTTCGGCACCGCCGAGAAGCCGCCGCCTCGGCCCTTTACAGCGGAGCGGCCGTCTGCTGGCGTGCCGGGGGCGAGAAGGCGGCGAACGCAGCGTCCAGCAGGTTGCCAAGGTCTTCTTGGCCGCCGCTCGCACTCCACTGCCCGAGGACGATCCACAGGCATTCGAGTGCTGCTGCTGCGCGCACGTTGGCGATGACCGGTGATCCGTCGGCCGAGGAGGCCGTCTCCCGCAGCCGGGCGACGATCTCCGGTCGCCATTCAGTCTGCTTCTCGCGGAGCCGTGCGCACAGGGCCGGAGTCTGGTCGACGAGGCCGAGGATCGTCACGAGTTCCTGGACATCGCGCACGAGGAATGTCACGGCTGATTCCAGGGCGTTGCGCAGCCTGTCCCAGTCGTCCTCGTTACCCCGGTCGGCATCGAGCGCGTCGGTGATGACGTCACCGACGGGGTCGAAGACGAACAGGACTACGTCCTCCTTGGTTCCGAAGTAGCGCAGGAAAGTGCTCCGCGACACTCCGGCGGCCTCGGCGAGGTCGGCGAAGGTGACCTGGTTGAAGCCGGTGAGGCAGAACCGGTTGAACGCCACGCGGGCCAGCTCTGCTCGTACCGCGTGGCGGCCGATCTCACGGGTACCGACGGGTGCTGCACTCATGGAGCCAAGTGTACTGTGCCACACTCGTTTGCTTTTATGCACCTTGATTCATAATCTGATACTCAGTGTCAGTCGCGACACTGAGAGTCGCGACGCTTACCCGGTCGGCGGCACGGTCATGCGCCGGCCTTCGTGTGAAGTGGAGCCACCCCATGAGCTACGACGACCTCTTCGCCCTGACGATCGACGTCTCGGACGGGGTCGCGACGGTGACAATCGATCACCCGCCGCTCAATCTGATGGACGCGTTCCTGCTGCCGTCCCTGCGGGCGTTCATCGCGCGGGTGCGTGACGACGCCGACGTCCGCGTCATCGTCTTCGAGAGCGCCGACCCGGAGTTCTTCATCGCGCACGGTGACATGGCCTACCTCACCGACCCGGACGCGCTGCCCAAAGCCACCCGCGCCGCGATCGCGGCCGCACCGGACGCGACCATTCCCGAGGGGCTGAACATCCTCCAGGCGCTGAGCGAGGAGGTCCGCTCGCTGCCGCAGGTCACCATCGGCAAGCTCGCGGGTTTCGCGCGCGGCGCGGGCAACGAGTTCTTCATGTACCTGGACATGCGCTTCGCGGCGATCGGCAAGTCAGGGCAGGGGCAGCCGGAGTCCTTGATGGGGATCCTCCCCGGAGGCGGTGGCACGGTGAACATGACGCGCCTGGCGGGCCGGGCCCGCGCGCTGGAGCTCATCCTCGGCGCCGAACTCGTGGGCGCGGAACTCGCGGAACGCTACGGCCTGATCAACCGTGCGCTGCCCGCCGGGGAACTCGATGCATTCGTCGGCACCCTGGCCCGACGGATCGCCGGCCTGCGACCGGAGGTCATCTCCATCACCAAGGCCGCGGTCGACGCGATCGCTCCTCCGATTCCTCACACGGCGTACGCCGTGGAGAACGAGGGCCTGTACGCGGCGTTCGGCGACGCCCTCCGCTACGACGGGGTCCGCGCCTGCCGCCTGGCGGTCTTCCGCTGGACCACGCGCTACAACACCTGCCGACGCCACTCGGCGAACGGACAGCAGGCGTCGATCGCCTACGAACAGCAGTCAGCTACCCTGACACTTGCCGCATAACGACACGAACAGGTGTCCACTCCTCGGGGACAAGGCCCAACCACTATCCGAGCGCGCAAGTGCTGCGGCATCAATCGGCGGCGGACACGTCCACGACTGGATGTGTGAAATGGCCGTGGTTCGCGCTGCCGGTGACCAGCCCTTGATGGTGCGGGCCGGCACGGCGATGTCGCCCTTCGGTGGAGGACCAACCATCGAAGTCCTTGAAATCGATCTGGGTCTGCCATGGGCCGGCGCCGCAGGGGACGAGCCGATCCTCCTCGGCGACCTGCCGGTCGACCGCTGCGGCATGGTGCTCGGCGATGCGCTTGCCCTGGACTCCTGGACCGGAGACGGCCACCCATCAACCGACGGCCTTGCCGATGTCGCCTACTGGGGGGCCTGGCGGAGGCCGCCCGTCGTCAGTTCGGCGGAGACCTGATCTTGCGACACGGCAGTCGAGTGCGAGGGTGGCTCGACCTCCCGCTCGACGACGCCAAAAAGCTCGGTGACGCCCTCAACGCCTGGAAAGGCGACGAACAGGACCGGGGCGTCATAGTTGCAGTCGACGAGCACACCGACTTCCACCGCTTCAACCGCGCCAGTTGGGCCCACCCGCTTCGGATCGGCGCCATCAAGGTCGCCGACTGCCCCGTGCTGGGATCAACTGGGACAGCGGCGACCACTCGATGAGACATCGCGGCGAGCGCCGCTCCGGACAGGTCTATCCCGTGACTCTTCAGCCTGGCTCCACGGGCCAGACAACGATGCGCTGGACGATCCCGCCCTACGGTCCCGGTCACGACGGCGCAGAGTGATCAGCAGGCACCACCGACCACTGAAGGTGACCAAGCTGGAAACCGCTGGAGAATACGCGACACCTCAACATGCGGGCCTACCAGTCCCGAGGCCGAAGACGGCCGGGAAATACGCGGTGTCCGGGCCCTGTGGCGACCTGCTGCCGGTGGACCGTTTCACCCACACCCGTTCCCGCCGCGCCCGCGCCTGACCCGTCGGCGGGGGCCGGTCCTCCGGCTTGACTTCGAGCGTGCTCCAAGTCCTAGCGTCGGAGGCGTTCGTCAGCCCTCGATCGAGGTACCGCCCGGTCCGCCGGGCAGGAGGAGTATCCGCGCATGATCACCCGAACCACGCTCGGCTCGCCCGGTCTCACCGTCAGCGCGATGGGCCTGGGGTGCATGGGGATGAGCGAGAGCTATGGCGCCGCCGACTGGGACGGCGGCCTGGCCACCATCGACCGGGCCCTGGAGCTGGGCATCACGTTCCTGGACACCGCCGACGCCTACGGCACCGGGCACAACGAGGTGCTGGTGGGCCGGGCCATCCACGGCCGCCGGGACCAGGTGCAGCTGGCCACCAAGTTCGGCATCGACCGCAGTGCCGGCGACCGGGCACGCCGCATCCGCGGTGCCCGGGACTACGTGCTGCGCTCCTGCGACGCCTCGCTGCTGCGGCTGGGCGTCGAGGTGATCGACCTGTACTACGCCCACCGCCCGCCCCAGGACGTGGAGATCGAGGAGACCGTCGGGGCGATGGCCGAGCTGGTCGAGGCGGGCAAGGTCCGCCATCTGGGCCTGTCCGAGGTCGACGGCGAGCTGCTGCGCCGGGCGCACGCGGTGCACCCGATCACCGCGGTGCAGAGCGAGTACTCGCTGTGGACCCGCGACGTCGAGGCGGTCACCCCGGTGATGGCCGAGCTGGGGGTCGGGCTGGTGCCGTACTCGCCGCTGGGGCGGGGGTTCCTGACCGGCACCCTGGACCGCTCCACACTGGGCGAGAAGGACTTCCGGCGCTCCAACCCCCGCTTCGCCGGCGAGGCGGGCGAGGCCAACGAGAAGATCGCGCAGACCGTGCGCGAGGTGGCCGACCGGCTGGGTGCCACCCCGGCCCAGGTGGCGCTGGCCTGGGTGTACGCCCAGGCCGAGCGGCTCGGGGTGGCGGTGGCGACCATTCCGGGTACCCGCAGCCCTGCCCGGCTGGAGCAGAACGCGGCCGCGCTGGAGCTCACCCTGGACGCCGAGGCGCTGGCCACGCTGGACCCGCTGAGCGACCAGGTGATGGGCGAGCGCTACACCCCCGCGCACACCGCTGAGGTCGCTCGGGGTTAGCCGGTGGGCTCGACGCGCACGACATCCGGCTCGACGACGTCGTTGAGGTCGCGCCCACCGGTGACCTCGCCGGTCACGACCAGCTGGGGCCGGCCGGCGGTGCCCCGTCCTGTTCGACGGCGAGGATCGCACCCCGTGGCTTTGTCCACGACAACCGGTTCCTCGTGGACAAAGCCACGCCCCGGTTGCCGGAGCCCGGAGCGATCTCGCCGTAGGAGACCAGCGCCCGGTGGTCGACCGGGTCGAAGCGCGATGCTCGGCAGTACTGCTCCGGGCACTCCAGCGCGCATCCAGGACCGCGGTCGCCAAATTCGCGTGGCACGGCCGCGAACAGATCGGCCTGCTCACAGTCCGCGGCACCGCGATCGCCCTGCATGACCTTCTCTCGCCCGACGAGATCCGCGACCCCTCCCCCGCCGCCGGCCCGGCCCGGCCCGCTTGGAGGATGACGAGATCGACCAGGCCGTGGCCCTGATCGAGGCCATGACCCGCGACCACCTCACCGGCCCCGAGCTCACCAACCACTACACCGACGCCCTCCGCGCAGTCATCGAGACCAAGCAGGAAGGCCACCACCCCGAAACACCCGCACCGGCCCGGCCGGGACACTTGGTGAACCTGATGACCGCCCTCGAGGAATCCGTGGACAAAGCCCGGGCCGCACGCGGCGAGGACGGTGCCGGCATCCACCAGGAGCCGGACCCAGCGGCGAAGGCCACAGCCCTGAAGGCACCGAAGGCGCGGCCGAGCACGAAGGCGTCCCCTGGGCAGCCCCGACGATGATCTGCCCCGACCACCACGAGGGCTCCGGCCGTTTCCGGACAGCCCCGGGGTGACCATCCCGCGCGGAGCCCGTCATCCGAACACGGCGACCAGCCGTCCGATGACTTCTCCTCGCTCAAGGCGGCCGATTCCGTCAGCGATCTCCTCGAACCCGATCTCGGTGATGCGCGAGGACAACCTGCCTTCGGCGACGAGATCCAGCACCGCGACGCAGTCCTCCTTCGTCCCGGCCTGCGAGCCGACGAGCTCCACCTCGTTGAGTGTGAGCGCCTGGAGGTCGATCTCGCCGCGCGCGCGACCGAGGCCGACCTGGACGATCCGTCCGCCGCGGCGGACGGAATGGATCGCACCGTCGGTGGTCGTCCCGAACCCGGCGAAGTCGATGACCACGTCGAGTCCCTCGCCGGCGAGGTCGGTGATGTCGCTCACAACGCTTTCGGCACCGAGCGAGCGGGCGAAGTCGTGCACGCGCTCGTTCTTCTCAGCGACGAAAAGCCTGGCACCAAGTGCGAGCGCGGTCTGCGCGCCGAGCGAACCGAGCCCGCCGAGGCCGATGATGCCGACGCGGGCGCCGGGAGAGACGCGCCCCTGCACGGAGACCGCGTGGTACGAGGTCAGACCTGCGTCGGTGGCGGCTGCCGCCTGATCGAACGGCACGCCATCGGGCAACGCGACGACGAGCCGTTCAGGGACGACGACCTCGTCCGCGAACCCGCCGTTCAGCGATGTTCCCGGCCCTTCGATGGCTGCCGGAATGACGACCTTCTGGCCTACGGAGAACTCGGTCACATCAGGTCCCACGGCGGACACGATGCCCGCGATCTCGTGACCCAGCGTGATGGGCCGGAACGGCAGCAGCGGCGTCAGTGTGCCGTCCAGGAATCCGACGTCGCTGTGACAGAGTCCGGCGGCGCGGACGTGAACGACGAGCTCGTCGGCGGCTGGTGCCGGTGCCGGCACCTCGCTCATGGTGAGGGGTTTCCCGACTTCGGTGAACTGCCATGCACGCATCGTCTGCTCCTGACTGATTACTGATACCAGGTGCCAAAAATACTCCTCTACGCTCGGACGATGACAAGCCCCCGTACGCGCCGCGGACGACCGCCGGCCTCGACCCGCGAAGCCCTTGAGGAGATCGCCTTCGAGCTGTTGCTCCGCGACGGCTACGAGGCCACGACACTCCAGGCCATCATGACCGCCGGCGGTGTCGGCCGCTCGACGCTGTTCCGCTACTTCGGCTCCAAGGCGGGCATCGTGTGGGGTGAGTTCGACCGCGCCGTCGAGCGGCTGCGGTCGGCCCTGCGGGACGCCGACGACGTACCCGTCATGGCGGCCGTGCGATCGGCGGTCGTCCGGTCGACACGCCTGTCCCAGGCGGCGGCACCGGACTCATGGCTCGACCGCTTCCGCGTGCTGGACCGGGACCCCGCGCTCGCCGCGGAGACCGCCGCGCACTGGCGCGTATGGGCCGAGACGGTGAGCCGCTACGCGGCGGAGCGCACCGGACTCGACGCGGGCGCTCCCGTCCCGGCCGCGATCGGCGGCGCCGTGCAGGCCGCCTACGTCGCGGTGCTCAGGCGTTGGACCACCAGGGACGAGCCGGTCGACTTCGGCGAGCTGGACGACGCACTGCGCCCCGTCACCGACGCCTTCCAGACGCTGCTCAACGGAAGGGACCTGTCCTGACCTGACGCGACCCCCCACGTGTATTTTGGCACCAGGTCCCGAAAGTCGGGTGCCTCATAGGACGAAGGAGTCCCTGCCATGGCCCGTCTGGACAACAAGGTCGCGATCATCACCGGAGCGGGCCGAGGGATGGGTGCCTCGCACGCCCGCCGCTTCATCAAGGAGGGGGCGAAGGTCACTCTCACCGACGTCAACGAGGCCGCCATCCGTGAGCTCGCCGAAGAACTCGGGGACAACGCGCGGTACACGGTGCAGGACGTCACGAAGGCCGACGACTGGCGGCGCGTCGTGGAGGAGACCGAGGCGGCGTTCGGTGACGTCACCGTGCTCGTGAACAACGCGGGCATCCTGGGACCGATCGCCAAGACGGCGGACCTCGACGAAGACGACTACCTCAAAGTCTGTGCCATCAACCAGCACTCCCAGTTCCTGGGGATGAAGGCGGTCATCCCGTCGATGCAGCGCGCGGGCATCGGCTCGATCGTGAACATCTCGTCCCTGGCGGGTCTGCGGGCCAACTACGGGTTCCCGAGCCTCGCCTACGTGGCCAGCAAGTTCGCGACCCGGGGGATGACGAAGGCGACCGCCCAGGAGTACGGGCGCGACAACATTCGCGTGAACTCCGTGCACCCCGGCTTCATCAACACGCCGATGATGGTCGAGGCGACCGACGAGGAGGGCGGTGACGCGCTGGCACAGATCTTCCTCGGCCGGCTCGCGGAGCCGGACGAGGTGTCCTCGCTGGTGCTGTTCCTGGCATCCGACGAGTCCTCCTACATCACCGGCGCGGAGCACAAGATCGACGCCGGTATGTCAGCATCCTGACGCCTCGCTGCCGACCGTGGCAGCGAGGACCACGGCGACGGGCAGTGACCGTGCTCAGGCGCAACGGCCGTCGCCGTGAACGGGGAACCAGGTCAGGCGCAAGCCGTCGGCCGACCCGGCGACGGTCACGGAGTCACTGCGAGGTGGGCCTGGACCTCGCCGGTGAGGCCTTTCGCGGCGCGTGAGATGACCATTTGGTCGACGTCGGGCAGGTGCTTCTGCCGTTTCTTGACGATCTTCGGTTCGAAGGAGCCCTCGCGGTCGCGAGGCACGGTTGTCTCCACCGGCCCGACGTGGGTCAGCACGGTCTTGGAGCGTTTGCCGTTGCGGGAGTTGCCGCCGTTCTTGCCGGCCGCGTCGTGCTTGTCATAGCCGAGGTGGTCGGTGACCTCACCCTCCAGGGCAGCCCGCCCTCGCCGGTCAGCCACAGACTCTCGGCCTGGGCCCGGCTCACCAGCTCGTCGATCAACTGGTCGTCCACGGACTTCGCCGACACCGCCTCTGCCGACTCGACAGACTTCGGCTCGGACACGTCTCACTGGTCATCGATGCCTCTTCCATGATCGGGAGTTACACCGAACGTCTGGGTCTGTTCCGTAGTCGGTGGTGACGGACGGTGTGGTCAGCCCAGGAGGATGCGGTGGCGGAGGAGAGGGAAGCTCGCGCGGCCGTACATCTGGCGCTTGATCAGCTTGGTTTTGTTGTTGACGCCTTCGGTGCCGCCGTTGTGGTGCGGCAGGGTGAGGGCGGCGTCGACTGCGGCGCGGTCCTTCTCGAGGCCCCGGGTGAAGGCATGCAGGTGGGGCAGGTCCTCGGCCTGGGCCGAGGTGATCCAGGTGCTCAGCAGGGCGGCATTGCCGTCGGCGGGATCCAGCAGCACGGCGAAGCGGTGGATGAGGTCGGCCAGAGCGGTCATCTCGTGGCAGGCGGTGCGGGCGGCCTCGATGCGTTCTCGCTGGTGGTCCTTGAGGCGGTCGGGGCGGGTGAGCAGGTAGCGGGCGAGGCGCCGGGGCGAGAGTGCGGGCCGGTCGGCCTCGACACGGCCCTGGTTGATGTAGCGGACCAGCAGGTTCGAGCTGCCGGTGTAGCCCAGCTCCCTGATCTCCTCGAGGAGATGGGTGACGGGGACGGCCGGATTCTCCAGCCGGCGCCGGCGCAGGTGATCGCGGTAAGGATCCACGAGGGTGGGCCGGTACTTTGGGGCGCGGATGAGGCGCTCGGGCTCGGCGACGCGGTCGTAGCGCTTGACGGTGTTGAGAGCCAGGTTGAGGCGGCGTGCGCACTCCAGAAGCCCGACTCTGCGCTCGCGCAGGGCGTGGACCTGCTGCCAGCGCTCGCGGGTGGTGGCGGCCTGTCTCCCCTCAGCCAGGGGCGGGCCCGCTTTCGCCCAACAGGTGCTGTGCGCGGCCACTTCTTTGCGGACGGCCTCGGCAAGGTTGTGCCACAGGTGCCAGCGGTCGCTGATCTGGACCGCGTCGGGCAGGGCTCGGCGGACCGCCTCGGCGTAGGTGGCCGATCCGTCCCGGCACACGGCCTCAATACCCGGATGCCCGCGCAGCCAGGCTTCCAAAGTGGCGGCTTCGCGGCCGGGCAGTACCTCGATTCGCTCACCGGTCTCGGCGTTGATGATGACCGTGGCGTAGCTGTGCCGGCGCCGCAGGGCGAAGTCGTCGACCCCGATCACCCGCGGGATCCGCACTTCCGGCACGGGCACCCGCCGCAGCAGCCGCAGGGCGGAGGCGTACGAGACGGGCACGGCCAGAGATCGGGCGAGTCGGGCGGACGCCCGGCCGCATAACTCCCTGACCAGCTCGGAGAGCTGGCCGGTCAGCCGTGTGGTGCGGCGCTGATGGCGCTCCAGGAGCCCGGGGACCTGCTCTCGGAAGGTCTGCCGCCTGCAGCCCAGGACCGGACAGACCAGCCGCCGTATCCGCACCCGGACCACGACCTGCCGGCCGTCGACCGGCACATCCCGCACCGTCCGGCCGTGATACCCGTGGACCCTCCCCGTCACCACCCCGCACACCGGACAGGGAACGGGAACATCCCGGGTCCGAGCCGAAACCCGGACTATCTCGCCACCGTCCGCCACATCCTCGATGACCAACGCCGACAACCCCGAAAACACCGTTCCCACAAGCGTGTTCGCATCATGCACGCTGAATGATCACAGTGGAGCACTCACCGTCACCACCGACTACGGAACAGACCCGAACGTCTTACAGTCCCCAGGTCGGCCTTTTCAGTGAGCTGTGGCTGAGACGGCTCAAGCGCTGAGGGCGTGTCGGTGCGGGTGGCGCGGATTGCGGTGAGGCCCAGTAGCGGCATGAGGCCGAGTGTGGCCATGATCATGCCCACCAGGGCCGGCCCCGTCAGACCCAGCGAGGAGTCCAGTGCGATGCCGGCGATGAGGGAGCCGATCGCGATGCCGAGGTTGAAGGCCGAGGCCGACAGCGCGTAGGCGAGGGTGGGCGCGTTGCTCGCGAAGCGTACGGCCAGGGTGGTGGAGACCGGAGGTACCGACTGGCCGGCCAGACCCATGAGTACCAGAAGTACGACGGTGGCCACCGGGTTGGTGGACAGCGGGGTCTGCAACAGGACCAGGGCCAGGACTGAAAGCTGGGCAGCGCCGATCAGTGAGGCCAGTGGCCTGCGGTCGCCGAGGCGTCCGCCGATGTTCGTACCGATCAGGGCGCCGACGCCGTATCCGACGAGGATCAGGGAGACGGCACTGGCGGGGATGCCCGCCCGGTCGGTGAGCAGCGGTGCGACGTAGGAGTAGACGGCCATGACTCCGCCCAGCAGCAGCACGCCCGCGACCCATGTGAGCCAGAAGCGGCCCGAGCGCAGCGCCGCGAACTGCGACCGTACAGAGGGCGCAACCTCGGTGTGGGACGCAGCGGGGATGAACCGGCCGATGATCAGGGCGACGACACCCGCAAGGACGGCCAGGGCCCAGAACGCGCCGCGCCAGCCGATGTGGTTGCCGACCAGGGAGCCGAGCGGGACACCGATCACGGTGGCCAGGCCGATACCGCTGATGATCATGCCCGAAGCGCGGGCACGGGCCGTGGGGGCGACGGCGGCGACGGCCACGGCGCCGGCGACGGCCCAGAAAGTGCCGGTGGCGAACGCGGTGATCACACGGGCGATCAGCACGAAGGCGAAGAAAGAGCTGAGTGCGGCAATCGCATGGCCGAGAGCAAAGACGGCCAAGGCCAGCACCAGTGTCAATCTTTGGGGCAGCCGCAGCGTGGCGATCGCCATCGCGGGCGCGCCGACGATCATGCCGATGGCGAAGAACGTGATGAGCAGACCTCCTCGGGAGACGCTGACCCCGAGATCGGAAGCCATCTCGGGCAGGATGCCCGCGACGATGAACTCGGTGGTGCCCATCAGGAACGTGCCGAGCGTCAAGAGCCAGACGACGAACGGAAGCTTGGCGGATTGCTTCGCGGAAGAAGACATCAGTGGTGGAACCTTCGTGGCTTGAAGTATGTGGAAACCGTTCGAAGAAGAGGCCCCGGGGGTTGGCCGCCCGGACGGGGTGCCGCGTCACTGGCGGTCGTCGCCTGGTGGCCGGTGGCGAGCATGTTGCGTAGCGCGATGGATGTCGCCCGTGCTGGGTCCGGGTGACGTGAGGCCCCGCGGGCGGGAATCCGGGGCTTGACCCCGGATCTTGGACACCCGAGAGACTTGGATCTTGAGTCCAGGAGAACGGATGTCCCGTGGTCATGAAGCACTATCCGCCAGAG
>NZ_JBIWKB010000053.1:23472-64140 GCF_044765425.1 Streptomyces sp. NPDC102462 | reverse complement strand
CGCAGGGAGCAGAAGCCATCTGCAGGTGTGCGCCCAGAGCGAGCCCGCGCACACCCCAACATTGATCGGCTACACCACGGCGAGAGACGCCATCGATACCGGGCTCAAGGGGCGCGTGCTCGGGTGTGACCACGGTGAGCGTGGTGTTTGATGCGATGACCACTTCAGCTGCGACCCCCGCATCGCCGAAGGCCACAGAGGTCGTGGTAAGCAGATTCTCGCCGAAGACGGACAGGGACGTGGCGGTGAGAGGCCCCGTGCTAGGGGTTAGGGAAGTGACTTTCGGCGGGCCGATTTAGAAGAACGGCAGCGAGTTGCTCGTCTGACCCCCCGCGGTCACAGAGACGTAGTACTGGCCGGCAGGGAGTTCCGGGATCATGCAGGTGACACTCGTGCTGGTGACACTGGTCGGCGTGACTGAACCGGCGCCGAAATTGACCCTGATCACGAACGACAGCCCCGTTCCGGTGATGGTCATGGGCACAGCATGATGGCTCTGGGTTGGGCTGATCGAAGTGATGACGGGCGCCATGACGCCTCCTTTTGATTTGATGCGAGTCACGAAACAGACCGCGCAAGATCGCGGATCCACCCGCCGTCCATCAGTGGTTAGGGCCACGAACGACGCACGGCAAGTCACACCCAAGGAAGCGCAACCCGCTTACTCGGATACCTTTACTAAGTAACCAGCGAACTAATCTGTGGCCGCGGGAAGAAAATTCTTTCACCTCTCAGGGCGAGCGCATGCTGACTCGCGCCTGCAAGCGTGCACTACTGGCATTCATCGGGCAGACCGGTGTGCTCATTCACGCCTCAGCGCATAGCGCCAAACACCGGGCGTGTCGTCCCACCGCCTACGGCCAACCAGCCTTGGGCAGGGACCAGTTGACTGGATTCCCGAGGGGCCGTGTGATGGCGAAGCCGAGTTCGTGCAGAGTCCAGAAGGGGCAGCGCGTCACCGTTAGCCGACTCAAGTCCTGACGCCGCTGGTCCCCTCTCGCCTGCGGGCGGGAGGGGTTCATTCGTGCGTTCAGGGTTAGTTCAGGGCTTCGATCGCCTTGAGGACCAGGCCGCGCGCCTCAGCCCCGTACACGGCCATGCCGCGCAGCTGCTCGAACGCCTTCAGGTAGAGGGCGATCTCTGACGGCTGGGTGACGTTCACCTCCGCGGAGAGCAGTTCGACGGACACCAGCGTGTCGTCGTGCACGTCGAACGTCTCCTGCGGCCACAGCGCCCGCTCGCGCGTCCCCGTAGGGATGATGCCGAACGACACCTGCGGCAGAGCGCCGGCGGTCAGCAGGTAGCCCAGCTGGGCAGCCATCGCGTCCGTGTCGCCGAGCTGGTAGTAGAGCACGGACTCCTCGACGACGAACACGAAGCGATGCCCGGGTTGGTGAATGACCTGCGACCGTTCCAGGCGTGCCGCCGCGGCCTCTGCCCCGTCGTCGGGAACCTCCAGGAAGCGGGCGTTCATTGACAGCAGGGCCTTTGCGTAGCCCTCTGTCTGAAGCAGGCCGGGAACCAGGACAGGCGAGTAGACGCGGAGTAGTTCCGTGGCCCGGTACAGCTCGGTGTAGCTGTCCTGGAGCTTGGCGAGGCCGGTGCGGACCCGCTGCCGCCACTCACGGTACAGAGACTCTGCATGCTGGGAAGCTGCGATGAGATCTGCCGCTTGATCGACGGCCTCGGTGGCGCGGCACCACAGGCGGATGTCCGTGGGTGAGGGCGGGGTGCGGGCGTTCTCGATCCGGGACGTCTTGGCGTGGTGCCAGCCGCAGCGGGAAGCCAGCTCAGTGACCGTCAGACCGGCGTTTCGTCTCAGATCCCGCAACCGTCGCGCCACGTTCTCGCGGGCGGCCTGCGCTGAGGATGACGGAGAGATGGGCATGAGCTGGCCGTAGTGCTTTCTGTCAGTGGATCTCGTAGTGGTCGTGCGGGATAGCACGCTCCCATACCGCTTCGAACGCGTCGACGCACTGCTTGACGATGCTGGGTTCCGTCCGCAACTCCGTGTCTGGGTCTGCCCAGTTGCCGTCACCGGTGAAGTGGTTGAACAGGACGTGCGTCCCGTCGAAGATCCACAGGTCGGCGCCTGGCAGAAGCAGGTCGACGGCCTGACGGCGGGGCAGCCACCGGACCTCTTCCCCGGCCGTGACGTTGACGACGGTCCCGGCGTGCTCGTAGCGGATGTAGTCGGTGACGGGTTCGGACACGACCCGGGCGCGGCGCACGACGACGCCGCGGGCCACAGCACGGGAGATCATGTCGACCCAGGGCGCCCAGTACTCCGAGGCAGGATCGGCGTCCCGCTGGCCCGTGGTCAGCCAGGCATCGAAGTCGTCGGACTCGTCGCCGACGGCGTACTGGTCGCGCATCTCCAGGTGCACGGCGGAACGCTGGGCCGCCTCCATCAGCTCGTCAAAGCTGGGCACGTTCTGCGGCATTGCATGCCTCCCTCAGAATCGAGATCAGGCGGGCGGGGATGCGGAGGACCGCCTCGTGGTCGGGGATACCGGGTGCGTGCCCGGGCGCCGGCGTCTGGAGGCACTGGATGCGGGTGGCGTCGTCGGCGATGTAGCTCTGGAGCACGATGTCCGCGGTCTCCTGGTCCACCCAGACGGTGGGTGATCCGTTCTTGCCGGTGTCGGGGTCGATCCCGATGAACTGTAGGGGCATGGTCCTCTCCCGGGTCGTCATGGTGCGCCGTTGTGCACCAACCTCGTGCCGCGTCTGGATGGCGTCAAGGGCGCGAACGAGCCACGTAGCACGGTGAAGGCTCGTGCGCACATCCATGCACATTGCTGGCTGTGGCTATGTGCATGCTCCTAGCGTCGGCAGGCACGACGAAACCCCGGCGAGGCGGCGGGCCTCCCGGGGCACGGTCAACGCCGCTGAGGAGCGTCGACATGGCAGAGACTACGCAGACCCAGCCCACCCCCGACACCCCCACCGCCTATGGCTGGTGCACGTGGCACAAGGGCGCCGCCGACGATATCCGGCTGATCAGCGCGATCGAGCAGGGCTCCGGTCCCGGGGTGAGCCTGTTCGCCTGCGGCCCATGCCGCGACCTGTACGGCCTGGTCCCGCTCACCGACCGACCGTGAACCCCGCCTTCGCGAACGCGGTCGAGATGCTGCCCATGCCCCGCACCGAGTTCACGGCCGCGCAGCTCGACGGCACCGCCTGCCCGTGGTGCGCACAACCCCCGCAGGTGCCGCTGGGGCCCCGGCTGCGGGTGACAGAGGGGCGCCTGGACCGCTGGTTTCCGCACGCCTGCCTGCCGTGCACTCAGCGGGAGGCCGCGCGGGTGCACGCGGTCCACGTCACGGTGTGCCCGCGATGCACGCACCGCGACTACTGCCCCGACGCGCGCGCCCTGCGCTCCCTCGCGCTGGCGTCCTGAGACGCCGCCCGCCCCTGATCACCCCCGGCAACGCGACATCGCGCCCTGCCCGGGGCCGCAAGAAAGTCCTGTGAAACCAAGGGAGAATGCCCATGACGATCACCTCCGAGGCACCCATCCGGCAGGCCGTGCCGGAGTTCCTGGAGCTGGAGATCACCGGCAGGTGCCAGCTCACCTGTCCGTCCCTCTGCTACGCCAAGGCCGGCCCCACCGAGGGCCACGGCAGCATGACGGCCGACGACTGGAAACGCCTCATCAGCGAGGCCGCCGAGATCGGCGTGAAGAAGGTGCAGTTCATCGGCGGCGAACCGACCATGCACCCCGACTTCGAGGCACTGGTGCACCGCGCCCTGGCCCTCGGCCTCGCCGTCCAGGTCTACAGCAACCTGTACCGCGTCAAACCGGAGCACTGGGCCCTGTTCCAGCACCCGCGAGTGTCGCTGGCGACGTCGTACTACAGCGACTTGGCCGAGGAGCACGAGCGGGTCACCGGCCGGAAGGGCTCGCACGGCGCGACCCGCGCAAACATCATCCGGGCCGTCAAGCGGGGTATCCCGCTGCAGGTCGGCATCGTCGAGGTGTTCGAGGGGCAGCGCACCGCGCAGGCCCGTGAGGAGCTGCTGGCGCTCGGCGTCCGCACGGTGAACACGGACCGGGTCCGCAGCGTGGGCCGGGGTGAGGTCCACGTCCCGAGCACCAAGGACCTGTGCGGGCGCTGTGCGGACGGACGGGCCGCGGTCATGACCGACGGGACGGTCACCCCGTGCGTGCTGGGCCGCTTCCTGGACACCGGGAACGCGAAGACCGACGGGCTCGGCGCGGTGTTCGCCGGGAAGCGGTGGGCGGACACCGCGGCCGGCATCCCACGGCGGACGGCGTCGGCAGCGTGTACGCCCGACGACTCCAGCGACTGCGACCCGTCGAACACGGAAACCTGCGACCCTGCTTACGACTAGGACGAGAGGGCAGTGAAGCGATGAAGTGGCAACCGCCGGCCCGGCGCCTGGCGCACGAGGTCGTACGGCCGGAGTCCCGCTGGCACGCGGCCGTGGCCAGAGTGCCGCGGCACCAGTTCGTACCCCGCTGGTGGGAACCCGACGGCGAGGCGTGGAGGCTCCGCACTGGCCCCGACGACCCGGCCATGTGGCTGAAGGCCGCCTACAGCGACCAGACGCTGGTGACCCGGGTCGACGCCCACCATGCCGACAACGCCAGCGGCGGCGACGTCCTGGCCGCCGGTCAGCCGACCTCGTCGTCGACGCTGCCCAGCCTCGTCGTGCGCATGTACCGGCACGCGATGATCTCCGACCACGACCAGATCCTCGTCACCACCGGCACCGGGTACGGCACCGCCCTCGCGTGCGCCCGGCTCGGCGCCGGCCAGGTCACGAGCATCGACGTCGACGAGCACCTGGTGCAGCTCGCCACGGACCGGCTCACGCTCCAGGGCGAGACCCCGCGGATGGAGGTCTGCGACATCACGGGGCCACTGCCCGGCGAGTACGACCGGATCATCTCCACCGTGTCCGTGCGGCCCGTCCCCGTCTCGTGGCTGCGGGCCCTGCGGCCCGGCGGCCGACTGGTGACCACGATCGCCGGCACCGGGCTGATCCTCACCGCGGACAAGAACGCGGACGGCGGCGCCACCGGCCGCATCGAGTGGGACCGCGCCGGGTTCATGCGGACCCGGCACGGCGACGACTACGACCACCCCGACGAATCGGTGTGGAAGGAGGCAGGAGACGGCGCGGGCGAGGAGACGTCCACCAGCCGCTATCCGCTGCTCAACCCGCAGGATGCATGGGACGTCATGTCGATGCTGGAGCTGAAGCTCCCCGGCATCGAGTACCGGGCCCGTGACGAGGGTGGCACGCGCACGGTGTGGCTGCTGTACCCCGACGGCTCATGGGCCCGCGCCACGGCGACCGGGTTCCTCGACTCACCGGTCGTCCACGAGAGCGGACCGCGGCGTTTGTGGGCGGAGCTGGAACGCATCCGCCACCGCCTCAACCGGTCCGGCGCGCTCCCCGTCTACGGCGCCCGCGTCACCATCGCCCCGGACGGCACGACCACTCTCACCCGCGGGTCCTGGAGCGCCACCCTGTAGCCCCCACCCCCGCAGACGCCCTCCCCCGACTTGCTCCCCAGGCGGACGGGGTGAGGGCAGCAGCGCCCCCGCGGGTTGCGGGGGCGCTGCACGTTTTTGTGATCACGGTTGGGCGCTTTTCTACTCAGCCTCAAGGCGACCTCCACCGCGCCCATTGCCGCCTGTTCCCATGGGAACAGCGACCCACATCCAGCGTCATTCAGCATCATCGAACGGCATCGAATGTCATCCTTTTGTCCGCATTCGGAGCATCATTGCAGGTCACAATATGTTCAAGAATCAGGTTCGAGTCCCGTCACTCACCCTGAACGCCCAAGGGCCGACCTGAAGAACAGGTCGGCCCCTGGTGTTTCTCGCGACCATAGCCCTTGCCGCGCGATTCATACGCCCCGGAGTGCGGGCGGGGTGGTCCGCCGGCACTCCGGGGCGTCGGTGTTCAGCTTGGCCTGGACGGGGTTTCCTTGACCTGGTCGACGATCGCTCGGGTGGTGATCGCGCTGGTGAAGGTGATGGTGCCCGGCTTGATCAGAAGGTCTTCGGGGTTGCTGTTCTCGCCCTTCTGCACCTGGACCCTGCGCTGGCCGAGGAACGTGTAGGTCTTCTTGTCGAAGATCCACTCGGTGCGCTCGCCGCTGACCTCGTCCAGCCTGGCCACCGCCACCCCGTGGCGTCCGACCGCGTCGACCGCGTCGTCCACCGTGACCACGCCGGGGATCTTGGCCGCGGCCTTGTAGAGGGCGGCCTCAAGCCCGGCGGGCGGGTAGGACTCCCCGATCAGATCCCCGATCATCTCGAAGGCCGCGTGATCGGGGCTGTTGCCCTGGCCCTTGCTGTCCTCGTAGACCTTCTTGAGCAGCGCGTCGGGGTCGGTGGACAGCGTGACGAGGTCGTTGTACGCGCCCGCGCCGGCGTACGGCGAGTCCAGGGTCTCGCCTCCGTCGGGGCTGTTGCCCGGTTCGATCAGCCAGCCCTTCTTTCCGTCGGGCGACTCCCAGACCTGCCTCCGGTGCAGCTTCTCGCTGACCACGCTGTGCTTGTCGTCGACCGTCTTCACATAGGTGTCGGCCGTCGTCGACTCGATGTAGAGGTACTGGTCGTCGCGCACCTGCGGGGTGGGGGCCTTCGCGGCGGCCAGGGAGATCCGGTCGAGCAGCGTGGTGGTACCGCTCGCGCTGGCGGTGCCGATGTCGGTGGTCAGCACGGGGCCGGTGGCGACGCCGGGACCGGTATCGGCGTCCCGTCCGGTGAGCAGGCCACCGGCGGCGATCGCGCCGGCCAGGGCGCACGCCGCCACGGGCAGGACGATCGCCGGGCGCAGGAACCGGTTGCGCAGCTTTGGAGGGCGGGCGGGGGCGGTGGTGCGGTGGTCGTCGTGGACCTGGGCCATCAGGCGCTCCTTGTGGAACTGGTGGCGGCCCGCCGGCAGATCCCGCTCCACCGGTGGCAGGAGGTCTTCGGTCTCCTGCCACTCGGCCGGATGCGGTGAGGGACTGGCGTTCATCGGATTCCTTTCCGTGCGGACCGGACCGCGTTGGCGCGATCGCCTCTTACCTGTCGGGGTGGTGCGGCGAGTTCCCGTTCGTCTCCCGCCAGTTCCGCGTCGGCGAGTCCGCGCAGTCTCTTGCGAGCCCGGGACAGCCGGGAGCGGACGGTGCCGACGGGGATGCCGAGGGTGCGCGCGGCGTCGACGTACTCCATGCCCTCCCACAGGCACAGGACGAGGACCTCGCGTTCGGGGCGTTTCAGCGCGCCGAGAGCGGTCAGCGTGGCGCTGATACGACGCCGGTCGTCCACCTGGCCGGCCACCTCATCGGCATGGTCGCGGATATCGGCGGCCGCGGCGGCCGACGCGGCAGCCGCGGCCCGGTAGCGCCGGTTGCTGCGGCAGTGGTTGCGGGCGACGTTGGTGGTGATGCTCAGCAACCACGGCCGCAGCGAACCCCCTTCCGTGTCGACCTTCCCGCGCAACCGCCATGCCTCCAGGAAGGTCGCGGACATGACGTCCTCCGCGACGGACCAGTCCGCGGTCAACCGGAACGCGTGGTTGTACACCGCGCGCGCGTAGGCGTCGAAGAGGGCCGCGAAGGCGTCGGGATCCCCGGCTCTTGTCCGGGTTCGCAGATCTGTGGTCACTCCTGTCGGCTGTCCAGCACCTGATGGTGAGTTCCAGTGGCGTACATCACCTCGATACCGCCACCTCGCTGGGCCCGGCCTCACTTCAGGTGCCGGGCGAAGAACCGGGCCGCGTCGTCCGCCTCGAACCACGGGGTACCGGTGTGCCCGCCCAGATTGGCGTGCAGCGTCTTCTCCTTGGTGCCGAAGGCGTCGAACAGGTCGAGGACCGGCTGCCGTTCCATCCCTTCGTCGTCCCACTGCATGAGGAACTGCAAGGGAACGGCGACCTGCCGGGCCTCCTCGCGCAGGGTGGCGGGCACGAAAGTCTGGCCGAAGAAGGCGGCGGCCGAAATGCGCGGTTCCACCACCGCCAGCCGAATGCCGATGGCGACCATCCCGTCGTATCCGACCGGGCCGCCGATCTCGGGCAGTGTAAGGAGGGCGTCCAGGGTGGTCCGCCATTCCGGGACCGCCTTGTCGACCAGCGGGACGATGAAGGCGTCGACGATCTCGTCGACCGGCTCGCCGGCCTGCACCGCCCGGCGGAGGTCGGTGCGGAACTGCTCGTCGGCGGCGGAACGCGGCCGGTCACCGCACCCGGGGGCGTCGATGGCCGCCACCGCGAAGCCGTACTCCGCCGCGTAGTGCCGGGCCCGGCTCACCAGCCTGGGCAGCCGCTTGTGCAGGCCGCCGGGGTGGCCGATCAGGATCAGCGGGGCCGGTGCGGATCCGGGCGTCCACAGGACACCGGGGATCTCGCCGAGGGTGAATTCGCGTTCGAGGACGCCGTCGTCGAGGCGCTGTTCGGAAGTGAATCGCACGGTCGTGCCTTTCGGGAGTGCTCTGGAACGGCGCTCCCGGACGACCTATCGTCCGACCGTGACCCCGGAGGGGAGCCCCCATGTCGATACGTTCACGGGTACCACCTCCTTGTTCTCTCGCACGGCCTCCGGAAAGGTAGCAGTGGCCGCCGTGGTCCGCCAACGGGTTTACGACGGCGCGAGGAGTTCCAGAGTGTCCGCCCCGCCCCCCCGTGCACGAACCGAGCCGCCCACCGCGCCCCCCTCGGCGCAGGCCGTTCGCCGGTGCGGCTCGCCGGTGGCCGACATGGCCCGGTCCGGCGCGCTGCGCGCGTTCGTCGTGGTCACGACGACGAACGGATGACCAGTTCCGTCGTGAGGACCGCGTGCCGGCGTTCCAGGCCGCGGGAGACCGCGGGGCGGCGGTCGGCGATGTCCGTCAGGAGCAGATCGAGCATGGCGCGGCCCATCTCCTCGATGGGCTGGCGGACGCTGGTCAGCGGCGGGTCCATGTGCCGGGCGATGGCCGAGTCGTCGTAGCCGACCAGGGCCACGTCGTCGGGGATGCGGCGGCCCGCCTCGCGCAGCACCTGCCGGGCGCCGGCCGCGGTGACGTCCGAACCGGCGAACACCGCGTCCAGGCCGGGGTCGCGCTCCAGCAGCCGGGCCATCGCGCGCCGGCCGCCGCCCTCGGTGAAGTCGCCGGATTCGATGAGGAGTTCGTCCACCGGGTGGCCGGCGTCGCGCAGGGCGTCGCGGTAGCCGTCGACGCGCCGCTGGGCGCCGTACACGTCGAGGCGGCCGGTGATGTGGGCGACCGTGCGCCGCCCGCGGGCGAGCAGGTGCTCGACGGCCGAGCGGGCGCCGCCGTAGTTGTCGGAGTCGACCGAGGTCAGCGTCTCCGCCGCGGACCGCGGGCCGCTGATCACCGCGGGGATCTCCAGTTGGGCCAGGAGATCGGGCAGCGGGTCGTCGGCGTGCACGGACACCAGGAGCACGCCGTCCACGCGGTGTGCCGCGAGGTACTGGGCGAGCCGTTGCCGTTCGCGGTCGCTGCCCGCGAAGATCAGCAGCAACTGCATCTCGGTGTCGGAGAGTTCGGCGCCCACTCCGCGCAGGATGTCCGAGAAGTACGGTTCCGCGAAGAACCGGGTCTCCGGCTCGGGGACGACCAGGGCGACGGCGTCGGTGCGGTTCGCGGCGAGCGCGCGGGCCGCCGTGTTCGGCACGTACCCCAACTCGGCTACGGCCGCCTCCACGGCCGCGCGCGTGGCGTCGCTGACCCGGGGCGAGCCGTTGATCACCCGGGAGACCGTGCCACGGCCCACGCCGGCCCGTGCGGCGACCTCTTCAAGGGTCGGCCGACGGCCACTGCGCCCCCGCGTTCCGTGGCTTGCCATGGCCTCCGCCTCTCTGGACCGGCAATCTGCCTGGTGTGGAATGTAACAGCCCGGCGTGTGGACTTCGCTGTGTGCCGGTGCCGTCACGGCCCCGGCGGAGTACGCGGGAGTTAGTTAACAGGCAGATAACTGAACGCATTTCGCCGCGTCCGCTCCCTTGACACCCCCGCTCGAACCGACGACTCTTCAACTCATCACTTGTGGGAGCGCTCCCACAGTACCTGACACATACACGTCCCGCACGTTCCCCGCCCGAGCCGCAGCGAGTACGAACGGGCCCAACAGAGCAGTTGGCCGGGGGGTCGGCACGTCAGGCAACAGGAGGACTCAATGCGCACGAGTACCCGCCGGTCCCGCAGGCTGGTGGCCTTCGCGGCCGTCGCCGCGCTGACTACGGGAGTGCTGGCCGGCTGCTCCAACGACTCCGACGACGGTTCGTCGAAATCGAGCGGTGGCAACGGCGACGGCACGGGCAAGACCACTTTGACCATCGGGACCTTCGGTGTCTTCGGCTACAAGCAGGCCGGCCTCTACGACGAGTACATGAAGCTCCACCCCGACATCACCATCAAGGAGAACGTCACCACCCGCACCGACGTCTACTGGCCCAAGGTGCTCACCCGGCTCCAGGCCGGTTCCGGCACCGATGACATCCAGGCCATCGAAGTCGGCAACATCACCGAGGCCGTGCAGACCCAGGCCGACAAGTTCGTGGACCTCGGCAAGGAGGTCGACAAGTCCCAGTGGCTGGACTGGAAGCTGGCCCAGGCCACCACCAAGGACGGCAAGACGATCGGGCTTGGTACGGACATCGGCCCGATGGCCATCTGTTACCGCAAGGACCTGTTCAAGAAGGCCGGCCTGGAGACGGACCGGACCAAGCTCGCCGCGCAGTGGAAGGGCGACTGGGCCAAGTACGTCGAGCTGGGCAAGGAGTACATGAAGAAGGCGCCGTCCGGCACCAAGTTCGTGGACTCCGCCTCCTCGGTCTACAACGCGGCCCTCGGCGGCGCGAAGGAGCGCTACTACGACGACGGCGGCAACGTCGTCTGGGACAAGTCCGCGGGTGTGAAGACGTCCTGGGACGTGGCGATGACCGTGGCCACCAGCGACATGTCCGCGAAGCTGAAGCAGTTCGACAAGCCCTGGGACCAGGGCTTCGCCAACGCCACCTTCGCCACGGTGGCCTGCCCGGCCTGGATGATGGGCTACATCCAGGAGAAGTCCGGTGACTCCGGCAAGGGCAACTGGGACGTGGCGGCGGCCCCGACCGCGGCCAACTGGGGCGGCTCCTTCATCGGCGTGCCGACGGCGGGCAAGCACCAGAAGGAGGCCATCGCCCTGGCGAAGTGGCTGACCGCGCCCGAGCAGCAGGCCAAGGTCTTCGCCAAGCAGGCCAGCTTCCCGTCGACCCCGTCGGCGTACGCGAGCCTGAAGCCGGCCGCGGACACCACCGCGTACTTCTCCGACGCGCCGATCACGCAGATCTTCGCCGACTCGGCGAAGACCATCCCGACGCAGTACTTCGGCATCAAGGACCAGCCGATCAACTCCGCGCTCACCGACATCGGCATCCTCCAGGTGGAGCAGAAGGGCAAGACCCCGACGCAGGGCTGGGACGCCGCCACCAAGGAGATCAAGGACGTGCTCGGCCAGTGACCAGCTCCAAGCAGGCTCTCGCGCAGCCCGCGTCGAGTGCCGACGCCGCGCCCGGCTCCCAGCCGGGCGCGGCCCGGGGCGCTCACGGTCGCGGTGCGCCGGCGGGCGCCGACTCCTGGCGCAGCCGGTTCTACCGCTGGGACATGAAGGCGTCGCCGTACGCGTTCATCGCCCCCTTCTTCATACTCTTCGGGGCCTTCTCGCTGGTCCCGCTGCTGTACACGGCCTGGTACTCGCTGCACCATGTGCAGTTGTCGTCGCTGGACCACCAGACCTGGGCCGGCCTGGACAACTACCAGAACCTGTGGTCGTCGGACTTCTTCTGGAACGCCCTGAAGAACACCTTCACCATCGGGGTGATCTCGACCGTGCCGCAGCTGCTGGCCGCGCTCGGGCTCGCGCATCTGCTGAACTACCGGCTGCGCGGCTCGACCGTGTGGCGGGTCGTGATGCTCACGCCGTACGCCACCTCGGTGGCCGCGGCGACGCTGGTGTTCACGCTGCTGTACTCGTGGGACGGCGGCATGGTCAACTGGATCCTGCACTTCTTCGGTGTGGATCCGGTCAACTGGCGTGAATCCGACTGGGGTTCGCAGTTCGCGGTGTCCTCCATCGTGATCTGGCGGTGGACCGGCTACAACGCGCTGATCTATCTGGCCGCGATGCAGGCCATCCCGACCGACCTGTACGAGTCGGCGGCGATCGACGGCGCCAACCGCTGGCAGCAGTTCCGGCATGTGACGATCCCCCAGCTGCGGCCGACGATCCTGTTCACGGTGGTCGTCTCCACCATCGGCGCGACCCAGCTGTTCGGCGAGCCGCTGCTGTTCGGCGGGGTCAGCGGCTCCAAGGGCGGCTCCGAGCACCAGTACCAGACGCTCGGCCTGTACATGTACGACCAGGGCTGGATCATCGGCAACCTGGGCAAGGCGTCCGCGATCGCCTGGTCGATGTTCCTGATCCTGGTGATCGTCGCCGTGATCAACATGCTGTTCACCCGACGCCTGAGGAAGTCCCAATGACCACCAGTGAACTCACCCTCCCGGGCGCCGCGGGCACCGAGCGGCCGGGGCGCGGACGACGCCGGGTGATGGGCGCGGGCAAGCAACTGCACGCGGGTCCGGTCACCTATGTCGTCCTGACGGTCTTCGCACTGGTCTCGCTGGCGCCGCTGGTGTGGACGGCGGTCGCGGCCTCCCGCACCGACCGGCGGCTGGCCCAGACCCCGCCGCCGCTGTGGTTCGGCGGCAACCTGTTCTCCAACCTGCAGTCCGCCTGGGACGAGGCGGGACTGGGCACCGCCATGGTCAACTCGCTGATCGTGGCGGGCACGATCACGGTGAGCACGGTGCTGTTCGCGACCCTCGCCGGGTTCGCCTTCGCCAAGCTGCGGTTCCGGTTCTCCAACCTGCTGCTGGTGCTGACGATCGGCACCATGATGATCCCGCCGCAGCTCGCCGTCGTACCGCTGTATCTGTGGATGTCGGACCTGGGCTGGTCGAACCAGTTGCAGACGGTGATCCTGCCCAGCCTGGTGACCGCGTTCGGCACGTTCTTCATGCGGCAGTACCTGGTGCAGGCGCTGCCGACCGAGCTGATCGAGGCGGCCCGGGTGGACGGGGCGAGCAGTCTGCGGGTCGTGTGGCACGTGGTGTTCCCGGCGGCGCGGCCGGCGATGGCCGTGCTCGGCCTGCTGACCTTCGTGTTCGCCTGGAACGACTTCCTGTGGCCGATCATCGCCCTGAACCAGCAGAACCCGACCGTGCAGGTCGCCCTGAACTCGCTCGGCACCGGCTATGTGCCGGACCAGGCGGTGATCATGGCGGGCGCGCTGCTCGGCACGCTGCCGCTGCTGGTCGCCTTCCTGCTGTTCGGCAAGCAGATCGTGGGCGGGATCATGCAGGGCGCGATCAAGGGCTGACCCCACGGGCCCCGGAGCCCCGGGGGCCGGGCCGCCGCCGCCCCGGCCCCCGTGCCCCGCCCCGCCCTTCCCCGCCCCGCCCCTCCCTTTACTTCTCTTCACCACCCCACCGGTCTCCACGACCACTCGATGGGAGCGCTTCCATGCCTGAGCCCGTTACCTCCGTGAGTTTTCCTCCCGCCTTCCTCTGGGGCGCCGCGACCTCCGCGTACCAGATCGAGGGGGCGGTACGGGAGGACGGCCGCACCCCCTCGATCTGGGACACCTTCAGCCATACGCCCGGCAGGACGGCCGGCGGCGACACCGGTGACATCGCGGTCGACCACTACCACCGCTACCGCGAGGACGTGGCGCTGATGGCCGACCTCGGCCTGAACGCCTACCGGTTCTCGATCTCCTGGCCGCGGGTACAGCCGACGGGCCGGGGCCCGGCCGTCCAGGTGGGCCTGGACTTCTACCGCCGTCTGGTCGACGAACTCCTGGCCGCCGGCATCAAGCCGGCCGTCACCCTCTACCACTGGGACCTGCCGCAGGAGCTGGAGGACGCGGGCGGCTGGCCGGAGCGGGACACCGCCCTCCGGTTCGCCGAGTACGCGCAGATCGTCGGCGAGGCCCTGGGCGACCGGGTGGAGCAGTGGATCACCCTCAACGAGCCCTGGTGCAGCGCCTTCCTCGGCTACGGCTCCGGGGTGCACGCGCCGGGCCGCACCGACCCGGCGGCCTCGCTGCGCGCCGCGCACCACCTCAACCTGGCGCACGGGCTGGCCACTTCGGCCCTGCGTACGGTGCTGCCGGCCCGCAACACCATCGCGATCAGCCTCAACTCCTCGGTGGTGCGCACCGTTTCGCAGGACCCGGCGGACCTCGCGGCGGGCCGCCGGATCGACGACCTGGCCAACGGCATCTTCCACGGCCCGGTGCTGCACGGGGCGTACCCGGAGACGCTGCTGCGGGACACGGCATCGGTCACCGACTGGTCCCACATTCGGGACGGCGACCTGCGCGCGATCCACCAGCCGCTGGACGCGCTGGGCCTCAACTACTACACGCCCACGCTGGTCTCGGCGGCCGACCCGGACGCGACCGGGCCGCGGGCCGACGGGCACGGGACGAGCGAGCACTCGCCCTGGCCGGCCGCGGACGGCGTGGCCTTCCACCAGACGCCGGGCGAGCGCACGGAGATGGGCTGGACGATCGACCCGACGGGCCTGCACGAGCTGATCATGCGCTACTCCCGGGAGGCCCCGGACCTCGCGCTGTACGTGACGGAGAACGGGGCCGCCTACGACGACAAGCCGGACCCGGACGGCCGGGTGCACGACCCGGAGCGCATCGCCTATCTGCACGGCCATCTGTCGGCGGTCCGCCGGGCCATCGCGGACGGCGCGGACGTACGCGGCTACTACCTGTGGTCCCTGATGGACAACTTCGAGTGGGCGTACGGCTACGAGAAGCGCTTCGGCGCGGTGTACGTCGACTACGCCACGCTGGAGCGGACACCGAAGTCGAGCGCGCGGTGGTACGGACAGGCCGCCCGGTCCGGCGCGCTGCCGCCGACGGACGGCGTCTGACGGCGCGCTCCGCCGGTTGCGCCGTGATGGGTGGTCGGTCTTCTGCGGCAGCGTCGTGGCTGGTCGCGCCCACGCGGCGGAGCCGCACATCGATACAGCCCCGCGCCCCTTTGGGGAGCGCTGTCGAACCGGCGCGCTACTTCGCCGGGCCCGCTCAGGGTGTGAACGGGCGGGTGAGGCGGTCGTAGCGGTTCAGGAAGTGGAAGCGGGCGGATGCGGCGCCGTAGAGGAAGCTTGCGTCGGTGTCGTCGAGGGCGTGGGCGGTGTCGAAGCGGATCGGCTTGGCGACGCCCTGGACCGGAGTCCGGAACAGGCGTTCCGCGACCTGGCCCCGGGTGAGGTCTGGGCCGCCGCCGAGCGCGTCCAGGGTGCGGGCGATCAGGACGACGGCGTCATGGGCCTCGGCCGCCCACCGTGCCGGATCGGCGCCGTAGCGGTCGCGGTGGGCGGCGGTGAAGGCGCGGGCGGCGGCGGTGTTCATCGACCGGGGCTCGGCGTAGGGCGCGGCGAGGACCCAGCCGTCGGCCGCCGCGCCCGCCGCGTCCAGGAACGCGCCGCGCAGCACGGGCTCGACGGCGACGCGGGCACCGGTGAACCCGGCCCCGTGCAGCGCGCGGGCGCAGGCGGCGGCCCGGGTGGGCGAGGTGCCGGCGTAGACGACGGCATCCGGCCGCGTCGCCAGCGCGTCGGCGACGACCGCGCGGAAGTCGGTCCGGTCCGCGGCCACCGGGTGCCGGGTCGTGGCGCCGCCGCCGGGCGGCAACGCGGCCATCATGCGCGCCAGTTCGCGGCCCGCCGGCCCGGCGGCCAGGTCCTCCACGACGGCGGTGCGCCGGGACGGACGGGCCTGGGTGAGATAGACGGACAGCGGCAGGCCGAGCGCGTCGTCGCCGACCCGGGTCACGCACAGGGAGCGCACCTGGGCCGTGTCCCGCGCGGTGGGGGTCGCCGAGACCAGCAGCGTCGGCAGATTGTGGGCCCCGTACACCGGCGCCGCCGCGTGCACCGCCGTGGCGGTGCTGGGACCGAGCACCGCGAGCACCGCCGGGTCGGCGGCCAACAGCCGGGCCGCGCGGGCTGCCTCGTCGGCCCGCTGCCCGCCGGCGACGGCCCGTAGCGCGAGCCGGAACCGGATGCCGGTGCCCGCGTTGTGCGCGGCGACGGCGAGCCGGGCGCCGCGCTCCTGGTCGGGGCCGATGCCGTGCAGGCCGATGGTGTGCTCGGGCGGTGCCGTGCCGCGGCCCGTGCCGTCGCGCAGCAGCAGGACGGCCGCCCCGGCGCCCCCGGCGAGCAGCGCCCCGCCCGCCGCCGCGCCGACGGCCAGGAACCGGCGGCGGCCGGGCACGGGGACGTCCTCGGCGCCCGCTGGGCCCGCGGTGGCTTCGGGCGTCCTCGGGGGCGGGTCCAGTGCCTGGGCGGCGCGCGCGGCCACCAGTCGCACCAGTGCGGGCGGCAACCAGTCACCGGGGTCGGCGAGTTGCCCGCTCTCACGGGGGTCACGGCGGCTGCCGGCGGCGGCCAGGGCCGCGCTCAGGTCGGGTGCCGTGGGCCGGCGGGCCGCGTCCTTGGCGAGACAGCCGGCGACGGCGGCGCCCGCCGGGCCGGGCAGCCGGTCGAGTCCGCGGACGTCCGGCTCCTCGTGGACGGTGCGGTAGAGCACGGTGGCCGGGTCGCCGCCGCCGAACGGGGGCCGGCCCGAGGCCGCGTACACCAGGGCGCAGCCCAGCGAGAACACATCGCTCGCCGGGCCGACGTCGTCGCCGTAGGCGCGGGTCTGTTCCGGGGAGAGATAGCCGGGGGTGCCGATCACCGCGTCCGGCGCGGTCAGCGCGGTGGCCCCGCCGCCGCGGACGATGCCGAAGTCGATGAGGTGGGGCCCGTCCCGGCCGAGGACGATGTTGCCGGGCTTGACGTCCCGGTGGACCAGCCCGGCCGCGTGCACGTCGGCCAGCGCCTCGGCGATGCGCTGCCCGAGGGTGAGCACGGCGCGCACGGGCAGCGGGCCGTGCCCGGCCACCGCCTCGGCCAGGGTGGGCCCGGGCACGAACGCCGTCGCCAGCCACGGTTCGCGGGCCTCGGGGTCGGCATCGGTGACCGGCACCACCCAGCGGCCCCGCACCCGGGCGGCCAGCCGGGCCTCGCGCCGGAACCGGGCCCGGAACTGCGGTTCGGCGGCATGCTCGGCGCGGATCACCTTGAGCGCGACGAGCCGCCCGCCCCGGTTGCGCGCCAGGTACACCACGCCCATGCCGCCCGCGCCGAGCCGGGCCAGCAGCCGGTGCCCGCCGACCGTGGCGGGGTCGTCCGCCGTCAGTGCCCGCATCGCGCCCGCCTCAGGTGAGCGGCACCGGGCCGACGTACCGCCAGCGTCCGCCGGACACCCGCAGATGGCTGAGCCGGCCGCCCTTGAACGTGCCGTCCTTCTCGAAGGCGTACGTGGCCGCCGCCCCCTTGTAGTCGGCCGTGCGCAGGGCCGCGGCGAGTTCACCGCGGCTCGGCCGCCGCCCCTTGCTCCGCTCGACGGCGGTGAGCCGGTCGATGACGAGGCGGGCGACGTCATGGGCCTCGACGGCCCAGATGCCGGGGGCGGCGCCGTAGCGCTCGCGGTACGCGGCGGCGAAGGTCCGCACCGCGGGGGCGTCCGGGGCGGCGAACGAGGTGAGGGCCTGCCAGCCGTCGGCGGCCTCGCCCGCGCGGGCGGTGAAGGCGTCCGTGGCGGCGGGGGTGTCGAGGAACCGCGGCCCGTCGAAGCCGCGTTCGGCCAGCGCCCGCGCCACCAGCGCGGCCCGTTCGGCGGTGCCGGTGTAGTAGAGGCCGTCGATGTCGTGGGCGAGCAGGTCGGAGACGACCGCGGCCGGGTCCGGCGCTGCGGCGGGCACGATCCGCACGTACGGGTCGAGCTTGAACCCGGCGGCCATGCGGTACGCCAGCTGGACGGGTTCCCGGCCGGTGAGTCTGCCCGCGCGGTCCATGAGCACGCCGGGCCGCTTGGCGCCCAGGCCGGCCAGCGCGGCGTCGGTGAGATAGCCGCCGACCATGTTGGCCGGGGTGCAGCGGAAGTAGACGCGCGGGTCGAGGACCTGGGCGGAGTCCGGTGCGGACAGGCACAGCTCGGACACCGTCAGCAGGGGCAGCCCGGCGTTCTCGTACGACGCCAGACAGGCCGCGGCGGAGGTGAAGCCGGTGGGGCCGAGCACGGCGAGCACATCGCGGTCACCGGTCAGCCGGCGGGCCGCCGCCCGCGCACCGGCCGTGCCGCCCCGGTCGTCCACGGACTCGACGGTGAGCGTGAAGGGTCTGTCCGCGCGGGAGTTGAACGCGTCGACGGCGAGCCGCACCGCCCGTTCCTGGGCCCGGCCCGCGGCCCGCTGCGGCCCGCTCAGATCGGCCTGGACGCCGATCGTCCAGCGCCGGCCGGCCGGTGTGCCGGGCCGTTCGCCGCCGTCGCGCAGCGCCGCCCACAGCGCGCTGCCGCCGCCGGCCGCGACGAGCACGGCGCCGCCCGCCGCCAGGGACAGCAGCCGCCGCCGGGAGGTGCCGCCGCGCCGCGCGGCATCCGCCTCGGTGGGCTCCACCTCGGGCAGCGCCAGCAGCCCGGCGGACCGGTCGGCGATCATGCGGACGACGGGTGCGGGCAGCCAGTCGGCCGGGTCGGCCAGGGCGTCGTCGGCGGGGGCGTCGCCGGCGAGGCCGGCGGCGGCCTCGGCCGGCGTGGGCCGCTCGGCGGGCTCCTTGGCCAGGCAGCGCGCCAGCAGCGCGCGCAGCCCGTCGTCCTCGACTCCGTCCAGGTCGGGCCGGTCGTGCACGGTGCGGTACAGCAGGGCGTCGGCCGCACCGGTGCCGAAGGGGAGGCGTCCGGTCGCCGCGTACGCGAGGACGCAGCCCAGCGAGAACACGTCGCTCGCCGGGCCCGTGGGCCGGGCCTGTGCCTGCTCCGGGGAGAGGAAGCCGGGCGTGCCGACGACCACGCCGTCCGAGGTGAGCGCGGTCGCCCCGGGGGCGGTGGAACGGGCGATGCCGAAGTCGATCAGGCGGGGGCCGTCGAGGGCCAGCAGGACGTTGCCCGGTTTGACGTCCCGGTGCACCAGGCCCGCGTCGTGGACGGCTTCGAGCGCCCGCGCCAGCACATGTCCGAGCACCCGCACGGCCGGCACCGGGAGCGGTCCGCACGCCGCGACGGCCTCGGCGAGCGAGGGGCCGGGGACGAACGCGGTCGCCAGCCACGGCGCCGTGGCCTCGGGGTCGGCGCCGGTCACCCGTACCACCCAGGGGCTGCGGGCCTGCCCGGCCGCGGCCGTCTCGCGCCGGAACCGCTCCCGGAACTCGGGGTCGTCGGCGTACTCGGCCTTGATCACCTTGACGGCGGCGAGGTCCCCGTCGGCCGTGCGCGCCAGGTACACCACGCCCATGCCGCCGGAGCCGAGCCGTCCGAGCAGCCGGTGGTCGCCCAGTCGGGAGGGGTCGGAGGGCAGCAGTCGCTCCATCACGCGCCTCCCCGGCCACCGGACGCGGTGGGCGCGGGCGCGCCGGCCGGGCGGGCGATCGCGTCCTTCACGTTCCGCAGCATCCGCGTGAAGTACGTCTGGACCAGGTCCACGGACGCGTCCCGCGCCCGCTCCGTGCCGCCGCACAGGGACGCGCTGACGACGACCGGCCCGAAGGTGGCCTGGATCCACCAGTACGGGCGGGGGCCGCCGCGCGTCTCACCGACGCACCGGCCGCTCTCGATCAGGGAGTCGTCGCTGTAGGTGTTGTTTCCCTCACCCCAGGCGTACGTGGACGAGGTCAGATCGGTCAGCCTCTCGCCGGCGCCCAGGGTCTGCTCCGGGCACTGGATGGCCTCCTCCTGCATCCGGGCCTGCTCCCAGGCGGCGTCGAGCGTCGTGCGGTGCACGGTGACCTCCGCCGACAGCCGCAGCCCGGCCGCGCCGTCGGCCCCCGGCACCTCGAAGTTCCGCCGCAGGTTGGCCAGGACGTCGCCGCGCAGTGCGGCGCGGCGCCAGGCGCAGTCCTCACCCAGCACGGCCCAGGTACCCGGGTCGCTCTCGTACGGCGTGCCGCGCCGGGCCCCGTCGCCGACGGTGCCCTCGTCGGCGATCACCCGGCGGATCAGCGCACGCGCGGCCCCGGGGGTCGCCGGCAGCTTCGCCGGGTCGGCCCGCTGTGTCGGGCCCTCGGCGGATGCCGTCGCGGAACCGCTCGGCGCCGCGCCGCCCTCGGCCGCGCGGGACGCCGACGGCCGGCCGGTCGCCGAGGGCTCGCCGGACTCCGTGCACCCGGCCAGCAGCAGCCCGCACACGACAGCGGCGGCGCCGCTTCGCAAGGATCTCCCCCACCACACAACGCCCCATTATCCCCGTGGACTTCGCGGCCGTCAGTACGTTCCGATCAGGACCGCGGAAATATCGGCGCCCCGGCCGGGTGGGGGGATGCCGGCCGGGGCGCCGCCCCCGTGTCCCCAAAAGGGCCTCGGGTCGGGCGGTGGTGAAGGGGTTCGGGTCAGCGGTAGGCGGCGAACGCCTTGGAGAAGGCGAACGGGTCCTGGACGATCGAGCTGCATGTGGCGTCGGCGGTGGGCTTACTGCCGCCCGCGCACTGCTTGTCGCGGGTCGCGGACCACATGGACAGCCCGCCGAGGCCCTTGGACCTGGCGAAGTCGACGAGCTGAGCGGCGTCGTCGACCGTGAAGACCTCGGAGGAGACGTCGTTGACGCCGATCATCGGGGTGACCGCGACCGCCTGCCACGCGGCGCCGTCCGAGAGGCCGAGCACGCTCTTGATCTGCGCCTGTGTCGCGGTCGCCGCCTGCTCGGCGTAGTCGCCCATGTCACCGCTGTACGCGGGGCCGTAGTCCATCGCCATGATGTTCACGGTGCCGATCCGCACGCCGTTGGACCTCGCGTCGGCCAGCAGGTTCACGCCGTCCTGGGTGAGGCCCTCGGGCATCACGGGCAGCGTGAAGGAGACGTCGAGGCCGGGGTGCCGGGCCTGGAGCCGGGCGATGGCCTGGGCGCGCCGGGTGTTGGCCGCGGTGTCGGGCAGTGCCCCGCCCTCCACGTCGAAGTCGACCTTCGTGAGCCCGTACGCGTCGACCACCTTGCCGTACGCCGCCGCCAGCGCGTCCGCCGAGGAGCAGGTCGTGGCCAGTTCGGAGCCGGAGGCGCCGCCGAAGGAGACCCGGACGTCGCCGCCCTCGGCGCGCAGGGCGCCGATCTGCGCGGCGACGCCGTCGCCCGACAGGTCCGTCACGCCGCCCCACTTGGGGGTGCAGCCGCCGCCGTCGGTGACGAAGGCGAGGTTGTAGTCCTTCACGCCGGTCGCCGCGGCGCTCGCCGACAGGTCGAAGGCCGGGTACAGGGAGGTGTCGACGTACGGGGCGAAGCCCGCGCCGGCGGCCGCGCCGGTGCCGGCGCTCCCGGACGGGGACGGGCTGCCCGTGGCGGTCGGGGTCGTCTGGTCCGGGGAGGACGGCGTCGCGGTCGGGGTGGGTGCGTCGCTCGGGCGGCCGCTCGGCTCGGGCGTCGCGGCGCCGTCCGCCGAGCACTTCGCCCCGCCGATCAGACAACCGGTGGGGTCGGCGGTGCCGTTGACCACGAAGCCGACGGTGAGCGATGCGCCGGCCGCCAGGCCGTCGGTCTGCCACCTGGGCGGCTTCACCGTGACATGCCGGCCGTTCACGCTCGACTCACCGTTCCACAGGGAGCCGAGCTTGGTGCCGGCCGGCAGGTCGAACTCCAGCGTCCAGTCCCGCTGCGGCCCGCCGCTGTTGTTCGTGACGACGTACTGCGCGGTGTACCCCGTCGACCAGTCGCTGGTCCTGGTGTACGCGGCGCCGACGCCGGCCGCCTGCGCGGTGCCGGTGAGCAGGACGGCACCGCCGGCGACCGCGGCAGCCGCCAGGAGACCGCCCAACGCCTTGTGCCTGCCTCTGATCCTGCGCCGGTGCGTGCTCATGCGCGTGCCTGCCTTCACTGTTCGCGGGGGGTGGGTGCGGCAGCACGCTAGCGAGCCGGAATCGGGCAAAGCACTTGATCCGGGCGGGCGTTGGGGTTCTTAGGGTGCGCTTAAGGAAGGGATCGGGGACGGTTAAAGGTCGAGGCCGGCAGCGGGTACGGGCGGGGGCGTGTCAGTGCACGGCCGGGCGTCTGCGGCGGCGGACCGCGCCGCGGTGTCCTCGGCGCACCGGTTCCCGCCCGGCCAGCTGGATCCAGAGGCGCACCTCGGTGCCGCCCAGCACCGACGAGCCGATCCGCACGTCACCGCCGGTGGACTCGGCGAGCCTGCGCACGATGTCCAGGCCCAGTCCGGTCGAGCCGTCGCTGCCGGAGCCACGGCCGCGGGCCATCGCCGCCTCCGGGTCGGGTATGCCGGGACCCGCGTCGGACACCAGCACGATCACCGCGTCCTCGCCGTTGTGCACGTCGACCGCGAAGGCCGTGCCCTCGGCGGTGTGCCGGAAGACGTTGCCGAGCAGCGCGTCGAGCGCGGCGGCCAGGTCGGCGCGGGCCACCGGGATGCGTACCGGACGCTCCACCCCGGCCACCCGCCACTTGCGGCCCTCGTCCTCGGCGAGCGCGGACCAGAACGCCATGCGCTCCCGGACGACCTCGGCCGCGTCACAGCCCGCTCCCGGCCCGGCCGCGGCCGTCTGCGGCTTGGCGTCCCGTGCGGTGCGGATGATGGTGTCGACCTCGCGCTCCAGCTGTTCGACGGCGGCCCGGGTCTGGTCGGCGGCGGGCCCCTCGCCGAGCGAGGCCGCGTTCAGCCGCAGCACGGTCAGGGGCGTGCGCAGCCGGTGGGACAGGTCCGCGGCCAGTTCCCGCTCGTTGGCGAGGAGTTGGACGACCTGGTCGGCCATGGAGTTGAACGCGACCGCGGCCAGCCGCAGTTCGTTCGGCCCGTCCTCGGGCACCCGCGCCCCCAGCTTGCCCTCCCCCAGGTCGTGGGCGCCCTCGACCAGCCGCTGCGCGGGCTGCACCATCCGCACGCCGAGCCGGTCGGCGACCGCGACCGAGCCGAGGACCAGGGCGACGCCGACCGCGGCGAGGACGCCCCAGGCGGTGCCGACGCCCTTGCCGACGTCGGAGTCGGGGACGAACACCTCCACCACCGCGATGGCGCCCGAGCTGAGCGCGACCGGCTGGAGCAGTGTCGAACCGCCCGGCACCTCGGTGGTGGAGGCGCGGCCCAGTCGGCGCACGGTGCCGATGTCCCGGTCGGCGGCGCGCTGCCGGCCGATGTCGACGGCGGCGGTGCCGTCCACGGCCGGTATGTGCACGGCCATCCCGGAGTCGGAGCCCGCCGAGGCCACCACCCGCTCCAGCTTGCCCCGGTCGGTGGTGATGGACAGCGCGGGGGCGAGGGCGGCGGCCTCGCGCTCCGCGTTGGAGAAGGCGCGGTCGCGGGCCATCTCCTTGATGACCAGTCCGAGCGGCACGGCGAAGGCGACCACGACCATCGTGGTGACCGCGAGACACACCTTGACCAGGGCCCACCTCATGGCGCGGACCCCCCTCCGGGCGGCTCCAGCTTCACGCCGACGCCCCGCAGGGTGTGCAGATAGCGCGGCCGGGCGGCGGTCTCCCCCAACTTCCGGCGCAGCCAGGACAGATGGACGTCGATGGTCTGGTCGTCGCCGTACGACTGCTGCCAGACCTCGGCGAGCAGTTCCCTGCGGGGTACGACGACGCCGGGCCTGGCGGCCAGGAAGGCGAGCAGGTCGAACTCGCGGCGGGTCAGGTCGAGCCGTACGCCGTCCAACTCGGCCTGGCGGCGCAGCGGATCGACGCTGAGACCGCCGACGCGCAGCACGGAGGGCGGCGCGGCGCCGGCCAGGGCCGCGCGGGACCGGCGCAGCACGGCGGCGATGCGCGCGGACAGGTGGTCGACCGAGAACGGCTTGGTCAGATAGTCGTCCGCCCCCGCGTTCAGCAGCCGGACGATTTCCGCCTCGTCGTCCCGGGCCGTGGCGATGATCACGGGTACGTCGGTGATGCCGCGCAGCATCTTCAGGGCCTCGGACCCGTCCAGATCGGGCAGTCCGAGGTCGAGGATGACCACGTCGAAGCGGAAATGGGCGACCTCGCGCAGCGCCTCCAGTGCCGTGCCGACGCTGCGCACGGTGTGCGAGGCGTCGGTCAGGTGCCGGATGAGCGCCGAGCGTACGAACTGGTCGTCCTCGACCACGAGCACACTTGCCATGCGCCGCACCGTACGCCATGCGGCCCACGCGGTCCGGGGCCTGTGGACAACTCCCGCCGGGTGCGGTCCGTGGGGCGGGTGGGGCAGTATGGCCGACGATGCGCAGAGGACTCGTACACGTACTGGCGTGGTCGCTCGCCACGGGCGCGGCGGTCACGCTGTCGTGGTGGGGTGTGCACACGGTGATGGCGGGGACCGCGTACGACCCGCCCCGCGCCCTGCCCATCACGGCGGCCGACGCGACCACGCAGGGCGCGAAGCCGCTGGTGCCGGCGACCGCACGGCCGCCGTCCCCGTCGCGGACGCCCGCTCGGCAGCCGTCGGACACGCCTTCCGCGCGGCGCACGCCGGCGCCCGCCCGTAGCGCGCCGAGCAGTCCCGCGCCGTCGCCGTCCCCCACCGCCTCCGGCCGGGTCAGGGGCTACGACACCGACGGCGGGCGTGCGGTGTTCGACCTCGGGGAGACGAGCGCGTCCCTGGTCTCGGCTACCCCGGGCACGGGGTGGTCGATGCAGGTGTGGAAGACGGAGAGCTGGATCCGCGTGGAGTTCACCCGCGGCGCGGACCGGGTGTCCGTGTTCTGCACATGGCACGACGGCCCACCCCGCGTGGAGATCGGCACCTACTGAGCCCGGTCCGCTTCGACCGCAGGGGTCAGTGGAAGGCCGATGGGGGTGGGGGTGGGGAGGCTGTTGCCGCCGCGTCCGTGACGGGGGTGGCGCCGCCGGTGAAGTCGGTGAGCGGCTTGCCGTGTTCGACCCGGCCGGGGTGCGGGTCGGAGGCGGTACGGCGGGTCAGTTCGGCGATCGGCAGCGGGCGGTCGGCGGCGACCAGGACCGCGTTGCCGAACCGTTTGCCGCGCAGCACCGCCGGGTCGGCGACCAGCGCGACCTCGGCGAACCGGGCGGCTGCGGTGGCGATCTGGCCGCGCAGATGGGCGAGCGGCGGGCCGTCGGTGAGGTTGGCGGCGTAGACGCCGGTGGGGCCCAGCGCGCGGCGGACCTCGTCGAGGAATTCGGTCGAGGTGAGGTGGGCGGGGGTCCGGGCGCCGCTGAACACGTCGGTGACGATGAGGTCGGCCCAGCCGTCCGGGACCTTGGCGAGGCCCGCGCGCGCGTCCGTGGAGCGCATGCGGATCCGGGCGGCCGGGTCCAACGGCAGCCGTCTGCGTACGAGTTCGACAAGGCGTGCGTCGCGTTCGACCACCTGCTGGGTGGAGCGGGGGCGGGTGGCGGCGACGTACCGGGCGAGGGTGCAGGCGCCGCCGCCGAGGTGTACGGCGCGCAGCGGCTTTCCGGGCGGTCCTGCCAGATCGACGACGTGTCCGAGCCGGCGCTGGTACTCGAAGGAGAGATGGGCGGGGTCGTCCAGGTCGACATGCGACTGCGGGGCCCCGTCGATCAGCAGCGTCCAGGCCCGTCCGCGGTCCGGGTCGGGTATCAGCTGTGCCAGCCCGCCGTCGACGCTCTCCGCGACGGCGTCGGCGGCCGCCGACCCGCGCCGAGAATTCCTTGCCCTGCCCACCCCCTCATTCTCGCAGCCGCCGCACACGCCCACCGACCACGGACACGACGTCCACGCAGACCCCGCCCGAGCCGGCCGGTGCGCCCGCACCAACCGGCCCGGTACGCGCGCCGCGAGGGGCCCGGCACGGACGACGCGATAAGCCCGGTGCGCGCACCCTCACCACGAGTGCGCGCCGCGACAAGCCCGGTACGGGTGACGCGACGGGGCCCGGCACGGGCGTCCGGCGGCCCGGTGCGGGCGACACGACAGGCCCGGTGCGCGCACCCTCACCACCAGTGCGCGCGCCGCGACAGGCCCGGTGCGGGCGTCCGGCGGCTCGGTGCGGGCGGCGCGGCGTCCGAAGTCGCGTGGGCCGCGTCGCGCGCCCGGCCACGGTGCCTCCGGCGGGCGGACCGGGGTCGGTCCGAAGGCAGGCCCGGCCCGGGGTCCGGCCGAAGGCCGCCCGCTGCGGTCCACGGGGGCCGCAGCGCGGGCGGCCGACCACGCAAACCGGCCCCGACGGCGGAGCGTTCAGCGGCAGCTGTCCGCCGCCTTGATCAGGCGGGCCGCCTCTCCGAGGGCGTGACGCAGCACCGTCGGGTCCGTGGCGGGGTCGGCCTCGCCGGGCGGTACGAGCCAGTCCGAACCCTCCACCGGGGGCTCGGGATTCAGGCTCAGGCCGCGCCCGTCGGTCTCGGTGCAGGTGCTGCCCGGGACGTCCCAGGCGGCCGCCGTGCCGGGCGGCACGAGGAAGCCGAGGGTGCCGCCCCCGTCGTCGTGCAGCACGGGGCCCACGCCGTCCGCGGCCCCCCGCCGCAGGATGTCCACGGCCTCCAACCCCTGCCGGGTCGGCACCGTCACGAGGTCGCACGCCGCTCGCGACGAGGTACAAGGATCGTTGCTCCGGCTGGTCTCCATCCCGGCCTCCACCACGCAGCCTCCTGCAGTCCACCCGGTTCAACGCGGCAGAGCGTCAACAGCTACGCGCAAGTCCGCCGCAAAGGATGGCAGTTCATGGCAGATCGTGGGGCAGATATCCGATTTGTAGCCAAACACTGCGTGGCGGGACCGTCACAACCGGTACGTTCTTGCTCGCCGGAACAGGATGCCACACGCACAACTCACCTCGGATCCGGCATGGTTCGACGGTTCGCAGAGAGGACCCCCCGGCCATGGCGTCGTCAACGGTGACCTCGTCACAGCCCGACCGCCCAACGCGGCCGAACCTCGCCTTCCGGCGCCTGCGCGGCCGGCGTTCACCCGCCGAGTTCGCGGCGCTGGTACGGCGTGCCGCTCGCGAGATCGGTGAGCGGGTGAGCTGTGACGCGCGCTACGTCGGCCGGGTGGAGGCGGGTGAGATCCGCTGCCCGAACTACGCGTACGAACGGGTGTTCCTGCACATGTTCCCCGGCCGCACGCTCGCCGACCTCGGCTTCGCGCCCCGGTCGTCCGTCCGCGGACGCGGGGCACGCCCGGCCGGGGACGCGGCACCCTCGCGCGGCACCGACCCGGTGCCCGCCGCGGGTGCCACGGGGGCGGCCGTCGAGCCGTATGACACGCAGGACCCGTACGACACGCACGAGAACCACGAGAACCACGAGGAGAGCGACGTGCTGCGTCGCGCATTCATGACCGGCGGGGGCGCCACGGTGGCCGCCGCCCTGGGGCCCTTCGGCCTCACCATCGACGCCGCGGCCACGCCCGCGGACCGGCCGCCGCGGCGCGCCGGATCGGCGGAGGCGGCCGCGCTCGAAGAGGCCGTCCGCCGGATCCGGCTGCTGGACGACCGGCACGGCGCCGACGGCCTCTACCGGCGCGCGGCGGCCCCCCTGCGCGCCGCGTACGCGCTGCTGGACGCCGGTGCGACCCGGCAGGCCTCGGCCGACCGGCTGCACTCGGGCGCCGGTGAACTGGCCATCTCGGTGGGCTGGCTGGCGCACGACTCCGGCCGTTTCGACGACGCGCGCTCGCACTACGCGGAGGCGCTGGCGACAGCCCGGGTGACCGGGGACCCGGCCCTGGAGGCGCACGCCTTCTGCAACACGGCGTTCCTCGCCCGGGACGCCGGACGGCCGCGGGAGGCGGTGCGGGCGGCGCAGGCCGCGCAGCGGGCGGGACGCCCGCTCGGCTCCGCGCGCCTGATGTCGCTGCTCGCGCTGCGCGAGGCGGGCGGCTGGGCCGGGCTCGCCGACCGCACCGGCTGCGAACAGGCGCTGGCCCGGGCACATGCCCTCTTCGCGCGGGGCCGCTCGGACGCCGACCCCGAGTGGATGACGTTCTACGGAGAGGCCGAACTGGAAGGGCTTGAGGCCCAGTGCTGGTCGACGCTGGGCGACTGGCCGCGCGCGGCCCGGCACGCGCGCCGCGCGGCCCGGCTCCAGGACCCGCACTTCACCCGGAACATCGCCCTGTACACGGCGGAACTGGCCGACGACCTCGCGCGCGGGGGCCTGCCCGACGAGGCCGCGCAGGCCGGGCTTCGGGTCCTGGAGCTGCTGGACCAGGTCCAGTCGTCCCGCATCCAGACGATGCTGGCCGGGACGGCACGCGTGCTGCTGCCGCACCGCGGGGCCTTCGGGGTCTCCGAGTTCCTGGAGCGGCACGCCGCACTGCCGCGCGGTGTGTGACGGCGCTCACTCGGCGAGGTGCCCCTGGTCGTTCCAGCTGTCGATCGCCGGTTCGCCGTACGCCCAGCCGAGGACCGACAGGGACGTGGGGTTGAGGCGGATGCGTGCGGCGAAGTCCAGGGGCAGGCCCAGCCACCGCGCCCCTATGGAGCGCAGGATGTGCCCGTGGGCGAAGACCAGGACGTCGCGGTCCACCGACCGGGCCCAGGCGACCACCTCGTCCGCGCGGGCCGTCACCTCGGCCGGGCTCTCCCCCTCGGGCACGCCGTCGCGCCAGATGAGCCAGCCCGGGCGTACGGCCTGGATCTCGGCGGGGGTCATGCCCTCATAGGCGCCGTAGTCCCATTCCAGGAGCGCGTCCCAGGCATCGGCCCGCTCGCCGAACCCGGCGAGTTCGCAGGTCTCACGCGCGCGTGCCAGCGGGCTGGTGCGCACCTCGGCCCCGGGCAGGCCGTCCAGGGGCGCCCGGTACAGCCGTTCGCCGAGCAGCTTGGCGCCCCGGCGCCCCTCCTCCAGGAGCGGCACGTCGGTCCTGCCGGTGTGCTGGCCGGACAGCGACCACTGTGTCTGTCCGTGCCGGGCCAACAGGATGCGCGGTGCCATGAGGGGGCCTTTCGGGACGGGCGGCGGGAGGCCGCCGAAGCGGAACCCGTCCATCATCGCGCACGCCCGGCAGGGGCAACCCGGCGGGCGATCACAGCGTCTTTGAGGGCTGGAACGCCCCCCGCACGGGCGGACCACGTACACCGTAAAGTGGCACGGTCGGCCCGCGGGGCGCCGCGCGGGAAGAGGGGGAGGGCGATCGGATGCCGCAGACCGAGACACCGGGCACCGGGGTGCTCTCGCGGTTCCGGCTGCGGTGGTGGACCGAACTGCCGCTGATCCTGCTGGTCTACGGCTGCTACTCGGCCGGCCGGCTGCTCGCCCGGGGGGACGTCTCGACCGCCGTCGACCACGGGCTGGCGATCCTGCGCATCGAGAAGTTCCTGCGCATCAACGCCGAGCATCCGCTCAACCGACTGTTCACGCGCGAGGCGTGGCTCGGTGTGCCCGCCGACTTCTGGTACGCGTCCCTGCACTACCTGGTCACGCCGGTCATCCTGATCTGGGTCTTCCGGTTCCGGGCCGCCCACTACCGCGCGGCCCGCACCTGGCTGATGACGTCCACGTTCATCGGCCTGATCGGCTTCACCCTGCTGCCCACCTGCCCGCCCCGGCTGCTCTCGCCGGAACACGGCTTCGTCGACACGATGGCCCAGTACAGCTCCTACGGCTGGTGGGGCGGCCAGGCCAGCGCCCCGCGCGGTCTTGGCAGCATGACGAACCAGTACGCGGCCATGCCGAGCCTGCACGTCGGCTGGTCGCTGTGGTGCGGGGTGATGCTGTGGCGGTACGGCGGCACCCGCTTCACCAAGGTCCTCGGCGTGGCCTACCCGCTGCTGACCACCATCGTGGTCATGGGCACCGCCAACCACTATCTGCTGGACGCGGTCGCGGGCGCGGTCGTGATGGGCGCCGGGCTGCTGCTCGCGCCGTATGTAACGCGGACCGTCGCCGCGGCGCGGGCCCGTCTCACGCCGGCCGTGGCCCAGGCCCAGAACGCGCTGCGGGCCAGGACCGCCCCGGCCGCCCCCGCCGTCACGGGCCGCTCCGGTGGCGCTGGTTCCCCGATTGTCGGTGGCGGATGCCAGACTTCGACGGGTGAACGATTTCCACGGCAGCGCGAGGATCGGCTCGGGTCCGGAGCCGGGCCGGACGGCTCCCCCGGGGACGCGGGAGACGGCCGTCAGGACTGGGACGTCCCCCACCCCGGCGAAGTCGAGAGTCTGGGGAAGACTCGCTGAACTGCGCGGCGGCCCCGACGTCCCGGCCAAGGCGCTGGACGCGCGCGCCCTCGCCGCGCTCGCCGCGAACCCGGGCTGCCGCAGGCGGGCGATCCTGGACGGCGCCGGGATCGACAAGACCGCGCTGGCCGAGGCGCTGGGCGCGCCGGCCGTCTTCGGGCAGTCCCAGTTCGCCCTGACCCGGGGCAACGCCTTCGAGGCACGGGTGAAGGCCGACAACGGCGCCGAGCTGCTGCGGCTCGTGCACACCGCGCTGGATCCGGCCGCCGAGCCGCCGCGGGATGCCGCCGTCCCCGACCTGTCCGCGATCGGCCCCGAGGGGCGCACGGCCCGTACGGCGCTGGCCCTGCGCGAGGCCACGGCCGCCCCTGGCACCTGGACGCTGCTCGACCATCCGATGCTGGCGCTCGACGTCGCGGGCTCCGCCACGTACCTGGAGCCGGACGCGGTGGTCGTGCACCCGGACGGCAGCTGGTCCGTCGTGGAGATCAAGTCCTTCCCGATCCTGGACGGCGCGGCGGACCCGACGAAGGTGGGCGCCGCCGCCCGGCAGGCCGCGGTGTACGTGCTGGCCCTTGAGGAGGTCGCCGCCCGCCTCGACCCGGTCCCACGGGTCCGCCACCGGATCCTCCTGGTCTGCCCCAAGGACTTCTCCAACCTGCCCGCCGCCTGTGCCGTCGACGTCCGCAAGCAGCGCGCCGTCACCGCCCGCCAGCTGGCCCGGCTCACCCGCATCCAGGACATCGCCGACGCCCTGCCCGAGGGCACCTGCTTCGCCCCGGACCGGCCCGCCGCCGAGCTGACGGCCGCGGTCGAGTCGGTGCCGGCGACGTACGCGCCCGAGTGCCTGGCCGCCTGCGAACTCGCCTTCCACTGCCGGGCACGCTCCCGCGCGGCCGGTGCGGTCACCGCACTCGGCCGTCCGCTGCGCGCCGAGCTGGGCGGTCTGGCCACGGTCGAGGACGTGCTGTCGGCGGCCCGGGGCGCGAGCGGCGACCCGGACGACCCGGCGGTCGCCGCGCTGCGCCGGGCGGCGGCCCTGCGCGCGGAGGCCCTGCGCGCGGAGGCCCTGCGCGAGGCGGCAGCGGGCGAGGCGGCGCCGGGCGAGTCGGCGCTTCCCGGAGCGCGGGCCGGCCGGGAGGTGGCCCCTTGTCGCTGATCGCCGCCCTCGGCCGGCTGGAGGCCGTGAGCTGCGGCCGGGCCCGGCCCGCCGCCACCGTGCGGCACCGTCACCTGTCCGACCGGCCCCTGGTGTTCGTGCCGCTGACCACCGCGGGCGAGGCCGGTGCCCCGCTCGGCGCCCTGGTCGGCACCGACCGTGCCGCGCCCCGGCTGCTGGTCGTGCCGCAGCCACGCGACCGTGACCTGCGCTTCGCCTTCTTCGCCGAACTCGCCGACATCGTCCTGCCGTACCTCGACGGGTACGCCGACCGGGTCGAGGACGCCGAGCGCACCGAGACCGACCCGGAGACCGGCAAACGGGTCAAGGTGGTCACGGAGCTGTGCGCGGACGCGCCCCAGCTGATCGTGCCGAGCCGCGCGGGCGTCGACTTCGTACGGCTGCTGGGCCGCTCCACGCGCTTTCGCCGCACGGCCGAGCAGGATCCGCAGGCGCCGTACCCGGCGCCGCCGCGGGTGCCGCTGCTCGGCCGGTGGCTGACCCACTTCGGGGAGCGCGCCCGGGTGCCCGGCTCCTCGCTGCTGCTCGCGCTGACCGACGTGCTGGCCCGGCACTGGTCGACCGGCCAGTCCAGCCTGGAGGACCAGCACCTGGGCGCGCTGCTGGCCTGGATCGATCCGCCCGACGGCGTCTCGGGCGCCACGGCGGCCGAGCGGGTGGAGCGGGCGCGGGACACCGCAGGGCAGTTGCTGTACCCGCCCGCGGGCCCCGCCACCGACCCGGCGTTCGACAACCGGCTGCTGGCCCCCGCCATCGAGCGCCACCACCGCGCCCGCACGGCCCTGGCCGCCGCCGAGGACGGTCTGCAGGCCGACGCGCGGCTCGGCGCGGTCACCGCGGCCGAACGGGAGATCCACGCCCTGGTCGAGAGCCGTACGCGGCCCACCTGGGACGCCGTGTGGCGCGGCCTCGACCTGCTGCGGGCGCTGCCCGAGGGCGCGCATGTCGAGGAGCGGTGGACCCGGGACCGGTGGTCGTTCACCGGCCACCGCGACCGGGTGCGGGCCGGCGAGCCCCCGCAGCCGCGCCGCGACGACGCGGTCACCGCGGCGAACAAGCTGGCCGCGCGCGAGCGCGAACAGGCCCGCCTAGAGGCTCAGGAAGCGCTCGACGACCCGCTGGTGATGGCCGGCCGGCGGCTGGCCGGGGAGGCGTTCGCGGGCGAGGTCACGGATGTGGTCATGGCGTACAGCGAGGGGAAGCGGCCCAGTCCGCGCCCGCTGGTCACCGTCTGCACGGACGACCGGCCGCACCTCGGGGAGCGGGCGAAGGCGTACCGCTCCCTGGGCGGCAGACCGCAGTCGGCGGAGTTCGTCGGATACGAGGGCGAGGGGCTGATCGTGCTGCGGATCCTGGACAAGATGGGCCGCGGCAAGGAGCCCGAGGCCGGGTCCGTGCCGGAGAAGGGCGACCGGCTGTGCTTCACGCTGTTCGAGCACGACCAGCGCGGCGGGGCGAAGCTGCCCGACCCGGAGCAGACCCCGTGGACACACGGCGGGCCGCCCGGCGAGGCCGTGCCGGAGGCCGCCGATCCCGTCACCGAGGAGGACGCGCTGTGACCGCGGTCAGCACGGCGGGCGCCTTCGACCCCGGTGCCGCCGCGGCCCGGGCCACCGAGGCGATCCTGAACGACACCCTGCACGGCGAGCACCGGGGCGTGGTGGTCGACTCCCCGCCCGGCGCCGGCAAGTCCACGCTCGTGGTCCGTGCCGCGCTCGAACTCGCCGACGCCGGGCGGTCGCTGATGGTGGTCGCGCAGACCAACGCGCAGGTCGACGACCTGGTCCTGCGGCTCGCCGAGAAGAACCCCGAGCTGCCCGTTGGCCGGCTGCACAGCAGCGACGCCGACCCCTACGACAAGGCGCTGGACGAGCTGCCGAACGTGCGCACGTCGGCGAAGGCGGCGGACCTGACCGACGTTCCGGTGGTGCTGTCCACGGCCGCGAAATGGGCGCACGTCACGGTGGACGAGCCGTGGCGGCACGCGATCGTCGACGAGGCGTACCAGATGCGCTCGGACGCGCTGCTCGCGGTGGCCGGGCTGTTCGAACGGGCGCTGTTCGTGGGCGACCCGGGCCAGCTGGACCCGTTCGCGATCGTGGGCAGCGAGCAGTGGGCGGGGCTGTCGTACGACCCGTCGGCGTCCGCCGTGACGACGCTGCTCGCGCACAACCCCGAACTGCCGCAGCACCGGCTGCCGGTGTCCTGGCGGCTGCCGGCCTCGGCGGCGCCCCTGGTCTCGGACGCGTTCTATCCGTACACGCCGTTCCGCAGCGGCACGGACCACGGCGACCGCGGGCTCGCCTTCGCCGTGCCGTCCGACGGCTCGGGACCCGACCGGGTGATCGACGAGGCGGCGGCCGCGGGCTGGGGCCTGCTGGAACTGCCCGCCCGGCACACACCGCGCACGGATCCGGAGGCGGTGCGGGCGGTGGCCGCGGTCGTGCGCCGGCTGCTGGACCGCGGGGGCGCGGCGACCTCCGAGCGCGGTACGGGGCCGGTCCCGCTCACCGCGGGCCGGATCGCCGTCGGCACGGCCCACCGGGACCAGGCGGCGGCGGTACGGGCGGCGCTGGCCGAGCTGGGCGTGGCCGACGTCACCGTCGACACGGCGAACCGGTTGCAGGGCCGGGAGTACGACGTGACCGTGGTGCTCCACCCGCTGTCCGGCCGCCCCGACGCCACCGCCTTCCACCTGGAGACGGGCCGCCTGTGCGTGCTCGCCTCCCGGCACCGGCACGCCTGCATCGTGGTGTGCCGGGCGGGCGTGGCCGACCTCCTGGACGAATACCCGTCAACCGACCCGGTCCAGCTGGGCACGCTGGTCAAGTTCCCGGACGGCTGGGAAGCCAACCACGCGGTACTGGCCCACCTGACAGAACACCGAGTCCCCTGGCAACCCTGACAGGCCGCGGTAGCGGGACCTGCACAGGCCGCAGCGTTGGACGTGCGGTCTCTTCTGGGCGGCGGGCCAGGAAGGCCAGGCGTCGGCCGAGGACCCGGTTGGCGTTGCGGGGCTTGTTCGTGCGCCACAAGGGCGCGTGGCGCTCCGCGTGCGGTCCTGACCACCCTGGGCGAGGGGTGAAAGGTGGCCGTTACGGGGTCGTGGGGGGCGGGGGAGAATGGAGGAGGTGCAGCCTGAGAGGCGGCCCAGGAAAACATATGAGGAGGACGAGACATGGCGGAGCCCACGCCGCGTCGGAACGAACCGCGGCTACGCCCCGCGCCCCTGCTCTTCGAGCCCGTGGCGGCGGTCGCCGATCCCGAGCACTTCTTCGACCTGGAGTCGATGGACGACCCCCGGGCCCTGCTGGCGCGCGCGACCGAGCTGGCCCAGGCGTTCCGTGCCGCCGCCGACCGTGCCGTGGAGTACCAGGCCATCGCGGCGGCCCAGCTGGCCGACCCGCGCCGCTTCGACCGGCTGACGCCCGCGGACATCGCCGAGCGTGCGGAGTGGACCGAGGACTACGCCAAGAAGATGGTGGAGTTCGGCCGGGACCTGATGCGCGGGGCCGACGCCGAGGGCCGCGGCACCGCCGATCCTGTGTGACGCACAGGCGACGACGGGCCGGATGTCACCAACCCCTCACCACTCCGTCGCCATCCCCGCACCACGGCATATGCCAGGTGGCAAGATACTCCCTCCTCCATCCTCCCGTCCTGAATTTCCGCAACTCACAGCGACGGAAATTTCACCGACGGTAGATCTAGGGGCCATGAGCAGCACACGCAAGGTCACCACCGACGGCGCCGCCTGGCTCGCCTCCGCAGGAACGTATCCGCGCAGCACCCTCGCACTGTGGGAGGAGCGGCCCGACGCCCCGCTCGTCCTGCCCTGCGGCACCGCCTTCGACGTGGTGAACGCACCGGCGATCTTCGGTCGCCGGATGCTGGACCGGCTGTGGGCCGAGGGCCAGGGGTCCGGGCCGGTCGCGGTCCTCCGGGGCCGGGTGCTCCTGTTCGCCGCCCCGGGCACGGCCCAGCGCCTGCCCTCGCTGCTGGCCTGGGAGGAGTGGGGCTCCCGTGGCCGCACCTGGGGCGTGCCGCCGCTGCTGTGCCACGGCACCGGGGACGCGGTGACCGTGCCGGCCCTGCGCGCCCCGGACGGCGAGGAGTCCGCCGCCCGTGACGGCTCACGCTGGCTGGTCGCCCCCGGCGCCCGGCACCCGTGGCTGCCCGGCCCCGAGGTGATGCTCTGGGCGGCGGTCCGGGCGGCCCGGGAAACCGTGCGGATATCGATTTTTCCTCCCGCCGACCAGGGTGCTAAGGTCTACGACGTCAGCAGGCGCCGCTAGCTCAGTTGGTTAGAGCAGCTGACTCTTAATCAGCGGGTCCGGGGTTCGAGTCCCTGGCGGCGCACGACGACGATGGCGAGGCATGTTCGCATCAACCGCGAACCCCTCGCCATCTCTGTTTCCGCCACGGCCGTCCCGCACAACGCACGGTCACCCCGCACAACGCGCCCCGCCCGGCACGCGCCGCGGGGTCTCTTCGTCCGGTTCAGCCCTTGACCTTCGGTGTGATCTTCACCGTCCAGGCGCCGGACACCGTCCGGTCCTCCACCTCCACCCGGACACCGTCCCCCGGCACCGTGAAGGTCTCGCCGAGCGCGACCGGGGCGTCGGCGAGCGGCGGGTAGACCGAACCCTCCCAGCATGCCTCGGTGCCCGGATGGGCGTCCACGACCTCGATCGGGCCGCCTCCGGAAGCCGCACCGCTGTGCACCCGGTACACCAGCACACCCTGCCGGCAGACCCCGTGGTCGCTCCCGGCGGGCCCGCGCGCCTCGACGGCCAGCGCGCTGTCGGCCCCGGTGCGCACGACGGCCAGCTTCACCCCGCCGCCCAGGCCGAACGCCGGCGACCCGGCGGCCCCGGCGTCCGGCGGCTCCCCGGCGGCCAGCGGCTCCAGAGTCAGCCGGGTCGGCCCGGCCCCCCGTACGCACACCACCTGGCGGGGATCCAGCCAGCCCAGCTTCCACTTGTGCCAGGCGAACAGGTCGGGCGCCAGCCCGAACTGACTTCCCATCAGGTCCCAGTCCCCGACGTAGGTGTCCCAGTCGCCCTTGCCGTCCACCGGACGGTGGTAGAGGTCCGGCAGGTCGAAGACATGCCCGGTCTCGTGCGCGAGGACCAGCCGGTCCGGCGGATGCTCCTCGAAGACCGTGACGACCCGGCGTACGTCCGTGTCGTCCACCCGCACCGGGGTGTCCAGGTTGACGACCTTCGTCGCGTCGGAGTCCACGCCGGGCGCGTCCGGATCGGCCACGAAGTAGACGATGTCGTAGCGCGAGAAGTCGACGTCCGGGTCGGCGACCGCGAACGCGTCCCGCAGATAGGCGGCCCGCTGCGCGGCGCTCCAGTCACGCCTTATGACGTACGACGTCGAGGGGCGCGGCATGCGGATCCAGCGCTTCAGCGGATGCGGGCGCAGAGTGAACCTGCCGTAGGAGACCTGTTCGAAGAAGCGGCTGGTGGCCGGGAAGTGGTCGGCGGCCAGTTCGGCGGGCGTGCTGCGCGGGGCCGAGTCCGGGAAGGAGAGGAACACCAGCACGGCGTCGAGCGGGCGGGTGGGGCGCGGATAGGCGGAGTTCCAGGTGTCCACTCCCTCGGAGTGGTGCGCGTCGGTCCGGTGCAGGGCGCACGGCGTCGTGGAGAACGGTTCGGCCACCGACGGAACGGTGAGGATCGACGTCGCGGCGAGCGCCGACATCGTGGTGAACACGGCGGCGGCACTGCGCAGATGGGGCGGCAAGGGGAGACCTCCGGGTGCGGTTGCTCGGACACCGCACCCAGCGTGTGGGATTTTGCTGCGCTATGCCCTGTTTGTCTGCACCAGAAGAGTGAGTACCCGTCACACCCTCGAATGGCCGACGCCTCAAATCACTCACGGAACGTCACAAGCGGTCGCGGGCCCTAAGAACTCGTCCAGGCACGGGCAGAAACGATCTGTCGGAACCGTGGGTCGATCGGGGACACTGGAAGTCGGCTGGAAGGCCCTCGGGCCAGCCTCTATGATCGGCACACTTTCCTGCACGGACAGAGATCGAGTGGCACTGCGGGAGCGAGCGGTGAGCGGAACGTCCGAAGGGCCGACGCCCGCGGCAGACCTCGACCGGTCCGCCGTCACAGAGAGTGACAACAGTATGTCTTCGGGTGCGCGGCGACCGACCGCCGGATCGCCGGCACAGGCCTACCACTCCGTCTTCGCGGCGGCCCCGCTGTCCATGGCGATCGTCGACCGCGACGGCCGGGTGGTCAGCGCCAACGACGCGTTCGGCGCGCTGCTCGGCATCGACGCCGCCACGCTGACCGGACGGGTCGCGGCCGACCTGGTCGACCTGACCTCCGACGCCCGCGCCTGGCACGCCTACCGCGAGGTGCTGCGCGGCCGGCAGGCGAAGCTGCGCTGCACCCGGCGGCTGAAACAGCGCGACGGCCGCGCGGTGTGGGCGCAGGTCACCGTCACCCCGCTCGGCGAGTCCGAGCACGGCGTCCTGCTCTCCGTCGCCGACATCAGCGCCCGCCGCGAACTCCAGGCCAGGCTGCGGCACTTGCAGATGCACGACCCGGTGACCCGGCTGGCCAACCGCACGCTGTTCTTCGAGCGGCTGACGGCCGCGCTGGAGGCGGACACCTACGAGCAGGGCGGCACCGGCCGGGTCGGACTGTGCTACCTGGACCTCGACGGCTTCAAGGCGGTCAACGACACCTTCGGCCACCGGGTCGGCGACCGGCTGCTGGCCGCCGTCGCGGAACGGCTGAACCAGATCGCGGACGAGGCCGGGAGCGGGCGGGCGGCCACCCCGCTGGTGGCGCGGCTCGGCGGCGACGAATTCGCCCTGCTCGTCGAGGACTCGACGGGCACGGACCAACTCGCCGAGCTGGCCGAGTCGGCACTGACCGCGCTCCGCGCCCCCTTCGACCTCGCGGGCCGGCGGCTGTCACTGACGGCCTCCATCGGCGTGGTCGAGCGGCACACGGCCGGCACGACGGCCACCGGCCTGATGCAGGCGGCCGACACCACCCTGTACTGGGCGAAGGCCGACGGCAAGGGCCGCTGGACGCTGTTCGACCCGGAGCGCAACGCGCACCGGATGACCCGGCAGGCCCTCTCCTCCGCCCTGCGCCCCGCCATCGACCGCGGCGAATTCGCCCTGGAATACCAGCCGTTGGTGGGCATGGAGGACGGCCGGCTGCGGGGGGTCGAGGCGCTGGTCCGCTGGCACCACCCGCAGTTCGGCACGCTGACGCCGAATCGGTTCATCGGACTCGCCGAGGAGGACGGCTCGATCGTGCCGCTCGGCCGCTGGGCGCTGGTCACCGCCTGCCGCCAGGCGCGCCGCTGGCAGCTGGACCACCCGGACGAGCCGCCGATCTTCGTCAGCGTCAATGTGGCGGTGCGCCAGGTCTGGGACTCCGACCTGGTGGCCGATGTGGCGGACGCCCTCGCCCGCACGGACCTCGCCCCACACCTGTTGCAGCTGGAGCTGACCGAGTCGGCGGTGATGGGATCGGCGGGCCGCCCGCTGGAGGCCCTGCAGGCGCTGAGCGACATGGGGGTGCGGATCGCCATCGACGACTTCGGCACCGGCTACTCGAACCTGGCGTATCTGAGCCGGCTGCCGGTGTCGGTCCTCAAGCTGGACGGCTCGTTCGTGCGCGGCTTCCAGTACGACGACCCCGGCGACCGGCCGAATCCGGCCGACGAGGTCGTGGTCGAGGCGATGATCCAGCTGGCGCACCGGCTCGGGCTCACGGTGACCGCCGAGTGCGTGGAGACGTCCGCGCAGGCGACCCGGCTGCGGCACATCGGCTGCGACACCGGCCAGGGCTGGCTCTACTCCCGGCCGGTGCCGCCCGACCGCATCTCCGAACTGCTGGCGACGCAGTCCTACGCGGTGGGCAACCCGTAGGCGTCCGCGATCAGTTGGTACGAGCGCAGGCGCAGATCGCCGCTGTGCGCGTGCGAGGTGAGCATCAACTCGTCGGCGCCGGTGCGCTTGTGCAGCGCGTCCAGTCCGGCGCGCACCTCGTCGGCGCCGCCGTGCACGATGTTGCCCGTCCAGGACCGCACGAATTCCTCCTCCATCGGGCTGAATTCATGCTTCTCGGCCTCTTCCGGGTCCGGGAACAGGCCGGGGCGGCCGGTGCGCAGCCGGACCATGTTCAGCGCCATCGCCCGGGTCTGCCGGCGTGCCTCCCGCTCGTCGTCCGCGGCGAGGGCGGAGACGCCGATCAGGGCGTAGGGCTCGTCCAGGATGTCGGAGGGCCGGAAGTTCTCCCGGTACAGGTCGAGGGCCGGGATGGTGTTCTGCGCGGAGAAGTGGTGCGCGAAGGCGAAGGGCAGGCCGAGCAGGGCCGCGAGGCGGGCGCTGAAACCGGAGGAGCCGAGCAGCCAGACGGGCGGGCGGTGCGGGGACTGGACACCGCCGGGCGCGGTCGCCTGCACCGGGCCGGGAACGGCGTGGATACGGCGGTAGGGGTGGCCGTCGGGGAAGTCGTCGTCCAGGAACCGGGTCAGCTCCGCGAGTTGCTGCGGGAAGTCGTCGGCGCCCTCGTTCAGGGTGTCGGTGCGGCGCAGCGCGGCGGCGGTGGCCCCGTCGGTGCCCGGCGCGCGCCCCAGGCCCAGGTCGATCCGGCCCGGCGCCAGCGCCTCCAGCGTGCCGAACTGCTCCGCGATGACCAGGGGGGCGTGGTTGGGCAGCATCACCCCGCCCGAGCCGAGCCGGATCCGTTCCGTGTGGGCGGCGAGGTGGGCGAGGATCACCGCGGGCGAGGAGGAGGCGACGCCCGGCATGGAATGGTGCTCGGCGACCCAGTACCGGTGGAAGCCGCGTGCCTCGGCGAGCCGGGACAGCTCGACGGCGGTGCGCAGCGCGTCGGTGGCGGTGCTGCCCGTCCCTACGGTCACCAGGTCCAGTACGGAGAGGGGGACGGGGGCGGTCCCCTGCGCCGTCCCCCGGATCTCGTCTGCCGCCACGGTGTTGCCTCCTGAGTGTCGCCGTGCGATGTCCTCCGGAGGTTAACGGGAGGGGGGCTCCGGTTTATTCCCGGCCGCCGTGTGTCGGTGGCTCCGGGTGCCCCGGCCGCGGTAGGTCCATCGGGTGCGGGTGGGTTGTGGCTGATCGCGCAGTTCCCCGCGCCCCTTCGGGGGACATCCGCCGTCCATTGGGTGCGGGGGCGTTGTGGCTGGGCGCGCGGTTCCCCGCGCCCCTTCGGGGGCATCCGTCGTCCGTCGGGTGCGGGGGCGTTGTGGCTGGGCGCGCGGTTCCCCGCGCCCCTTCGGGGGCATCCGTCGTCCGTCGGGTGCGGGGGCGTTGTGGCTGGGCGCG
>NZ_JBIWKB010000053.1:0-23373 GCF_044765425.1 Streptomyces sp. NPDC102462 | reverse complement strand
GCAGTTCCCCGCGCCCCTTCGGGGGACATCCGCCGTCCATCGAGTGCGGCCACGCTGTGGCTGATCGCGCAGTTCCCCGCGCCCCCTTCGGGGGACATCCGCCGTCCCTCGGCTGCGGGCGCGTTGTGGCTGGGCGCGCAGTTCCCCGCGCCCCTTCGGGGGACATCCGCCGTCCGTCGGGTGCGGGTGCGTTGTGGCTGGGTGCGTAGTTCCTTGCGCTCCCTTCGGAGGTGTCGGGATCCCGGGGTGGGGGGTCAGGCTTGGATTAGGGGTTCGTGGGTGAAGAGGGAGCCCAGGGTGGGGGCGTTCACCCTGCGGTCCGTCAGGCGCAGGGCCTCCCACACCGTGACCTGGTTGGCCGTGAGGACCGGCTTGCCCAGCTCCTTCTCCAGCGCGGGCAGGTGGGCCACCGTGTGCAGGGCCGTGTCCGGCAGCAGCAGCGCCTGCGCCTGTGCCCGGTCCGCCCGCCTGGCCAGGTCGAACAGCTCGCGCTCGCCCCAGTCGCCGACCTCCGCTGCCGTGATGATCCCGGACGGCCGCACCGCGGTCACCGTGACGCCCGCGGCCCGCAGGAAGTCCGCGAACAGTTCGGCCACGTCGTCCGGATAGGTCGCACCGACCGCCACCCGGTCCGCCCCGATCTCGCGCAGCGCGTGCACGAACGCGAAGGACGTCGAGGAGGCCGGCATGCCCGCGGCCAGGGCCAGCGAGCGCACCTGCTCGTGGGCGCCCTCCCAGCCGTACACGAAGCTGCCGCTGGTGCACGCCCACACGACCGCCTCCGCGCCCGCCAGGCGCAGTGCCTCGACGCCCGCCGCCAGCCGCTCGGGCGCCCCCATCCGCCGCAGCGCGTCCACCCGGTGCGCGTCCTCGCCGATGTCGGTGTGGACCAGCTCGACCCGGATGTCGCTGCCCAGGAGCTGCTCGGTGCGCGGATAGTCGTCCTCGGCGGAGTGCCCCGGGTAGAGGAATCCGAGTGCGGTCATGTCCAGCCCTCCTGCTGTTCTTCCGGCAGTGCGGGCCATCCGCGCGCCGCCTCGTCCAGCAGCGCCTGGTACGGCCCTACCGCTCGGGTACCCAGTCGGCGCAGCGCCGCCCACATCGTGACCTGGTTGGCCGAGAGCACGGGGATGCGCAGCTCCGCCTCCAGCTGGGGGATCACGTCGTACGTCGGCAGGTTGGTGCAGGAGATGAACAGGGCGTCGGCGCCGCCCGCCCGTGCGGCGCGGCGCGCCATCGCGGCCACGTCCCGGTACGGCACCCGCCAGATGTACCGGGTCAGCCCCATGTAGACGCACCCGGTCACCCGGACCCGCGCCTCGGCCACATAGTCCCGCAGGGCGCGGGTCACCGACTCGGTGTACGGCGTCAGCAGGGCCACCCGTCGCACCCCCAGCTCGGCCAGCGCCTCCAGCAGCGCACCGGACGTCGTCACGGCCGGCACCGCGCCGGCCCGGACCATCGCCTCCCCCATCGCCCGTTCCCCGGCGATCCCGCCGACGAAGCTGCCGGACGTGCAGGCGTAGGCCACCACCTCGGGTTCCACGGCGGTCAGCGCGCGGACCGCCTCGCCGAGGGTTTCGTGCTCGCTGACCAGCCGGGCCAGGTCGAGGCTCACCTCGACCGGCACGTACGGCGTCCGCGTCAGGTGCAGCGACACCTCGTCCGGCACCCAGCGCCACAGCTCCCGGTCGAGCGCGAAGTCGAAGGGGGCGACCACGCCGACACCGCGCTGCGGGCGGGGACCGCCGAGAAAGGAGACGTCCATGGCAGACACCGGCCTCACGGGGGAAAACGGGCGGGCAACAGGGTGCGGGTACGCCCGTGTTGACGAAGGTAGGTTCGGGTGCGAGCGTGGTCAATCCGCCCATGTCAGACGCCCTCCCCCAGCCGCCCGCCGCGGACCCCCGCCACGGACCCCAAGGAACGGTGTGTCGATGTCCGTCCCGACGCTCCTCGTGCTCGATGCCGACCCGCCGCCCCGCCTCGGCCGGCTCACCGGCCGTGCCCGCGTCGTGCACGCCGACGAACGCACGCTGGCCGGGCTGCTGCCGACGGCGGACGTCCTGCTGGTGTGGGACTTCGCCTCGCGCGCGGTGCGCGATGCCTGGCCGGGCGGCGGCCCGCGCCCCCGCTGGGTGCACACGGCGAGCGCGGGCGTGGACCATCTGATGTGCCCGGAGCTGGCCGATTCGGACACCGTGGTGACCAACGCGCGCGGGATCTTCGACCGGCCCATCGCCGAGTACGTGGCCGCGCTCGTGCTGGCCATCGCCAAGGACCTCCCGCGCACCCTGGACCTCCAGCGGCAGCGGACCTGGCGGCACCGCGAGGCCCGGCGGCTGGCCGGCACGCGCGCCTGCGTGGTCGGCTCCGGGCCGATCGGCCGGACCATCGCCCGCACGCTCAAGGCGCTGGAGGTGACGCCCGCGGTCGTCGGCCGCGTCCCGCGCACCGGCATACACGGCCCCGACGACCTGGACCGGCTGATCGCGCGGGCGGACTGGGTGATCGCGGCGGCGCCGCTGACCGAGCAGACGCACGGCATGTTCGACACCCGCCGCTTCGGTGTGATGCAGCCCTCGGCGCACTTCATCAACGTCGGCCGCGGCCAGCTGGTCGTCGAGGACGCGCTCGTCGAGGCGCTGTCCAAGCGCTGGATCGCGGGCGCGGCCCTGGACGTGTTCGCCACCGAGCCGCTGGCCCAGGACAGCCCGCTGTGGCGGCTGCCGGGGCTGATCGTCTCCCCGCACATGAGCGGCGACACGGTCGGCTGGCGGGACGAACTCGGCTCCCAGTTCGTGGAGTTGTACGAGCGGTGGGCGGCCGGCCGGGCCCTGGTGAACGTGGTCGACAAGAAGCGCGGATACGTGCCGGGTCACTGACCCCGGGAGGGTGCATGGAGCTGACCGACCTGACCGCCGTACAACTACTCGACGGCTACCGCACGGGCGAGTTCAGCCCCGTGGAGGCCACCGCCGCCGCCCTGGAGCGGGCGGCGCGCATCCAGCCTGAGGTGAACGCCTTCGTCCGGCTCCTCGACGAGGAGGCACTGACCCGGGCCCGGGAGTCGGCCGGGCGGTGGCGGCGCGGGGAGCCGGCGGGCCCGGTGGACGGCGTGCCGGTGACGGTCAAGGACATCCTGCTGCTGCGCGGCCATCCGACCCTGCGGGGTTCGCGGACCGTACCGGCGGACGGCGAGTGGGCCGAGGACGCGCCGTCGGTGGCCCGGCTGCGCGAGCAGGGCGCGGTCTTCATCGGCAAGACGACGACACCCGAGTACGGCTGGAAGGGTGTCACCGACTCCCCGCTGACCGGGGTGACCCGCAATCCGCACGACCCCGCCCGCACCGCGGGCGGCTCCAGCGGCGGCAGCGCGGCGGCGGTGGCGCTCGGCGCGGGCCCGCTGTCGCTGGGCACGGACGGCGGCGGCAGCGTGCGCATCCCGGCCGCGTTCTGCGGGATCTTCGGGCTGAAGCCGACGTACGGCAGGGTGCCGCTGTATCCGCCGAGCGCCTTCGGCACGCTGTCCCATGTGGGCCCGATGACCCGGGACGCGGCGGACGCGGCGCTGCTGCTGGACGTCATCGGCCGGCCCGACGCCCGGGACTGGTCGGCGCTGCCCGCGGCGCCCGGCCCGTTCACGGCGGCCCTCGACCGGGGCGTGCACGGGCTGCGGGTGGCGTACTCGCCGTCGCTTGGCGGTCAGGTGGCGGTGCGTCCGGCGGTCGCGGCGGCGGTACGGCGGGCGGTGGCCGGGCTCGCGGACGCGGGCGCCTACGTCGAGGAGACCGACCCCGACCTCGCGGACCCGGTGGACGCCTTCCACACCCTGTGGTTCAGCGGCGCCGCCCGGGTCGTGCAGGGGCTGCCGCCGGACCGGCGGGCGCTGCTCGACCCCGGGCTGCGCGAGATCTGCGGGGCGGGCGCCCGCCTCTCCGCGCTGGACTATCTGGCCGCGGTGGACGTCCGCATGGACCTCGGCCGGCGCATGGGCCGCTTCCACGAGAGGTACGACCTGCTGGTCACGCCGACCGTGCCGATCACGGCGTTCGAGGCGGGCGCGGAGGTGCCGAAGGGCTCGGGCCACCGGCGCTGGACGGGGTGGACGCCGTTCACGTACCCGTTCAACCTCACCCAGCAGCCGGCCGCGACCGTGCCCGTCGGGACGGGCGACGCGGGGCTGCCGATCGGTCTCCAGCTGGTCGCGGCCCGGCACCGGGACGATCTGGTGCTGCGCGCCGCCCACGCGCTGTACACGGCCGGGCTCACGCGAAGCTGAGCGTCACCCCTACCGCCGGTGTACGCGGCCGGGCTCACACGCGGCGGAAGCCGAGCGTTTCTCCCGCCGCGCCGGACCGCCACAGGTCGTTGCACGCCTCGGCCATCCGGTCGAGTCCGTCGACGACCTGGCCCCAGACGGTGCCGGGCACCCAGCCCACGTCGCCGTTGAGCAGCAGGTTGTTGCGCTCGTAGAACAGGGCCAGGTCGACCAGGGTGGTGCCGGCGCCCACCTCGCGGTCGTAGCCGTAGGCGCGCGTGCCCAGTTCCGCGCCGGCGAAGGAGAAGTAGCAGAGGTCACCGGGGATCGGGGTGACCGTCGGATTCTCCAGGGGCGGCCCGGACGCCGCGAGGGGCGGGAAGAGGGCGTAGATCTCGTTGCGCGCGTACTTGGCGTGATAGACGTCACCGGACAGCGGCAGGGCGTCCCACACCGCGGCGCAGGTCAGCGGAGCACGGTCGTCCAGAAGCCGGGCCGTGCACCGGACATCCCGTTCGACCAGCGACACTTCAAGGAATCGGGCGGTCGTGGAATCCGTCATGGAATCCATGGTGCATAAGTCGTGTGGTCCCGGGTAGCCGCGCGGCCATGGCTCCACCACTTGGGAACGGCGTACACACAACCGGGTACGGGCACAGACGCAGCCGGCGGGCGGTGCTCGCGGGCGTGGCGGCCCTCGGCGCGCTCGGCGCGGCGGGCTGCTCACGCGTCGCCACGGCGTCCGCGGCGCCCGGCGGCGACCTGCTGGACCGGCTGCGGGCGCAGGGTGTCGTCCGGCTCGGGATCGCCGGCGAAATACCCTTCGGCTACATCGACAAGGACGGCCGGCTGACCGGTGAGGCACCGGAGTTGGCGAAGGTCGTCTTCAAACGGCTCGGTGTGGACACCGTGCAGCCGGTGCCGACCGAGTTCGGCTCGCTGATCCCCGGACTGAACTCGCAGCAGTTCGACGTCGTGGCGGCCGGGATGTACGTGAACCCCGACCGCTGCGCCCAGGTGATCTTCGCCGACCCCGACTACCAGATGCTCGATTCCTTCATCGTGCGCAAGGGCAATCCGAAGGGCCTGCACAACTACCAGGACGTGGTCGCCAAGAAGGCCAGGTTCGCCACCGGCACGGGATACGCCGAGATCCAGTACGCGGTGGATGCCGGGTACAAGGAGAGCGACATCCTGATCGTCCCGGACCAGGTGGCCGGGCTGAACGCGGTGGAGGCCGGACGCGTCGACGTGTTCGCCGGGACCGCCCTGACCACCCGTGAGGTGGTGAAGAAGTCCGCCAAGGCGGAGGCCACCGCGGCCTTCGCCCCGCTCGTCGACGGCAAACCGCACGTGGACGGCGGCGCGTTCGCCTTCCGGCCCACGGAGACAAAGCTCCGGGACGCCTTCAACACCGAGCTGCGCAAGCTGAAGAAGAGCGGTGAGCTGCTGCGCATCCTGCGGCCGTTCGGCTTCACACAGGCCGAGATGACCGACCTCACCGCGAAGGAGCTGTGCGGCGGATGACCACCGGGCTCTGGGAACTCGTACTCAAGGGAGTCTGGACCACGATCCAGCTCCTGGTCCTCAGCGCGCTGCTTGCCGCGGCGGTCTCCTTCGTCGTCGGCATCGCGCGCACCCACCGGCTGCGCGTCGTGCGCTTCGTCGCCGGTTTCTACACCGAGGTGTTCCGCGGCACCTCGGCGCTTGTGATGATCTTCTGGGTGTTCTTCGTGCTGCCGATCGCCTTCGGCTGGCAGCTGGTGCCGATGTGGGCGGGCACGCTGGCGCTCGGTCTGACCTACGGCGCGTACGGCTCGGAGGTCGTGCGCGGGGCGCTGAACGCGGTCGAGGCGGCGCAGAAGGAGGGCGGCATCGCCCTCGGCTTCACGCCCTTCCAGCGGCTGCGGCTGATCCTGCTGCCGCAGGCGGTGCCGGAGATGATCCCCTCCTTCTGCAACCTGGTGGTCGAACTCCTCAAGGGCACCGCACTGGTGTCCGTCATGGGCATGGGCGATCTGGCGTTCAGCGCCAACCTGGTGCGGCTGGCGCTCCAGCAGAGCGCGGAGGTCTACACCTACGTGCTGCTGATCTACTTCGTGATCGCCTTCGTGATCACCCGGCTGATGCGGGCGCTGGAGAAGCGGCTGAAGGCCGGGCTCGGCAAGGACCCCGGCACGGAACGGACGGCGCGTGAGGTCAAGCGCGCCCAGACGACCGGCGTGGGCGCCGCGGGCGGTGGTGCGGCATGACCTGGGACTGGAACACCGTCGGCGACTTCATGCCGCACTTCTGGGACGGCCTGCTGGTCACGTTGCAGGCGCTGGCCCTCGGCTCGGTGCTCTCGTTCAGCCTGGGCCTGGTGTGGGCGCTGCTGATGCGGACGCCGACCCGGTGGGTGCGCTGGCCGGTCGGGGTGGTGACGGAGTTCGTCCGCAACACGCCGCTGCTGGTGCAGCTGTTCTTCCTCTTCTACGTGCTGCCCGAGTGGGGACTGACCTTCTCCGCGCTGACCACCGGCGTCTTCGCGATCGGGCTGCACTACTCGACGTACACGATGCAGGTCTACCGGGCCGGCATCGAGGCGGTGCCCGTCGGTCAGTGGGAGGCCGCGACGGCGCTGAGCCTGTCGGTGCGCAGGACCTGGACGGCGGTGATCCTGCCGCAGGCGGTCCGCAGGGTGGTGCCGCCGCTCGGCAACTACGTCATCTCGATGCTCAAGGACACGCCCATCCTGATGACGATCACCGTCCTGGAGATGCTGGGCCGGGCGCGGCTCTTCTCCCAGCAGCACTTCCAGTTCACCGAGCCGGTGACGGTGATCGGCGTGGCCTTCATCGTCATCTCCTACCTCGCCTCCCTCCTTCTGCGCACCCTGGAGCGTCGCCTTGTCCGTTGAGACCCGTAAGCAGCCGACCGCCACCGAGGACCGTCCGACCGCGCTGATCCGCATGGAGGGGGTGACCAAGCGGTTCGGGGACCACACGGTCCTGGACGGGCTCGACCTGTCCGTGCAGGCGGGCCGGCACGTCACCCTGATCGGCCCGTCCGGCTCCGGCAAGACCACGATCCTGCGGCTGCTGATGACGCTGGCCAAACCGGACGCGGGCACCATCGCGGTGGACGGGCAGCCGCTGTTCCCGGCCTCCGAGAAGGAGGTCCGCGAGGTCCGCAAGAAGATCGGGATGGTGTTCCAGCAGTTCAATCTGTTCCCGAACATGACGGTGCTGCGGAACATCACCGAGGCCCCGGTCACCGTGCTCGGCCTGGACAAGGACGAGGCGGAGGCGCGCGCCCGCGAACTGCTGGAGCTGGTCGGCCTCAGCGACAAGTGCGACATGCGCCCCTCGCAGCTGTCCGGCGGGCAGCAGCAGCGGGTGGCGATCGCACGGGCGCTGGCCATGCGGCCGCAGGTGCTGCTGCTGGACGAGGTGACCTCCGCGCTCGACCCCGAGCTGGTCGCGGGCGTCCTGGACCTGCTGCGGGACATCGCCCGCAGCACGGACATCACGATGCTGTGCGTGACCCACGAGATGAACTTCGCCCGGGACATCTCCGACCAGGTCCTGATGTTCGACGGCGGCCGGGTCATCGAGGCGGGGACACCGGAGCGGATCTTCAGCGATCCGGAGCAGGACCGCACCCGGGAGTTCCTGGGCGCCGTCCTGTGACCGATTTTTTTTTCGCCCCGGCGGTGCAATTGCAGCAGGTGAGGGTGTCAACACAGCAGGTCACCCGCCGGGGTGTGCCGTAGGCATATGCCAGAGTGCCGATGCCGCAGCTTACGGGCACGGTGATCTCGTCAACGCCCCCTCCCCGGCGGACGCCGGACCGTTATCGTGGAAACGATCCGCCGTCCGGATCGCGGCCCAGAGAGCAAGCGCAGGGGGGACCACCGTGGCGCTGATGCACGAGCCGACCGCCCCGTACCACTCCGCCCAGGACGCCCTGCGCGTCCTGGAGACGGTGGCACGGCACACCATGGGCATCACCGACACCGAGCTGGCCCGCAGGACCCGACTCGGCCCCGAGCGGCTGACCGCCCTGCTGCGGATGCTGCGCCGCGAGGGCTACGTCGAGCAGGTCACCGACGGCGCCTATGTGACCGGGGACGCCCTGAGCCGGCTCGGCTCAGCGCACCACCGGGAGCGGGCGCTGCGCGACAAGCTCCAGCTCACCCTGGTCCGGCTGCGGGACTCGGTCGGCGCGGCCGTCTACCTGAGCCGGTACGTCGACGGTGAGGTGAAGGTCACCCAGTACGCCGACAGCCCGGCCACGCCCGCGGTCAACGAGTGGGTCGACTTCCGCTCCTCCGCGCATGCCACGGCCGTCGGCAAGAGCCTGCTGACCCAGCTCGACCACAACGCCCGCCGCGACCACCTCTCCCGGCACAAGATGGCCCGCCTCACCTCGCGCACCATCACCAGCGACCGGCTGCTGCTGTCCCGTCTGGAGTCCCAGCCGCCGACGGTGCCCGTGCTCGACCTCCAGGAGTACGCGGTCGGCACGGTGTGCGCGGCCGTGCCGATCACGGCGGGCTCCTCGGTGGGCTGTCTGGCGCTGTCACTGCCGGTGGCGCACGCGCACCGGCTGCGGCGGGCCGCGGACGCCCTGAACCGCAACGCGGCCCCGGTGCTGCTGTCCCTGGCGATCTAGCGCCGGTACCGGATCCGGGGTGGTCCCGAGCACCCCCGAGGACCGGGTAGTATTTTCTTCGTCGCCGGCCGCGGGACGCGGACGGCGGGAGTCATGCGCCGCTAGCTCAGTTGGTTAGAGCAGCTGACTCTTAATCAGCGGGTCCGGGGTTCGAGTCCCTGGCGGCGCACCGGTGAAGGGCCTCTCGTTCGCACGAGGGGCCCTTCGGCGTCCTCGGCGGTCAGCCGCCGGTACGTCTCCTCGCCCGGCGGCCGCCACCACACCGGGTCGGCGCACCACGGCCCCTGGCGGCGCAGCTCCGCCCGATGGATCTTGTTGGTGGCGGTGACCGGCATCCGCTCCACCAGCCGGACGAACCGGGGCGCCATCTTCGTCCCGAGGTCGGGCTGGGCGGCGAGGAAGGCGGCGAAGTCTTCCGGGTCGAAGGTCCCCGCGATCGCCGTCATCACCTGGTCGCCGGTGACCGGGTCCGGCACCGCGTAGACGGCGACGGCGTCGGCACCCGGGTACCGGGCGAGGATGTTCTCGATCATCGCGGCGGCCAGGTTCTCGCCGTCGACCCGCAGCCGGTCGTCCCCGCGGCCCGCGAAGTAGAGGTATCCGTCGGCGTCACGGCAGAACAGGTCCCCGGTCCAGTACCAGCCTCCGCCGCCGTCGGCCTCGCCGGACCCGGGGAATCCCCGTCGCCGTCGCTCGGCCTCCGCCGCCGGGTTGCGCCAGTACCCCTCGAAGGGGTTCGGCCCCCGGTTGACCAGCTCGCCTATCGCCTCGTCGCCGTTGAGCAGCCGGCCGGCCTCGTCGAAGCGGGCGGGCGGGCACTCCGTGCCGTCGGCCGGGTCGAGCACGGCCAGCCCGGGCGTCGCGCGCCCCACCGCACCGGCGGGCGTACCGGGCGTCCACCGCACCGCGGCGCCGCCCTCCGAGGAGCCGTACCCCTCCACCAGCCGCACCCCGAACCGCCCCTCGAAGGCCGCCGCGTCCACCGCACCCGCCTCGGTGCCGAAGCCCAGCCGCAGCGGGTTGTCGGCGTCGTCCGGGCGTGGCTCGGTGGCCAGCACATACTGCACGGCCCGCCCGACATAGGTGAAGTACGTCGCCCGGAACCGGCGTACGTCCGGCAGGAAGCCCGACGCGGAGAACCGCCGGCGCAGCGCCACCCCGGCGCCGGCCGCCAGCGCGGGCGCCCAGTCGGCGATCACGGCGTTGCCGTGGAACAGGGGCATGCAGATGTAGTGCACGCCGTCGGGGCCGAGGCCGAACTGGTCGACGAGGGCGCGTCCGGCGGCGGCCAGCCGGCCCTGCGAGCAGAGCGCGGCCTTGGGGGCGCCGGTGGAACCGGAGGTGAAGCAGAGCAGCATGCGGTCTTTCGGGGTGGCCCGGGAGGGGTCGGGGGTGGCGTCGGCGTAGGGGGCGAGCAGGTCGGCGTAGGCCGGGGTGTCGGTGATCAGCAGCCGTACGCCGGGCAGGTCGAGGCCGTCGAGGAGCGGCAGCCGCGCCCGCTCGGTGACCAGCAGCGGGCACTCGGTGTGCAGGATGTCGCGGGCCAGTTCGGGGCCCCTGCGGGTGGGGTTGATCCCGGCGACCGCGGCGCCGGCGAGGGCGGCGGCGCCCAGCCACAGCGGGAACTCCGGGGTGTTCTCGAGCAGTACCCCGACATGCGGTTCGGCGCCGGCCGGCAGCAGATCGGCCAGCAGCGCGGCACGGGCGGCGGCGCCGGCCGCGACCTCGTGATGGCTCAGCACCCGCTCCTCGAACCACAGCCCCGGCCGCCGGTCCCCCCACCGCCCCGCCACCAACTCCGCGACCGTATCCGTACGGAACTCCATGACCGGGCACGGTAGCTGACATACCGTCAGATGTGGAGCCCAGGGAACGACGGTTCTCATGACACCCCGCCACCGGCCACCGGACACGACCGCAGGCAACCGCGGGCGCCGGCGGCTACGTCACCGAGCCCTTCCGGCTCGCCGGACTGCCCGCCCGCGCCGGCAGTCGTCACAGGAAGGGGCCCGCGTGCGGTGGGGGGTGTGGTGTCGGCGCACGCGGGCCTGGGGGGTGGGTCAGAACGTGACGTCGGAGCAGGCGTAGAACGCGTTGCCCGTGTCGGCGATCGTCCAGACCGCGAGGATGACGTGGTGCCCGCTCAGGCCGCTCGGCAGGGTGCCGCTGTGCGAGAGCGTGGCCGGCGGCTGCTGGTTGTTGTACGGGACCGTGAGGAACGGCGTGGTGTTGAGGTCGGAGCGGGCCAGGGCGTGGTTCTGGTTCCAGCCCGGCTTGGTGACGTAGTACCGGAAGTCCGTCGTGGCGTGCCGCGCGGTGAACTGCCAGCGGAAGGTATAGCTCTGACCGCCGGTCACCTTGGTGGTCGGCCAGGCCGCGCCGGACGGCGTGGTCGGCGAGCTGAGCTGGGCGAACCGGCTCACCCCGCCGTTGCAGAGCTGCCCGTCGGCGGGGCCGCCGGCCGGGAAGCCCTTCGGGCCCTCGACGCTCTGCGGCTCCCACTGGATGTCGCCGCAGTTGGCCACCGTTCCGTTCTGGCAGAGCTTCTGCCTGCTGATGGGCAGGTCCGTGTAGCCGTGGCCGCTGGCCCCGCCGGAGGAGAGCGCGAACGCTCCGGCGGTGGCCAGACCCACCACGACGGCGGACAACTTGGTCTGTGTACGCATGCTGCCGCTCCTGGAGAACGTGGGGGAAGTTCACTGAGCCGTGCAGGTCTAGACCAAGTCTCAGATTATTGCCGTCAGTTGGACATGTCCATACCAATCACGGGGCGGACTCGGTGCGGCCCGCGCAGAAGGCGACCGTCAGATCCCGCACCAGCGCCTTGCGCTCGTAGTCGTCGAGTTCGACCAGCCCGCGCATGGTCAGCCGGGTCACCGTGTCCTCCACCGAGTCCACCACCGAGGTGAGCATGGAGGAGCGCTGCTGTGCGTCCAGCACGGCGATCCGGCGCCGGTGCATGGCCGCGGCGACCTCGGGCGCGTACTCGGCCCGGACCGGCTGCACCGAGAACACCTCAAGCCCGATGCCCGCCGCGTCCGCCGCAACCAGCCGGGTCAGCGCCTCCCCCGCCGCCTCCGCGGCCCCCCGCGCCCCGCCCGGCATGTCCACCGGCACCCGGGCCAGCGCCGCCTCCACGCACTCCCGCAGATACCTCTCGTGGTCCGCCACGCCGAGCACGGCCCGCGCGGTGTCCCGCACCCGCCACACCACGAGGACCACTACCCGCAGCGCCACCCCGCTGCCGTCGGCGGCCGACATCGGCTTGCTGCGCCAGTGCCGCAGCCGCACATCGACCCGGCGCCGCCGCAGCATCGGGTTCACCCACATGAGGCCGGTGCGCCGCACGGTCCCCCGGTAGCGGCCGAACAGACCGAGCACCCAGGCCCGGCCGGTCGCGCCCCGCGCGAGCCCGCCGAAGCCCAGCGCGCCGAGCGCCCCGGCCCCCGCGTACGCCGCCCACTGGGCCGGGCCCAGACCGGCGCCCGCGTACGCGGGCAGCCACAGCGCGTCCGCCGCGAGCCGCGGCAGCACCCCCGCCCACCAGGAGGTGGCCACGCACCCGGCCACCCCGGTGAGGCCGGCGAGCACCCCCGCGGCCCCGGGCAGCGCCCGCGCCGGCCGCTCCACCAGCAGCGGATCGACCTCGGGCACCTTGCGGGCCCGCACCGGCGCCTGCCGCCTGAGCCGGGGCTGCTCGCCGGTGCCCCGCCTGCGGGCCACCACCGCCGGCTTGAGCGGCACCGACACCGGGGCGGGGTCATCGCGGAACAGCAGGTGGACGGGGATCTCGGTGGTCGATTCGTTGTGGATCAGCCGGGTCGGACGGGACGGCCCCTCGACGGGTCCCTCCGACTCGGGCGTGTGTGACGTCGTCGTGCTCATGCGTGCCTCCAGCCTCCGCGCCAGATGCGTCATGACAGGTGAGTGACAGAGAAGAAGAGAAAGGACGAGTAGAGATGAGAAGTGACGAGAAGCGACGAGAAGTGACGCGAGGAGAAAAAAGGGGGGCGGGGGCCTAGGCGAACAGCCGTCGCCAGGTCTCCGGCCCCGGATAGCCGTCCGCCGCCCCGCCCCGCCAGCCCTGGGACCGCTGGAACGCCTCGACGGCCCGCCGGTCCGCTTCGCCCCAGCGCGGTCCCGGCCCGGCCGTGTAGTAGCGGCCGTACCCCTTCTTGACCAGCTGCCGCCCCAGCTGGGTGACGTAGGTGTTCTCCGCGCCGGGGCGGAACATGGCGCGGCCGGGGTAGCCGGACACACCGTGCGAGGCGGGTGCGCCGGCCCTGGTGGCCCTGATGTCCTTGCCCTTCCCGGTCGCCAGCAGTTCCCAGGTGCGCGGTCCCGGTACCCCGTCGGCATCCGCGCCGCTCCAGCCCTGGGCCTTCTGGAACGCCTGGGTCGCCCGCCGGTCCGCGTCGCCCCAGCGCGGTCCCGGACCCCGGGTGTAGTAGGCCCGGCCGCCGCGGGCGACCAGCATCTCGCCCAGCCGGGTGACGTACTTGTTGTTCGCGCCGGGTCCGAAGTAGGCCGCCCCGGGGAACGGCCCGCTCTTGACCGCGGTGGTCGCCCCGCCGGCCGGCGTGCCCGCGGCGAGGCCCTTGTAGCGGTAGGGAACGTATTTGTCGGAATTACTCCAATAGGAGTACGGGGTGGACATCCGGCGGGTGTGCGGGCGCGTCTGCTCGTAGGCCGTGTAGTAGGTGTGCGTGTAGTCCGTCCAGCCGCCGAAGATGACGACGTGCGAGCCCATCTGCGGGTCGGCGGAGTTGTGGAAGAGCAGAATGTCGCCGGGTTGCAGGTCCTCCTTCTTGATCCTCACGCCGAACTTGCCGAGGCTGCCCGTCCACTCGTTGCCCGGCAGACCCCAGGCCATGGAGACGAAGCCCGAGCAGTCCTGGCGGTAGCCGTCCGTCCAGTACGCGCTCGTGCTGTACGGCACCTGGGCGGTGACCCAGGTCTTGGCCCGGTTGATGATCTCCGTACGGGTGATCGTGCGCGGCTGGGCCGCGACGGCGGGCGTTGCGCTCGGCCCGTGCAGCGGCACCTGGCCGCCCTGCGGGGTGTCGGGTCCGGGCCCCGCCGGAAGGCCCGGCCGGTGCGGAGCGGGCGGAGTGGAGGGCACGGCGAGGGCGGGCGCCGCATGGCCCGCGGCGAGTGCGGACGTGGCGGCGGCCACGATCAGGGCCCGCCGGGCGGCCGGGTGCCCGCCGAACCGGCCGGGCAGCGTACGCGGGCTCACCCGCCGCCAGTGGACACATCCGGGGCACTCGCAGTCGCTCACGGGATCGAATTCCTCGAATACCGGAGTCGCCATGCGAGCCCCCTCACATTCCGGGTTGAAATGTCCGCGTCTGTGCACATTGATCAGTTTCTCAACTGTCATCGCGGCGCGCATGTTGACGGTCCGAATGATGTACGCGCCCCGGGCCGGCACCTCCGCGCCGTCTCCCGGCGGTCAGAACCACACCCCGAGGTCGGGTAGAGTTCTCGCGTCAGCAGGCGCCGCTAGCTCAGTTGGTTAGAGCAGCTGACTCTTAATCAGCGGGTCCGGGGTTCGAGTCCCTGGCGGCGCACGATGGCGGCAGGCCCTTCGCACACCGAAGGGCCTGTCGCTTGTTTGGCCGGATACGCTCTGGCCATGGCGGCCCGAGACCTGCAAGAGCGGATCAAGAAGCTCATCGTCGACCGACGGCTGCCCTCCGGGGCGCCGCTGCCGACCGAGCCCGAGCTGATGAAGCTCCTCGGCGCGAGCCGGAACTCGGTGCGCGAGGCGCTGAAGGCCCTCCAGGCCGTGGGCATCGTGGAGATCCGGCACGGCTTCGGCACCTACGTCGGCCCGATGTCCCTCGCCCCGATGGTCGAGGGCCTTGCCTTCCGCACGGTCGCCGGGCACCACCGGGGCGAGGACTCCCTGCTCCAGCTGCTCGAACTGCGTGAGGCGATGGAGGCGGGGCTGGTCTCCCGGCTGGCCGGGCGGCTGCCCGAGACCGACCTGATTGAACTGGATGCGCTCGTCGACCGTATGGAACAGCGGGCCGCGCAGGGAGCCGGCCTCGCCGAGACCGACCGAGCGTTTCACGCCATGCTCTACCGGGGGCTGGACAACGCCCTGCTGAGCGAGGTGCTGGAGGCGTTCTGGGACGCCTTCGACCGCGTACAGCGGGATCTGGTGGAGCTGCCGCAGGACCCGCGGGTCACCGGCCGCCGGCACCGGGAGATCCTGGACGCGGTCAGGTCCGGCGACTCCATACGCGCCGAGGAGGCCATAAGAGACCACTTCGGCCACATCCGCGCCCGACTGTCCCCGGCCGTCACGACACGTCCACCAGATCCCCACACGCCCCGCAATGAGCGCGTATGACCGGTAAACACAGTGTTTCGCATCTTGCGATCATGCTCGGCCCCGTAGAAACCTGGTTGTTCAAGCTGCCGCCGATACGCGGCACTTGGGGGGAAGGGAACCGGTTGCCGCAGCGACGGGGAGGGGGGACCCGTCCATGAGCGGATGCCGAGGGGGGCACCCTGCAACCGGAACGTCGCGGTTCCATGTCGATAAGGTGTGGGAGACGTGGGGGCTGTGACCGCGACCCACCACTGACGCGCCCGTGACGGTCGAGGGGGACCCGAAGGGGCGCAACGAACCGACTGACACGCGGTGCTCCGCGTGTGGGGGGATGACTCATGACGTCGACGCCGACGGGCGCCCGGCAGAACTTCGACCCGTCACAGACCACGCAGCTCCGGGTGCCCGGGCACCGCACCGGCAACACGGGGACGTTCCGCCGGATCAAGAAGAACCTGCCGAGGTACGACTACGAGCACTACAGCCGGCTGGCGGGCCCCCTCACCCAGCCCGAACCCGGCAAGCCGTACACCGTGCAGTACCGCTCGCTGCTCTCCCAGGAGCCGCACCGCATACGCGCCGCGCTCATGCTGGGCGCCGCCCCGCTGCTCTCGCTGGTCCTGCTGGCCTGGCTGCTGCAACCCGAGCACTGGACCGAACGCGACTACCCCGCCTACGACTTCCTGCCCGCGCTGGACGTCGTGATGCTGGTCTCGATCGGCCTGATCGAGTTCTTCCGCTGCATGAACGTCCTGTCGAACGCGCACGCCACGCTGGTCGCCCGCGACCCCGTCCCGGTGGTGCCCGAGACCGGCACCAAGGTCGCCTTCCTGACCTCCTTCGTGCCCGGCAAGGAACCGCTGGAGATGGTCACCAAGACCCTGGAGGCGGCCGTCCGGCTGCGCCACCGGGGCCTGCTGCACGTCTGGCTGCTCGACGAGGGTGACGACCCGGAGGTCAAGGAGGTCTGCGCCCGGCTCGGCGTGCACCACTTCTCCCGCAAGGGCGTCGCGCACTGGAACCGGCCCAAGGGCCCGCACCGCGCCAAGACCAAGCACGGCAACTACAACGCCTGGCTTGAGGCGCACGGCGACGAGTACGACTTCTTCGCCTCGGTCGACACCGACCACGTACCGCTGCCCAACTACCTGGAGCGGATGCTGGGTTACTTCCGCGACCCGGACGTCGGCTTCGTCATCGGCCCGCAGGTGTACGGCAACTACGACACCTTCGTCACCAAGGCCGCCGAGTCGCAGCAGTTCCTCTTCCACGCGCTGATCCAGCGCGCCGGCAACCGGTACGGCGCCCCGATGTTCGTGGGCACGTCGAACGCGGTGCGCATCAGCGCGATCAAGCAGATCGGCGGCCTGTACGACTCGATCACCGAGGACATGGCCACCGGTTTCGAGATGCACCGCGCCAAGAACCCGGCCACCGGCCGGAAGTGGAAGTCGGTGTACACGCCGGACGTGCTCGCGGTCGGCGAGGGCCCGAACGCCTGGACCGACTTCTTCACCCAGCAGCTGCGCTGGTCCCGGGGCACCTACGAGACGATCCTCAAGCAGTACTGGAAGGGCCTGTTCTCACTGCCGCCCGGCAAGCTCTTCAACTACACCATGATGATCATCTTCTATCCGATGTCCGCCCTCAACTGGATCCTGGCGGCGCTGAGTTGCGCGCTGTTCCTGGGCCTGGGCGCCTCGGGCGTGAACATCGACCCCACGGTGTGGCTGATGCTCTACGGCAACGCCTCCGCGCTCCAGATCGGCCTGTACATCTGGAACCGCCGGCACAACGTCTCCCCGCACGAGCCGGAGGGCTCCGGCGGCGTCGCCGGCATGGTGATGTCCGCGCTGTCCGCGCCGATCTACGCCCGCTCGCTGATGGACGCCGTACTGCGCCGCAAGAGCAAGTTCGTGGTGACGCCCAAGGGCGAATCCGCCAGCCCCGACACGCTGTTCGGGACGTTCCGGATCCACTGGTTCTTCATCCTGGTCTTCGGCGGATCGCTCGCCGCCGGCTTCGTCCTCGGGCACTCCCACCCGGCGATGGTCACCTGGGCCGTCTTCGCCATGCTGATCACCGCGGCGCCGGTCTTCGCCTGGCGGTACATGCTCCGGCAGGACCGCAAACGGCCCGCGGCAGGACCGCAGGACGCCGCGGCGCCCGACCCGGCGGCCGGCCACGAACCGCAGGACGCGACGGGCGGGCCGCACCCGCCGCACGCCCCGCAGCAGCGGCCCACCTGGGCCGATGCGAACGGGACCAACGAGCAGACCATGCAGATCGCCCTGGGCGGACTTGGGGGACGTAAGGAATGAACGACAGTGCCGGTCGCCGCCGTGCTCGTCGACTCGCGATAGGCACGGCGGTGGTACTCGCGCTGGCCGGGATGAACGGACCGTGGCTGTACCGCTTCGGAACCGAGAAATACCACCAGTACAAGATCGACAGACCCGAGTACAAGGCCGCCAACGGCAAGTGGGACATCATCGAGTTCCCCGAGGAGTACCGCCAGCACACCATCCACGCGGCGCTCCTGCACACCGGCAAGGTGCTGCTGATCGCGGGCTCGGGCAACGACCAGGAGAACTTCGACGCGAAGAAGTTCGACACCCGCATCTGGGACCCGGTCAAGGGCACGATCAAGAAGGTGCCCACGCCCAACGACCTGTTCTGCACCGGCCACACCCAACTGGCCAACGGCAATCTCCTCATCGCCGGCGGCACCAAGCGGTACGAGAAGCTCAAGGGCGACGTCACCAAGGCCGGCGGCCTGATGGTCGTGCACAACGAGAACCCGGACAAGCCGATCACCCTGCCCGCCGGCACCAAGTTCACCGGCAAGGAGAGCGGCAAGACCTTCGTGTCGAAGGATCCCGTCCTGGTGCCGCGCGCGAAGAAGGTCTTCGACAAGACGACCGGCGCCTTCCTGCGCAACGACCCCGGGCTGGGCCGGATCTACGTCGAGGCGAGAGCGAGCGGCACCCAGTACGAGACCGGCACCCAGGACAACTACCGCATCCAGGGGCTGACCGGCGCCGACTCGCGCAACACCTACGGCATCGCGCAGAAGCTCGCCCTCGACAAGAAGGACTTCCAGGGGATACGCGACGCCTACGAGTTCGACCCGGTCGCCGAGAAGTACATCAAGGTCGACCCGATGAACGAGGCCCGCTGGTACCCGACGCTGACCACCCTGAGCGACGGCCGGATCCTCAGCGTCTCCGGCCTCGACGACATCGGACAGCTGGTCCCGGGCAAGAACGAGATCTTCGACCCGAAGACCAAGAAGTGGACGTACACCGAGAAGATCCGGCAGTTCCCCACCTATCCGGCCCTGTTCCTGATGGAGAACGGGAAGATCTTCTACTCGGGGTCCAACGCGGGCTACGGCCCCGACGACGTGGGCCGCGACCCCGGCATCTGGGACGTGGACACCAATGAGTTCACCAAGCTGCCCGGGCTCGGCGACGCGGACCTGATGGAGACCTCCGGCACGGTGCTGCTGCCGCCCGCGCAGGACGAGAAGTACCTGGTGATCGGCGGCGGCGGGGTCGGCGAGTCCAAGGTGTCCAGCAAGAAGACCCGGCTGATCGACCTGAAGGCCACCGACCCGAAGTTCGTGGACGGGCCGTCGCTGGAGAAGGGCACCCGCTATCCGCAGTCCTCGATCCTGCCCGACGACACCGTGCTGGTCTCGGGCGGCTCGGAGGACTACCGGGGGCGCAGCGACTCCAACATCCACCAGGCGCGGATCTACCACCCCGACAGCAACAGCTTCACCCAGGTGGCCGACCCGCTGGTGGGCCGCAACTACCACTCCGGGTCGATCCTGCTGCCCGACGGGCGGGTGATGTTCTTCGGGTCCGACTCGCTGTACGCGGACAAGGCGAACACCAAGCCGGGCAAGTTCGAGCAGCGGATCGAGATCTACACGCCGCCGTATCTCTACCGGGACTCGCGGCCCTCGCTGTCCGGCGGGCCGCAGACCATCGCCCGGGGCGACTCGGGGACCTTCACCTCCCCGCAGGCCTCGACGATCAAGAAGGTCCGGCTGATCAGGCCCAGCGCGTCCACGCATGTCACGGATGTCGACCAGCGGTCCATCGCGCTGGACTTCACCACGTCCGGGGACAAGATCACGGTGACCGTGCCGGGGAGCCGGAACCTGGTGCAGTCCGGGTGGTACATGCTGTTCGTGGACAACGCCGAGGGGACACCGTCGAAGGCGCAGTGGGTGAAGGTGCCGTAGCGCTGCGGTGCGCTGCGCTGGCTCGGGCCGACTGCAACTGCGGGTCCGTTCTGGCCGGTCGCGTCCGCCTATACGCGGGGCTCACTCGGGGCCCTTTGCGGCTGCGGGCCCGTCTCGGCCGGTCGCGCAGTTCCCCGCGCCCCCTACGGGGCGCAACGCCCGCGGCGGGCCTGAGGCCCCTTGCGGCTGCGGGTTCGTTTTGGCTGGTCGCGCAGTTCCCCGCACCCCTTTGGGGCGCGGTTTAGGCGTGGCTGCTTGTTTTGGCTGGGCGGGGCCTGTCTTGGTGGGGCTACCGCCAGCCGTGTTCTGCGAGGGGGCCGCTGCCGTCGAGGTAGCCGCACAGGCCGGCCTGCGGGTACTCGATGATGTCGTCCGGCAAATCGTGGACGGTGAACCAGGTGAGTGCCAGGCACTTCTCCGGTTCCTTGTTGACGGGTTCTCCCTCCCACTGGACGGCTTCGAAGAAGAAGCCGATGCGTTCCACATCGTCGTCCTGGCGGTGGTGCACGACCTGCACGAGACGCAGGCCACTCGGGTCGACAGTGATGCCAGTCTCCTCGAACAGTTCACGGGCGGCGCCATCGGGAAGAGGCTCGCCTTGGTCGAGCTTCCCCGACGGCATGTGCCAACGCCCATAGCCGTAGGGGCCGCCCCGCTTGGAGAGAAGGATCTTGTCGCCGTCGCGAAGGATGACGTGGGTGTCGATGACGGGCGTGGCCGGCGTTTCGCTCATGGTCCTTGAGGGGTTGATGGGGCGGTGGAGGGGACTGAGGCTAGCGGGAGGGCCGGTATGGCGTCGGCGATTCGCCGAGCTACGTCCGATGGGGTGTAGGCGCCGTTGTCGAGAAGCAGCACTTCAACGCCTCTGCTCGTCAGGTGAGCCGCGGCGTCCCGGTACAGGGCGACTTCGCGGCTCGGGCCGTCGGGGTCGACATGCCAGCGGTGTGTGATGCCACGCTCAACGATGCGCGCGGCGATCAGGTTCGGTTCGGCGGTGAGGATCACAGCCAAGTCCGGGAGCGGGACATGCTGGTTGACGTCAAGCAAGAATTCCACGGGGACGCCGTCCATCTGTTGCAGGACCAGCGTGGAGGCGAGGTATCGGTCGCTGACGACCAGTTCGCCGGCCCGCAACGCCGGGTCGATCACCGTCTCGACGTGCTCGTAGCGGGTAGCGGCCACAAGACAGGCCAGCGCAAGGCCGTGGAGTGTGTTCGCGTTGGACCGGGTGAACGTACCCAGCGTGGTGGTGGTCGGCTCGACGGTGCGCCGGACGGGGCGGCCTTGCTGGGCGAGCAGGTCGTGCAGCGCCTGCACGGTGGTGGACTTGCCCACGCCGCTCGGCCCGTCGACGCTGACGAACCAGCCTCTGCGTCCGCCGCTCACGCTGCTGTCCCCCGAACGCTCTGGTTCCGCTCGTGCTGCTCGCGCGTGAGCATGGCGAGTGTCGAACGTATGCGGTCCAGTGGAACGTCGCCGAACTGGATGCCGACGGAGAAATTGAACTCGTCGCGCTGCCGCATGAACTCGTGCGCACCGTCCGCGGTCAGGTCGACGTCGTCGTACGCCAGGAGGGCATCGGCGCTGTGGCCGACGTCGATCAACGTCTGCCACACGGGAGTGCCCGGGTACGGCCTGAACTCGAAGACGCTGGCCCGGATGTCCCCGGAGTGCTGGTCGGAGATGTCCCACAGGTTGCGGATGTGCTGGATGGTGGCGTCCAGGTCCCCCTGGCTCTCCCCAGGGAAGCCGAGGATGAAGTAGCCCTTCACGCTGATGCCGTGGGAGAACAGGCGACCGGCGACGCGCTCGGTCATCTCGGCGTCGATCCGCTTGTCCATCGCCGCCAGGATGCGGTTGCTGCCGGACTCGATGCCGAGGGCGACTTCGCGCAACCCGTTGGTGACGAGACGGTCCAGGTCGGCGTCGGAAAGACGGTTGAGGACGTTGATGCGGCCGGTGGCGTCCCACACATACCGGTCGCCGATCCTGTGGCGGGTGAACGCCTCCATCTGCTCATCGATGACACGGCCCACCCCAAGGAACAGGTCGTCTACGAAGCGGAAGGCTGTCACGCCGTACTCCTCGTGCAACTGGTCGAGCTCGCCGATGATGTTCTCGGGGGAACGCACGCGGATCACCACGTCGGGGTTGGCGGACACGGCGGCGCCGCAGAAGGTGCAGTTGTAGGGGCACCCACGACTGCCGACGATGTTGGCCTCCCAGTGGCCCCGTGGGCTGATCCAGGTCCGTGTTGCGGCCAGGCGGCGGTCTGCCGCGGTGGCCGGGGCCTGGTAGGGGTCCTGGGGCAAGAAGGCCCGGTTGACGTAAGGCAGGGCGTTGATGTCGGGGCCGAGCAGCGAGGCGCTCGTCTTGAGGTCGGCGATGCCGACGGCCCGGGTGCCGAGGAGGGAGTCGCGCCACATGACGCCCGGCAGGGTGCGCCGGTTCTGGATGTCTTCCAGAAGAGCGGCGACGCGCAGTTCTCCTTCACCGAGGACTAGGGCGCCGAGGCGGCGCATGCGGGGGTCGGCGAGGATGCGGTCCGGCATGGCCTTGGCATGGTGCCCGCCGACCATCAGGTCGATGCCCGGGTCGAGCCGGGCTGCGATCCGGGCGGACATCTCGTACGTCGGCGCGAGGAGGTTCATGGCGGCCCAGCGGGGAGCGGCCTCGTAGACGAGCTGGGCGGCTTCTTCTAAGCCCAGGCCGTGGGCTTCGGCATCGAGCACACCGACGTTGAAGCCCTGTTGCTGGGCGTAGGTGGCGATGTACGCCATGCCGAGCACGGGAAGGGTGTAGTCGTTGGTGCGGGGCCGCAGGGTGTAGTCACGCAACGGTGCATTGATGAACAGGGCGTCGAGCGTACGGGTGGGGTCGGCGCCTGCGATCAGCGTCAACTGCCGCATAGTTCCTCCAGGTCATCGTGCGTGTGCCCCCCAAGTGAGGGTGGCGAGGGTGAGGGTGTGCAGGGCGGTGCGGTCTTGCCGGGCCCAGCCGGTCCACAGGGGGCCGAAGCGCTTGTCCTTCTTGTCGGGCCAGGGGTAGGCGGGTGCGATCTGTGCGGCCCATGTGCGCACGGCGAGGTCGTCGTGCGGGTAGACGCTGAAGTCCCCAGTGAAGTCGGCGGCGGCCGCGCGCGCGGTCCACGGGCCGATTCGGGGGATGTCGGTCAGCGCGGGGACCAGGTCCTCGGCGTCCAGGTGCTCCCAGGTGCCGTGATGCTGCTCGTAGTGCTCGGCTGCGGCCTGCAGTGCGGTGCGGTGGAACTTCGCGCCGACGCCGGCGAAGCAGCTGTCGGGCAGCTCAAGGACCCTGGTGTGGGGCGGAGCGATGGCGAGGGGCCCGAAGGGGCCGTTGATGGTGGTTCCGTACGTGCTGCACCAGGCGCGGTAGAGCTTGCGGGCCTGGTCAGCGCGCACGACCTGCCGCAGGATCGCGGTGGTGATCGCATCCCACAGCCATGGGTTGGTCAGTCGCTGCGAGACGCCGAGTTCGGCGAGACCGGCCCGGAGTTCGGCGGGTGCGGGCGTCGGCAGGTCGGCGGGATCGGTGACGGTGAAGGACGGCTTGGCGTCCTCGTCGCCGTCCACGCAGTCGAGGCGCAGTCCGTGGGTGTCGTGGGACAGGACCCACAGACCGGAGCCGGCTCGTACGGCACGCGCGCGGGCGCCGTCGTCGTAGCGGTGCCAGGCGGGGTGATCGGTCGTCAGAACGCCGGCCATGTGAAGCTCCTCATGGTGTGCGGTGAGTTTGGCCGTAGCGGGACCTGTCCCCGAGTGGTGGACACCTCTGAGCCCGGCCCCGGCAGGGGCCGGGCAGGAGGGATCTCTTATGGTGATGAAGGTCTACTCGCCC
>NZ_JBIWKB010000052.1:0-69265 GCF_044765425.1 Streptomyces sp. NPDC102462 | reverse complement strand
ACCAGGGGTGTGTAGAGGGCGGTGACGGTGAGGTCGAAGGCGACGGAGGAGTGCAGGAGTGCTGTGCCGGAGGCGTCCGGGTAGACCTCGCGGGCCCGTTCCAGGTAGGCGCCGACGGAGGCGTGTTCGACCACGACGCCCTTCGGCCGGCCCGTGGAACCGGATGTGTAGATGACGTAGACCGGGTCGTGAGGGTCGACGCGGACACTGTCGAAGGGCGCGTCCTTGTCGGCCAGCGTGGCGGTGTTGTCGATGAGGAGGGTGGGTGAGGCGTCGGAGAGGATGTGTGCGACGCGTTCCGCTGGGTATTCCGGGTCGACGGGGACGTAGGCGGCTCCGGCTTTGGTGACGGCGAGCAGGGCGACGACGAGTTCGAGCGAGCGCGGCAGTTTTACGGCGACGAAGGAGCCCTGGCCCACGCCCTGGGTTTGCAGCCATCCGGCGACCCGCCCCGACCAGGCGTCCAGTTCGCCGTAGGTCAGGGAGCGGTCGTCGCACTGTACGGCCACCGCGTCCGGTGATCTGCCCGCCTGCTCGGTGAACAGTTGGGGCAGCGACACCCCGCGCAGGGCACGGGAAGGTCCCTGCCAGTCCGACAGGACCCGTTCTCGCTCGTCCTCGTCCAGCACCTCCACCTCGGAGACCCGGGACTCGTCGCCGCTGCCGGCCACCCACTCCAGGACCCGGACCAACCGGCCCATGTGACCGACGAGTTCGTCCTCGCCGTACAGCTCGTGGTGGCCGTCCAGTTCGACGCGGATGCCGGCGCGGGAGTCGGCCGTACCGTAGAAGTTGATCTTGAGATCGTTGACGGGGCCGGTGGACAGCGGGTGGGCCACGGCGGGGGTGGTGCCGAACAGGGGCTCGCCCGCGAAGGCCATGATGTTGACGGTCGGGCCGAGGCGGGCCTGGCCGGCGCCGGAGAGACCCAGCTCGTGGATGAGTTCTTCGCCGCGGAAGCGCTGGTGGCGGATGACGTCGGCGAGGGACCGGGACACCTGGGCGGCCAGGACCGGGAAGGGGGTGTCCGGGGTGAGCGTCACCCGCAGGGGCAGCACGTTGACCATGGCGCTCGGGGTGGTCAGGGACGTACGGCCGGTGCGTCCCGCGAGCGGGATCGAGAAGGTGAAGTCGGTGCGGCCCGTCATCCGGTGGAAGAAGGCGGCGGTGCCGGCGAGTGCCAGGGCGGGCCACTGCACGCCGAGGCGGGCGGCCGTCTCGGTGAGGCGGTGGGCCAGCGGGGCCGGCAGGGTGTGGACATGGCGGCGCAGGCTGTGGGTGCTGGTGGAGGTGCGGCCGGCGAGGGAGACCGGGTCGGGCAGGTCCGCGAAGACCTCCTGCCAGTGGGCGCGGTCCTGGGTGTGCCGGCGTGAGCCGGCGTAGGCCGATTCGTCGGCGACGACCCGGTCCAGCGTCGCGAAGCCGGTGGGCGCGGGCTCGTCCCCGGTGAGCAGGGCCGAGTAGAGCGCCGCGACGCGGGCGGCGTAGACGGACTGGCCGAAGCCGTCGAGGACGGCGTGGTGGTAGCCGTGGAAGTACCAGTGCCGGTCGTCGGCGAGGGTGAGCAGGGCCTGTTCGCTCAGGGGGCCGCGGGTCAGGTCGAAGGGCCTGGCCATGCGTGCGTTCATCCAGTGGTGGGCGGCGGCCTCCGGGTCAGAGGCCGTGCGCAGGTCGAGGAACCGCAGGGGTGCGGGTTCGATGGGCTCGACAAGCTGGTGGAGGGTCACTTCCGGGCCGCTGCCGGTGTCCCGTTCCTCCTGGGCGAAGTGTGAGCGCAGGGCCTCGGTCTCCTCGACACCCCGCCGTACCGCCTCGGCAAGGACCTCGGTGTCGACCGGGCCGGCGATCTCGTAGTAGCCGCCGCAGTTGTAGAGGGGGCTGTCCGCGTGCAGGTGCTGGGCGACCCAGATGCCGGACTGCGCGGCGGAGACGGGTCGACGGAGCAGACGGGCTTCGGACATGGCGGTGCGGTCCTCTCAATTCTGCGGAGGTGGTGGACTGCGGGGGGAGGGCTGCGAGCGCGGGGGCGACGGGCAGTGGCGCGGAGGGCCGTGACCGTCAGTCGTCGGAGGCAAGCTCCTCGGCGAGGGCCTTGCTCAGCGCGTCGACGGTGGGGTTGTCCCACATGACCGTCGGGTCCACGGAGATGTCGAGGTGGTCTTCCAACTCGGCGATGACGGACAGGGCGTAGAGCGAGTCGAGCCCGTAGTCGGAGAGCGGCACCGTGGGGTCGATCGCGTCGACCGGGCGTTCCAGATGGGTGGCCACGCAGTCGGTGAGCCAGCGGGCCAGGCTCTCGGCGGTGGGGGTTTCGAGGTCGGACTCGGGCATGGAGCTGTCCTTTTCGGCGAAGCGGGGACGGGTCAGGGGCGGTCGGGAAGTCGGCGTTCGGCCAGGTCGAAGGTGCGGGCGCCGTCGTAGCGGCGGATCAGGTCCGCGTACAGGCGTTGCTGGACGGCGCCCGACGGCTGCGGTGAGCGCCGTGCGGGCGTGGTGAGGATCCGGCCGGGGGCGGCCGCCGCGAGCGCGGGGGCCAGGAGGGCGGCGGCGGGCGGGGCCGTGACCAGTTCCGTGAACGGCAGGGGGCAGGGGGCCGGGCGCGGCCCTCGCGCCGGGCCGAACAGTTCCCGCTGGGCTTCGTTCAACAGCAGCTGGAAGACGGCGGTTTCCCCCTCCCGGATGTAGAAGCGCGACCCCATCAGGACGGACAGGCGGTCGAGGGCGCCCTGGAGGACGCGCGGCACCAGCCCGAGCACCGCCTGTTCGTGGGCGCCCCGCCGGCTGGGCAGCGCGTCCTCGCCGCGGACCGCGAGGCTGGTCAGGACGTCGCACAGCAGCAGGTCGGCGTGGACTCCCGCAAGCACCTCGCGCAGATGGGGGATGTCGATGGCGGGCGCGCCGTAGAGCAGTCGGCCCCGCAGATGGCGCACCGTGACGCGGAGCGCCGAATCGAGGGCGCCGACGCAGGCTCCGACGGCCAGGGCCGTGGCGCGCGGTTCGTTGCCGGGGAGGTCCGCGCGGACGGCACGGCCGAGGCGGGGCGAGCGGCGGTACAGGGCGCGCAGGGCGTGCAGCAAGCCTTCGGGGGTGATGTGCGCGCCCTTCGTGAGGGCGTCGGGGAGCAGGTTTCCGGCCTGTGGGCGGTCCGCCTCGCGTGCGGCCAGGATCGCTCCGAAGCCGCGGGGGTTGGCGGTGTCGTACGGGTCACCCAGGTGCTGTTCGACGGCGTCGGCGAGGCCGGTGGGGGCAGTGACCGTGGTCATCGGGTCGTGCCCTCCATGGGGTCGAGGAGCGAGGGGACCGTGCCGGGCGAGGACAACAGGGCGTCCGCGAGGGCGTCCAGGGCGTCGCGGTCGGCCTCCTCGACGGGTTCGCCGAGGTCGGTGAGGGCCTTCACCAGGCAGCCTTGCAGCCAGGTCTCGTCGATGTGGTCGGGCCGGCGCAGCCACAGGTGGAGCGTGGCCGCCGCGGCGAAGCACAGCTCGTACTGCTCGGCGAGCCCGAAGGCGTGGCCGGGCACGGAACGCGGGGAGTAGCGCACGGCCGCCATCCGCTCGTGCAGCCCGTCCGCGGCCCGCCGAAGCCCGTCCGCCAGGGCGGCGAGCCTGCCGGAGGCGGCGCCGGACGCCGTCAGATCGCGGACGCGGTCCACGGCCGCGGGCAGTGCGGCGACGACGGAGGCGCCGGTGCCGGAGAGCAGGCTGAGGGCGCCCGGGCGGAAGGGGCGCAGCGGGGCCTGGACGTCGGTCGCCTCGGCGAGGCCGTCGTCGTCCCGGCGGCCCTTGCGGTAGCCGCGGGCCAGACGGGGGAACTGGTCGATCAGCGCGTTGCGGTTGACCAGGCTGCTGCCGTCGAAGATGCCGATGATGCGGTGGTCGCGCTCCAGTGTGGCGAAGCGTCCGTGCGGGTCGGCGTCCGTCAGGCCGTAGGGGCCGAGGGTGTGCAGGAGGCGGGCCATGAGGTCGTCGACCTGGGCCGGTACATATGCCTTGGCGACGGCGGAGACGACGCTCATCTCCCCGGTGAGCGCGTGCACGGAGCGCGCCGCGACCACTCCGGTGGCCTCCGCGAGCAGCAGGCCGGCCACAGCCTCACCCAACTCCCGGCGGACGAACGGGACCTTCCCGAGCGGCGTGCCGTCGTCGGTGGCGTCGGCGGTGAACCGGGCGGCCAGGTCCAGGGCGTGGTCGCCCGCGCCGAGGGACATGCCCACGCAGCCCGTGCGGGTCACGTGCAGGGCCTTGAGGATGATCTCGATGCCCTGGCCGGGCTCGCCGATGAGCGCGTCGTACGGCAGCATCGCGTCGTGGAAGACGAGGCCGCTGATGTCGGCGCCGCGGATCCCGTACGTGGGTACCTTCGGCAGCGGTGACAGGGCGCCGGGGGCGAGCCGCGCCTTGTCGACGAGGAAGAGGCTGAAGCCGCGCGGGCCGCCCTCCGGGTCGGTGCGGGCCAGGACGGTGACCAGGTCCGCCCGGGTGATGTTGTTGATCAGCCACTTCTCACCGGTGAGCCGCCAGCCGCCGCCCTCCCGGTCCACCGGGTGGGCGGTGACCTCGCCGGCCAGCAGGTCGCTGCCGTGGTGCCGTTCGGTCAGCGCGCAGGAGACGACCGCGCCCTCGCCGATCCGGCGGCCCAGCCGCGCGGCCCGGGCCGGGTCGCCGGCGATCCAGGTGGAGACGGCCCCCAGATACGTCTTGCCGTGGGCGGCCGCCACCGTCAGGTCCGCCCGGGCCACCGCCCGCAGCAGCTGCGTCACCATGCTGAAGTCGTCGAGCGCGCCGCCGTGTTCGGTGGGCACGTAGTAGCGGGGCATGCCGAACGCGTCGAGCGCGCGGCACGCCTCGGCGGGGAAGGCCTCCCGCTCGTCGAGGGCGGCCAGCCGCTCACCCGAGAACGGGCCGCCGGGCGCGGCCAGTTCGCCGAGGAGACGGAGCAGATCCGCGATGGGGGCGGCCTTGGAGGCAACCGGGGTCGTCGTCATGCCGGCGCCTGCCCGCCGGTCGCGGGCGTGGGCAGCAGCGGGGACCGGTAGTCCGCGTACGTCGGTTCCAGTGCGCCGGCCCGGAAGAGTTCACGCATCGCCGACCGCTGGATCTTGCCGCTGGTGGTGCGGCGCACACCGCCGGGCCGCAGCAGCAGCACGGCTCCGACGGGGGCTCCGAACTCGCGGGCGACGGTGAGCCGCATGTCCGTGGCGAGTTCCCTCAGCCGCTCCTCGTCCTTGATGCCGCGGACCTCGTGCGTGACCACAAGGACGTCGTCCTGGCCCTGTCCGCCCGCGCCGGGGACGGCGAAGCAGGCGCCGACCAGGTTGCCCAGCTCCGGCCGCTGGATCCGCAGTTCGTGCTCGATGTCCTGCGGATAGAGGTTGCGGCCGCGCAGGTTGAGCACGTCCTTGATACGGCCCGTGACGTAGAGTTCGCCCTCGTACAGGGCCCCGAGGTCGCCGGTGCGCAGGTATCCGCTGTCGCCCTCGGCGGTGGTGGCCCGGAACGCGGCCTCGTTGGTCGCCTCGCGCCCCCAGTAACCGTGGCCGACGACGGGGCCGCGCAGCCACAGCTCCCCGACGGCGCCCTCGGGCAGGGTGCGCAGGGTGTCGGGGTCGACGACACGGACCTCGGCGCCGAGCGGCGGTCCGCAGCTGACCACGTCCCGGCCGGGCGCGTCGGCGCCGGCGGTGGGCCGGAACTCGTTGCGTTCGAGGGAACCGGCGTCGACCCGCAGGCTGCTCGGCGGGCTGTCGACCGCGCCGGAGACGAAGAGGGTCGCCTCGGCCATTCCGTAGCTGGGGGCGAGCGTCTCGGCGCGCAGCCCGTAGTTTGCGAAGCGCCGGTTAAAGCGGTCGAGGACGGCGGACCGCACGGGTTCCGAGCCGTCGACGGCGTGCCGCCAGCGGGCGAGGTCGAGCCCCTTGGCCTGTGCGTCGGTGACGCGCCGGCTGCACACCTCGTAGGCGAAGTCGGGTGCGGCGGAGTAGCGGATGTCGAACCGGTCGATCATGTGCAGCCACAGATGGGGCCGCTTGAGGAAGGTGCCTGGGCTCATCAGCAGGGTGGTTGAGCCGATCATCAGCGGCGTCATGATCAGGCCCATCAGGCCCATGTCGTGGAAGTGGGGGATCCAGCCACCGCCGCGCATGGTGTCGTCCAGCTTCATGACCTCGGCGAGGTTGGCCGTGTTGTGCAGCAGATTGCCGTGGCTGATCATCACGCCCTTGGGGTCTCCGGTGGAGCCCGAGGTGTACTGGAGCACGGCGAGGGTGGACTGGTCGATGGGGGGCATCCTCCAGCCGTCGGGGCCCGGGCCGGCGCCGTCGTCGGTGGCCATCAGGGGGATGCGGCCGAGCCCTTCCTCGGCGATCCAGTCCTCGACGTCGCCGCGGGTCGGGGTGTCGGTCAGGATCGCCGCCGCGCCCGAGTCGTCCACGATGCGCCGGACCCGGTGCCGCTCGTGGCGGTATCGACCGGGCAGCGAGGAGGGAACCGCGACGACGCCGGCGTACAGACAGCCGAAGAACGCGGCCAGGAAGTCGAGCCCGGCGGGGTACAGCAGCAGGGCTCGCTCACCGGGCCCGATCGCGGCCCGGTGCAGCCGCACGGCCAGACTCCGGGCCCGCGCGTCCAGTTCGGCATAGGTCAGCCACTGCGCCCCGTCCTCCCGGAGGGGATCCGTCACAAATGCCGCCGCCTCTTTTTCCGGCCGGTTTTCCGCATGCTGCCTGAGCACTGCGGTAACACTGGGGGCGGTGACGATTCCCGCCATATTCGTGGCCTGCCCTTCGTGGTCGCGAACGGGGTTTTCCACACGCCGAATCGGCACTGCCGTGACTTTCTACCGGCTGCCTCAGGGGTGGGGAAGGCGCCTGACAGCAAACTGCACCCGGAGCCCGCCCTCCCTCCAGCAACAGGGACAAAACACTCGTAAGGGCTGGCAGTTCGAGGGTGGCGAGGCCAGTACCGGCCAGCCGACTCCCAGTTGTGGGCCCGCCCGCCGCAGTAGAGTCGAGGCCCGACCGCAATTCCGAAGAAGCTTCCAGCCGCCGAGTGCGCCGCGTTTCAGGGTGTTCGTACCCGGGACTTCCGGCACTCCCCGACTCCCGGATTCCGATGAATTCCATGCCCGGCATCCATGTGCCTTCCGTGCTGGTCACCGGCACCTCTTCCGACGCCCACACCTGGAATCTCGTCTACCTCCAGCTCCTGTTGGAGGAATGGGGCCACGACGTCACCAACCTCGGCCCCTGCGCACCCGACGACCTGGTGCTGCGCTCCGCCGTCGCACTCCACCCGGACCTGATCGTCGTCAGCAGCGTCAACGGCCACGGTCACCAGGACGGCCTCCGGCTGGTCCAGGCCCTGCGCACCCGCCCGGAACTCGCCGACACCACGATCGTGATCGGCGGCAAACTCGGCACCGACGGGCTGCGCAACGTCGGCCAGGTGCGCCGGCTGCTCGCGGCGGGATACGACCGGGTCTTCGACGACGGGGACGTCACGGCGCTCCGTGACATGCTGTCCCGGTTGCCCGTCCGAGTGGTGTCGTGACGCAGGTGCCCTTCGGCGACTTCGTGGCCGGGGCCCGGGCCCGCGGCACGCTCGTCGTCCAGCCCCGGATGGGATTCAGCGATCCCCGGCGGATGCGCGAGGGCCTGGCCCGTACCCGGGCCGCCGACGCCGTCACCGTGGGGACACTGACCCTGGACAGCTACACCCGGGTGCGCGACCTCGCGGCCGCCCACCGGGCCCTGGCCGACGGTGTCACGCTCAACGGCTACCCGATCTGCACCCACCCCCCGGACACCACCCGGGCCGTGCTCGACGGCATCCACGACGCCTCCTTCCCCGTCCAGGTCAGACACGGCTCGTCGCGGCCCGAGCACATCGTCTCCGCGCTGCTCGGCCTCGGCCTGGACGCCACGGAGGGCGGACCGGTCTCGTACTGCCTGCCCTACGGCCGTACCCCGCTGGCGGACGCGCTCGCCGGCTGGCGCACGGCCTGCGCGATGCTCGCCGGGCACACGGGAGACGGCCGGGTGCCGCATCTGGAGAGCTTCGGCGGCTGCATGCTCGGGCAGCTGTGCCCACCGGCCCTGCTGGTCGCGGTGAGCGTCCTTGAGGGACTGTTCTTCGCCCGGCACGGCCTGCGCAGCGTGTCCCTGAGCTACGCCCAGCAGACCAGCCCGCAACAGGACCTGGAGGCGGTCGCCGCCCTGCAACGGCTCGCCGGGGAACTGCTCGGGCCCACCGACTGGCACATCGTGCTCTACGCCTACATGGGCGTCTACCCCCTCTCGCGCGGCGGCGCGCTGAACCTCCTTGAGGCGGCCGCGCGGCTCGCGGTGACCTCGGGGGCCTCCCGGCTGATCGTGAAGACCGCCGCGGAGGCGCACCGCATCCCGTCCGTCGCCGACAACGTGGAGGCGCTGGAGACCGCCGCACGCGCCGCGGCCACCACTCCCGCACCGCCCACCGGCCGCCCCGACGCGGACTCCGAGGTGTACGCCGAGGCCCGCACCCTCGTCCACGCCGTGCTGAACCTGCACGACGACGTGGGCACCGCCCTGCTGACGGCCTTCCGGCGGGGCCTGCTCGACGTCCCCTACTGCCTGCACCCCGACAACGCGGGACGCGCCAGGAGTTTCATCGACCACGACGGGCGGCTCCGCTGGGCGGACACCGGCGCGCTGCCCCTCGCCGGGGTGGCCGTGTCCGCCGCCCGCAAGGTCACGTCCGCCGATCTGCTCGCGGCGCTGTCCCGCGTGCAACGGGCCTACGACTCCGGAGGAACCCCATGACCAGCACCTCGCCGCCGCCCGCCGCGCCGCTCACGGCCGCGCCCGGGCCGACCTGGCGGGGCAGCGGCCTCATGGCACAGCTGCTGATCCTCACCGGCCGCTCGGTCAGGGCGAACTTCACGCACGTCAAGGTCGTCGTCCTCAGCATGCTGCAGCCCGTGTTCATGCTGCTGCTGCTCAGCCAGGTCTTCGGCGCCGTCGTCGACCGCGGGCACCTGCCCGACGGCGTGGCCTACCTGGACTTCCTGCTGCCGGCCCTGCTGGTGACCACCGGAATCGGTCCCGCGGTCGCCTCCGGTATCGGCCTGGTGCGCGACATGGACAACGGGGCGGTGGCCCGGCTGCGCACCCTGCCGATCCACGCCCCGCTGCTGCTGTTCGCCCGCAGCTTCGCCGATCTGCTGCGCACGACCGCCCAGCTGGTGATCCTGGTGGTGGTGGCGGTGGTGTTCCTGGACGCCGATCCGGCGGGCGGGCCGTTCGGGCTGCTGGCCGCGATCCTGCTGACCTGCGTCGTCGTCTGGGCGATGACCTGGATCTTCCTCGCGCTGGGTGCGTGGCTGCGCAACGCCGAGGCCATGCAGAGCGCCGGCTATCTGGTCACGTTCCCGCTGATGTTCGCCTCCAGCGCCTTCGTTCCCAAGGAACGGTTGCCGGACTGGCTCCAGGCACTGGCGACGGTCAACCCGCTGTCGTACGCCATGGAGGCCAATCGCGCCCTCGCGCTCGACGAGCCGCTGGGCGGCCAGGTGTGGTCCGCCCTGGGCGCCGGTGTCCTGGTCGCCGTCGTCGGATCGCTCATCGCCGTACGGGCGTTCATGCGCCCGCCCGCCTGAACCGCATCCTCCGCGCCCCGTCCACGGACGCGGCGCGACCCCCTGCGAGAGACGAAAGAGGCATCGCACCATGTCCGGAACCGGAACAGGCCCGCTCGTCCGCCTCGACGCGACCGTGGCACCAGCCGGCGCCGCCGTCGACTGGCTCACCGCCCGCCGCCTGGAGATCAGGGAGGCGGTCGCCCGCGACGGCGCCGTCCTGGTGCGCGGACTGCGCCTGGACAATCGGGTGACCGCCGTCGCGGCCGTCGGCCGGATCATCGGCGAACCGCTGATCGAACGCGAGGGGTTCGCGCCGCGCGACACCTACGGACAGGGCGTGTACTCCTCCTCGCACTGGCCGGCCGACCAGCCGATGTGCATGCACCACGAGCTGAGTTACGCGCCGTCGGCCCCCCGGCTGATGGCGTTCGCCTGCCTCACCCCGCCCGCCGACGGCGGCATCACCGCGATCGCCGACAGCCGGGCCGTGCTGCGCGACCTGCCGGAGGACCTTGTCGCCCGCTTCGAGCGGCACGGCTGGTGGCTCACCCGCCACTACAACCCGTTCGTCGGGATCACCTGGCAGGACGCCTTCGGCACCGACGACCCTGCGGCGGTGGACCGCTACTGCGCCGAGCACGGCATCGAGGCACGCTGGGACGCCGACGGCGCGCTGCGCACCGTACAGACCCGTCCGGCCGTCGTACGGCACCCGGAGACGGGTGAGCGGTGCTGGTTCAACCAGATCGCGTTCCTCAACGAGTGGACGATGGCTCCGGAGGTCCGTGAGTTCCTCACGGCGGAGTTCGGCCCGGAGGGCCTGCCCTTCAACACGTTCTGCGGCGACGGCACACCGCTGGACCGGGCGAGCGTCGACCTGATCAACGAGGTGTACGAGAAGCACACCGTCCGCGAGCCGTGGCGGCGTGGCGATCTCCTCGTGATCGACAACGTCCGCACGGCGCACAGCCGCGAACCCCACCGGGGAGAACGGGAGATCGTGGTCGGTCTCGGCGAACCGTTCCAGCCGTGACCGAGGAACGGCAAAGGGGGCCGCACCCGGGATCCCGGGTGCGGCCCCCTCTGCCGTTCCGGGTCAGTGGAAGCTCAGGGTGCGGTACACCGTCACGTTGCCGGCCAGTTCCTGGCAGGCCTGCGCGGCCGCGGTGAGCCGGCCGTGGCAGTGCGGCGAGGAGGTGTCCAGCAGGATCCCGAGCGTGGTGCCGCTGTGCCCGACGACCACACCGAGACCGCCCACCTCGCGGCAGACCGCGATCATCGGCTCCAGCGACCACTTGTGCCGCAGCATCTGGTTCATCCGGGCGCTCGCGGTCGCCACCGCGCCGACCTCGGCCAGGTCCCGCCGGGCCACGGCGCCGCTGATCCGGTCCAGGAGCCGGACGTACTCCCGCTTGTCCGCCGCCGTGAACGGCTTGGGGATGCTGTTGAAGTCGACCGTGTCCACCGCGCCGCCCTCGTCGACGCTGACCACCGCCATCGACGGCAGGGAACCGAGCCGGGCGCGCAGCCGCACACTGCGGTGGTGGAAGGCGACCACCGACGGGTACAGCACCCCGTCGGTCGGTTCGATCCTGGCGAGATACGACTCGATGCGGCGCGGCGGCATGGGTTCTTCCAGGGCGTTGGCGACGGCCCGGGCCGTCGCCACCAGGTCCGCCGAGGAACTGGCCAGTCCCTTGCCCTCGGGCAGCGTGCTGTCGATCTTCAGCACACCGCCCGCGGGCCGCCCCGCGTCCTCCATGATCATCGACGTGAGCCGCAGGGCTTTCTTCTTGTGCGGGGGCCACACCTGAAGTGCGTCGGTGTGCGGGGCCACCTCGAAGCGGGCCACGGCCCACCGGGCGACGGGCAGGGTGACCAGGAAGTCGCCGTCCGCCTCCGGCAGGACGCCCTGGAGAAGCTCACCGAACGTGCCGAAGGCCGAGCTGACCCCGGTGGCGGCCACACGGCGGTAGTCCGCGGGCAGCGTCCTCGTGTCGATCGTCGTCACCCTGCTCCTCCTAGTCCCGGCGCGCGGGCCTCGGGCAGTCGGCCCGCACCAGCGCGGCGGTGTCCGCCGCCCGTGTGCTGACGAAGTAGTGCCCGCCCTGGTCGAGTTCGTGGAGGGTCACCCGGTCGGATACGGCCTTCCAGTCGCCGTGGCCCTCGTCGAACCGCGCCGTCGAGGCGTCGTCGCGGGTGACGACCACGTCGATCGGGGCGTCGATGCGGTGGCTCTCGGAGTCCTCACGGATCCGGATCAGATGGCTGTTGGCGGTCAGTACGTCGTGCCGGTAGGCCCGTCCGACCACATCGGCGCGTTCCGGCTTGAGTTCGTCCAGCTCGACGTACGCGTTGTCGGCGCGCAGCCGGGACAGCAGGGTCCTGTTGTCCGCCTCGGAGACGTCCGCCATCTCCGCGCGCAGCGCCCCGGTGTCCTCCAGCAGCAGCGCGCCGACGAAGACGCGCTCGGCGGGACGGCCCGCCTCCTGGAGCAGCCGGGCCGTCTCCAGGGCCGCCGCCGCGCCGGCGCAGTGGCCCCACAGCAGCACGGGCGTGGTGACCCGCTCGGTGATCTCGTCCCGGACCCGCCGGGCGATCTCCGGGACGTCCGCCATCGGCTCGTCGCCGCCCGCGAAGTCATGGCCCGGCAGTTCGACACCCAGCACGGCGATGCCGTCCCGCTCCAACTCGGCTGCCAGCGAGCGGAAGTTGACGGCGTTGCCACCCGCGTAGGGGAAACACACCAGGGTGCGGTGCGGATCCCGGGCGTTCGCCAGCGGCTGCAACAGGCCCTGGGCGGCGACCCGTTCACCGCCCCGCCCGCGTTCGTCGAGCACAGCCCCGAGATCGGCGAGTACGGGATGGGCGACCAGGTCCTTCAAGGACAGCGCCCGGTCCAGCTGCACCAGCAGACGTACCGCGGCCAGCGAGGTCCCGCCCAGCTCGAAGAAGTCGTCGGCCCGTCCGATGCGCTCCAGCGGTACGCCCAGCACCTGGGCCCACAGCATGGCCAGCCGCTGTTCGGCGGGCGTGCTGGGGGCCGCGTAGGCCGCGCCGCCGTGGCCCAGGGTGCCGGCCAGCCGGACCAGGGCCTTCTTGTCGATCTTGCCGTTCTCGGTGAGCGGCAGCCGCTCCAGCCGGTGGAAGTACGTCGGGACCATGTACTCGGGCAGCAGCCCGGCAAGGAAGTCCCGGGCGCGTTCGGTGGTCGGCTCGGCGTCCGCCCCGGCACCGCCGTCGCCGCCGCTGAAGAACGCCACGAGGTTGCGCTGCACGTCCCCGGCACCGTCGATGACGACCGCGGCCTCGCGGACGCCCGCCAGACCCAGCAGCTTGTTCTCGATCTCGCCGATCTCGATCCGGAAGCCCCGGATCTTCACCTGCTCGTCCCGCCTGCCCAGGTACTCGATCCGTCCCTCGGGCAGCCAGCGCCCGAAGTCGCCCGTGCGGTACATCCGGGTGCCCGGACGGAACGGGTCGGGCACGAACGCCTCGCGGGTGCGGTCCTCGTCGTTGATGTAGCCGCGGCCCACGCAGACCCCGGAGAACGCGATCTCCCCGGGTGAGCCGAGCGGCACCAGCGCCAGGTTCTCGTCGAGCACATACGTGTTGACGTTGCGCAGGGAGCGGCCGACGGTGACGAAGTCACGGTCCGGCACCCGGTCAAGGACCTCGTGCATGGTGTCGTCGGACACCTCGGTGGCGCCGTAGGCGTTGACCAGCTTGATGCCCGGGTACAGGGCGAACCACCGTTGCACCAGCTCGTACTTGAGGGCTTCCCCGGTGACCGACACCGTGCGCAGCGCCCCGAGGGGGCGGGGGTGCTGTTCCAGATGGGTGAGGAGCACCTCCAGGTAGGAGGGGACGATCTGGATGACGGTGACCCGGCCCATGACGATCTCGTCGAGGAAGCCGGCGACGTCGAGCAGTGCGTCCGTGTCGACGACGCGTACGCTGCCGCCGACCATCAGCGGCGCCGCGAACTGCCACAGGGAGATGTCGAAGCACTGTGAGGCGGTCTGGGTGACGACCTCGGCGGTCCCGTTGGTCATCTCCATGTCGTCGAGCTTCATATGGAGATGGTTGAGCATGCCGGCGTGCTCGCACAGGGCGCCCTTGGGGGCGCCGGTGGAACCGGAGGTGAAGTAGATGTAGGCGGCCCGACCGGGTTCGATCGGTACGCCGGGGGCCTCGTCCGAGACGCCGGAGGCATGGATCTGCGGTACGGACAGCACGGCCGGCGCGCGGCCGGTGAGTTCACCCGCCCGTTCCGCCAGGGCCGCGCTGCCGGGCTCGGTGAGCACGAACGCACAGTCGCTGCGGCTGAACTGGGCCGCCACCCGGTCGGCGGGGAAGTCGGGGCGTACCGGGAGGTAGACGCCGCCGGCCTTGAACACACCGAGTGCCGCGGCGATCCAGTCGAGGGTGCGGTCCATGACCACGGCGACGACGTCCTCGGTGCCCACGCCGGCGTCCAGCAGCGCATGGGCGATCCGGTTGGCCCGCCGGTCGAGTTCCCGGTACGTCCAGTGGACGGAGCCGTGCACGGCGGCCACCGCGTCCGGCACCTCGCGCACCCGGTCCTCGAAGTGGTCCACGAAGGTCCGGTCGGACAGGTCGACGCGCGGGCCCGCGAGGCCGTGCAACTGGGTGTCGACCTCCTCGTCCGACAGCAGGCTCCGGCCGTGGTGGGGTGCGGAGGTGTCCGCCGCGAGCAGGTGCAGCGCGCGCAGGTGGTAGCCCGCCAGCCGGCGGGCGTACCCCGCGTCGAAGTGGGCCTGGTCGTAGACCAGCCGCAGCGCCAGTCCGGCGGGGTCCCGGTCGAAGGCCGCCTTCAGCACGACGCCGTCGTCGAGGCCGCCGTCCCCGGCAGCCGCGTCGGAGCGGTCGTCGCAGGACGCGGTGGCCGGCGGGGCGAGGCCCGACAGGTCGAACACCACCTCGGGGCGGGCCTCCGCGTGGTGCGCCGCGGCCAGCGCCTGACCGGCGAGGGCGGCGAGCTGGGCCCAGGAGGAGTCCGTGACGGTCAGGCGCAGCGGCGCCTCGGCCCGGTCGGCCGCCGGGACCAGGCCGATGAGCAGGTCGGGTTCGGCGGCCACCGTCGCCAGAACCCGGGCGTGCGCGGCGAGCAGCAGTGCCGGCAGTCCCGCGCCGGTGTCGGCGGCGCGCTCCATGAGGGCCCGGGTGAGCGAAGCGGGCAGCTCCTCCCGGTGCTCAGCCGCCCCGTGCTCGTCGCTGCCCGGCATGGTCCATCTGGGGATTCTGGTGTACGTCTGCTGAGTGCGGTGCCCGCTCATCGGCCCCCGTTCCCTTCCTCCGGCGTCGCCGGCTCCTCCAGTTCGATCCTGATCAGTCGTGCGGCCGGCTCCGCGCGGGACGCCGCCTGCGCGGCACTGGTGCCCGTGGCGACCACACAGCCCAGGCGGTCCTGGAACGAGTGCGTGATCCGCACCTGCCGGCCGATGACCGTGGTGGGCACGGCCACCACGACTCCCGGCGCCGCGCCGGCGTCCTGGACCCCGCTCACGGACGTGACCCGTCCCTCGCCGGTCGCCATGACGAACCGCACGGCGGCGTGGCCGGCCGCGGCTCCGGAGGCCGCGGGAGGCGCCGTGTCCTGGCCCGCGGCGCGGGCGATCACGGCGTCCACCAGGTCCGTCCCGGTCGCGGCCCGCACGGCGACGGGGATCATGCCGCCGGCGAGCCGGGGGTTGACCTCGATGATCACGGGACCGTCGGCGGACCGGCGGATCTCGGTGTGGGCGGCACCCCAGCCGAGCCCGAGGGCCTTGAGGGCCGCCAGCGCCGTGTCGCCGAGTTCGGCAGTGGTCCCGGGGTCCACGGGGGCGGGGACGTCGTGGCCCGTCTCCACGAAGTGCGGCGCGGGGCCGGTGCGTTTGGCGACGACGGTGACGACGTCGCCGTCGAAGGTCTCGACGGAGAACTCCGGCCCGTCGACGGCGGCCTCCACCAGAATGCGGCCCGGCACGGCGTTGCCCCGCTCGTCCGTCGCCCGGTCGAGCAGCCGGCGCGCCCACTCCTCGGTCTCCGCCCGGTCCCGGCACAGCCGTACGCCGAGGGATCCGGAGCCGCTCACCGGCTTGAGCACCACCGGATGCCCGATGGTCTCGGCCGCCTCCACCGCCGCGGCCACGTCACGGACCGCGGTCCAGGCGGGCACCGGCACCCCGTGGGCGGCGAGCGCCGCCCGCTGGAGGTCCTTGGCCCGGCAGCGGGCGATCGCGTCGCCGTCGGCTGCGGGCAGTCCGAGCCGGGCCGCCGTCCGGGCGGCGTCCGCCACGAAGTACTCGGAGCTGGAGATGACCCCGGCCAGTCCGGCGCCCTCCGCCAGACGCCGACAGGCCGCCACCACGGCCTCCAGGTCCGAGGTGTCCAGGACCAGGGTGTCGACGGCGTCCTCGGTGACGTAGGGATACCGGCCGGGGGCCCGGGTGAGCAGCACCGGCCGCAGCCCTCGGGCCCGTGCCGCCGCGCAGAACTCCCGTCCCGTCCCGGTGGTGTTGCTCTCCAGAAGGGCGAACCAGCGGACCGCCGTACCGTTCATCGCTCTGCTCCCTTGTCCCCTGCGCCGGTCACGGCGGCGACCGCCGTGTCGAGGGCGTGTTCCGCCCGCGCCAGCCGGGCACGGTACCGGGCGAGCCGCGCGGCGTGCTCCGTGCACCGCTCCCGGAGTTCGTGGACGACGCTGTCGCACGCCCCGGGGCCACCACCCCGGTCGTGCTCGGCGACGAGCTCGGAAAGCGGCGGAACGTCCGCGCTCACATCGGCCCGCAGGCCCTCCGGCAACGCGATCTTCGTCAGCTCGGACTCGCCGGCCTCGACGGCCTCGCGTACCGCGGCGCCCACCACATGGTGCGCGGTGCGGAACGGAATGCCCTGCCGCACCAGCCGGTTGGCGATCACGGTGGCCGTCACGAAGCCCTCCCGGGCCCGCTGCTCCATCCGCCGGCCGTCCGGGCGGGCACCGCTCACCAGCACCTGGGCCAGCAGCACACTGTCGCGCACGGTGGCCAGCGCCGACCAGGCGCCGCCGACCGCCTCGGTGCCGACCTCGATGGAGTTGGTGAACGGCGTCGACTTCATGGCGGCGGCCGAGGCGGCCCATGCCCCCACGGCGGTCGCCGACTTGGCCTTCACATGCTCAAGGAGGAACGCGTTGCGCTTCTGCGGCATGGCCGAACTGCCGCCCACCAGCCGCTCGGGGAACTCCACGAAGCCGAACTCCTGGGTGCTCCACAGCTGCAGATCGGTGGCGAGCCGGCTCAGGGTGAGCCCCGCACCGGCCGCCGCAGCGAGGGCACGCAGCAGCGTGTCCCGTGAGGCCACCGCGTCCATGGCGTGCAGCGGCGGCCCGTCGAAGCCGAGCAGTTCGGCCGTGCGGGCCGGATCGATGGGCAGGTCCGTGCCCGACACGGCGCCGGCGCCGAGCGGACAGCGGCTCTGCTCCTCGACGGTGTGCCGCAGCGCCACGATGTCCCGGTCAAGCGCGGTCGCGATCCCGGCGAGGTAGTAGCCGTAGGTGACGGGCATCGCCGGCTGGAAGTGGGTGTAGACCGGCATGACCACGTGCCGGTGGGCGCGGGCGCGGGAGAGCAGTACGCCCTGGAGGCGCAGCAGTTCGCCGAGCAGGTCCGTCAGGTCCTCGCGCAGCCGCATCGCGGTGATGGTCGCCTTGATGTCGTTGCGCGAGCGGCCGGTGTGCAGCTTGCCGCCGACGTCCGCGCCGAGCCGTTCGATGAGGTGGCTCTCGTACATCAGGTACAGGCCGCGCGGCGCGGGCCGGTCGTACAACTCCCGGAACCCGTCGGCGCGCAGTGCGGTGACGGCCCGCAGCAGGGCGGCGGCCGCGTCCCGGGGCAGCAGCCCGCACTCGGTGAGCATCACCACGTGCGCGAGGTCGATGACCGAGGTGTGGCCGAGTTCCCGGCGGATGTCGTCCGGCCCCGGTTCGCCGTAGACGACGCGGGCGGTGCGGGCGCCGAGCGTGCGGGTGAGCCGGCCCGTGCCGCTCATGACAGCACCGGGTCGGGCAGGGATCCGCCGGAGCGCGGCACGGTGCCGTGCACGTCCTCGTAGGTACGCCGCCCCCAGAGCATCCGGGTCCAGCTGTGGCCGGCGTCGGCCGGCGAGTCGACCAGGACCGGCTCGGCGGGCGGGTGGGGCAGCGCGTGGCCGTTCTCGGCGAGCCAGGCGTCGTCGTACACGGTCGCCTGGTAGCGGTAGCCCTCGTCGGGGAGCAGCACGACGCACAGTCCGTCGGGGTTGCGGTCGGCCCACCACCGGGCGGCCAGGTAGGCGGCGCCGCTGGTCGGCCCCTGGAACAGTGCGTGGGTGGCGTGCAGTCGCCTGGTGCAGGCGTACGCCTCGGGCGCCGAGCACCAGTGCACCTCGTCGAAGGTGGAGTGGTCGAGGTTGGCCGGCCACAGGCTGTTGCCGAGGCCGCGCAGGGCGCGGGGCCCGTCGGGCTGGCCGAAGAGGACGCTGCGGTGGCTGTCGACGCCGATGGCCTGAGTGTGCGGGGTCAGTTCGCGCAGTCCGCGGGTGGTGCCGCACATCGAGCCGCCCGAACCGACCGGCCCGACCAGGCAGTCCACGGTGCCGAGCGAGCGGGCGATCTGCTCGGCGACCACCCCGTAGGAGCGCGGGTTGTCGGGGTTGCTGTACTGCTCGGGGCAGAAGGTCGAGGGGAGTTCCGCGCGGAGCTCGGCGAGCCTGCGCAGCCGTGCCTCCTGGTAGCCGCCGACCGGCGCGGGCTCCTGGCAGATCTCCACCGCGGCGCCGAGATCGGTCAGTCTTCGGTAGAGGTTGGCGTCGATCGCGGGGTCGCTGACGAGGATCAGCTCACGCTCCATGAGGGCGGACTGCATCGCCAGCGCGAGGCCGAACGTCCCCGACGTGGTCTCCACGATCACCGTGCTGGCGTCCAGCTCGCCCCGGGTGCGGGCGCGCCGCAGGATGTAGCGCGCGGGCAGCAGCTTCATGAGGGAGAAGACCGCGCCGTACAGGTTGGGGCCGAGCCGGACGAGACGCGGCATCATCGTCGCCTCGGTGATCGAGTGGTACGTCGGCGTGATCGCCGTCATGAAGGGCTCCCTGGAGGATCAAGACCGTCAATGGTGGTGCGGGGTGAAGTCCCGTCGGGCGTCGCGCCGTTCGCGGATCCACCGCCGTACCCGCGCGGTCCACGGCAAGACGGCCCCGGGTGCGCCGGGCGGCGCGGCGGGGCTCGGGCGGGCGTCGGTCAGCCTGCTGATGGCCCACAGATTCACCGGTGCGGCTCTGATTCGAGGCGGGGGAGGCGCCGGGCCTCAGGAGGGGACCGGGACGCCGGTGCGCTGTTCGGCGAGCGCCAGATAGACCTCGTCCAGCGTCGGTTCGGACAGTGAGATGCCGGTGATCTCCACTCCCGCGGCGTCGAACGCCCGGACCGCGGCGGCCAGTCCGATGGATCCCTCCACGGCGGCGGTGACGGTGCCCGCGGGTTCGCCCGGACAGGGGTCGAGACCCGCCGTGCGCAGGGCGCTCAGTGCGGCGGAGGCGGCACCGGGGTCGGCGAGGGTGGCCCGGACCATGCTGCCGCCCAGTCGTTCCTTGAGCTGAGCGACCGAGCCGTCCGCGATGCACCGGCCCCGACCGAGCACCATGACACGGTCCGCCAGTTGCTCGGCCTCCTCCAGGTACTGGGTCGTCAGCAGCACGGTCGTGCCCATGCCGACCACCTCACGGACGAGGTCCCACAGGGCGTTGCGGCTGACCGGGTCGAGCCCCGTGGTGGGTTCGTCGAGGAAGAGCACCTGGGGGTGGCCCACGAAGCTGCTGGCGAGGTCGAGGCGCCGGCGCATGCCTCCCGAGTACGTGCCCGCGGCCCGGTCGGCCGCCTCGGTCAGCGCGAACATGTCCAGCAACTCCTCGGCCCGCGCCGCCGCCTCCCGCTTGCCGGCTCCCAGGAGCCGGGCCACCAGCAGCAGGTTGGCGCGGCCGGTGAGGCTCTCGTCCACCGCCGCGAACTGGCCGGTCAGACCGATGCGGCGGCGCACGTCCCGAGCCTCCCGCACCACGTCGAATCCGGAGACCCGCGCCGTGCCTTTTGTGGGCGGCAGCACGGTGGCGAGAATGCTCACCAGTGTGCTTTTACCCGCTCCGTTATGACCGAGCAGACAGAGCACACGCCCTTTTTCCATCCGAAAGCTGATGTCGTCGAGTGCCCGGGTGGCACCGAACATTCTGCCCAGCTCCATCGCTTCGATCATCACGTCACTCATCGATGCCGTTCCTCGCAGATAGCGGCCGAGACGCCTTTTGTGGAGGCAGGAAGATCCTGCAATCCCGACTGTCCGCACCACAAGGAGAGCTACAACAAGCTGCCAGCGACCTGAGGTTCTCCGCATGGTCAAAGGTCAGCCTGACAAGTTCTTACCCCGCCAACTGGCCGGTGCCCGTGGGCATCAGATCACCCGAGGGGGGAAGAAGTCCGAGCTCAACGGCGCGGGCGCCCGCCTGAAATCTTGAGCTCGCCCCCAGCTCACGAGTTATTTCCGCGACGTTGCGCCGGTAGGTGCGCACCGAAACGCCCAGTTCGCGGGCGGCGGCCTCGTCGGTGCGCCCCGAGCTGAGGGCCTGGAGGATGCTCCGGCCGAGCGCGCTGCGTGAGCGCTCGCTCAGCCGCCGGTGGTCGGCGAGGGTGGCGCTGCTCGACCAGGAGACGACGAACAGGGTGCGCAGGTTGCGCAGGACGGCCGGGGCGCGGACGAGCACCGCCTCGCGGACGGCGGCCCCGTTGCGGATCCACACCGCGCCGATGATGCCGTCGGCGAGGACCATTTCCTGTAAGGGAGCCCTGGCCAGGCGGGTTTCGACGCCGGGTGCGTATTTGTCGAGGTGCTCCAGGAAGCGGCGGTCCCGCAGGAGACCGACCCGGCCGAGCAGTTTGACGCCGACCCCGCGTGCGGTGGCCCGTCCCAGCTGGTCGATCAGCTGGTAGGTCTCGTCCTCGCCCTCACCGGAGAGGACGACGGCCAGGTGGTGACGGGCCGTGGCGATCATCTGCTCCGTGGCGACCCCGACCGAGTTCTCGTCCGGTTCCAGCGAGGCGACCAGCCGCTCCACGTTGCGGTGGCGGTCGACGGCGATCTCGACGAGTTTCCGGGCCTGTAGCAGAACGCCCTCTATTTCGTCGCTCGAAGGCCGCGATTCCGTAAGTTCTGCGGTGAGCCCGGAATCGTTGGCTATCTCGTAATTGACTGATGTATTTGGCACAGCTCCCCCTGAAGCTTGACCAATAGGAGTCCCCGTCCGCCGTGCTCGAAGGCTCTTTGGGATGCAAGGGCCCTGGCACGGGGCAATACTCGTGCAAACAGTCAGAGAAATAACCTAGAGGGGCGCCGTACAGGGCCCACGGAGGGGCGTACGACCCACAGATGCAACGCGGTAGACATCCCGCATGTCGAGCTCCATTCCCCCGCTAAGTCGACACAAGTGGCAAACCGGACATCCAGCTGGAGGATGGTCAACGGTGGCCTGCGTCGCTCCCGTTAGTTGAACGGTACCTAGCACAGCTTCGTAACGTCAAATACGCCTGTCCGAAACAATTACGGAAAACCTCATTGTGGCGAGGAGGCATCCTTATCCACCACCAAGGTCATTTCCGCGAGCACGCCCCCGACCTGCCGTCGGGGCCCCTCGGCCACGTCCGGGCCGGCCGGGCGAGGTGCCGGCCGGCCCGGTCCGGTCAGTCCAGCGCCCCGTCGTAGTCGGGCAGTTTGAAGGTCCGCTCCGCGTGGCCTCCCACCAGGTCCGACGTGTTGTTTCCGATGTTGGCGACGATGGTGTATCCGTCGGCCTCGATCTGTGCCCGCTTCGACGTCTTGAACTCGGCTGTGTCGCGGAAGAGATCAGCGAGGCTCCGCTGGTGCAGACCCGTCACCGGATACCCGACCGACTTGAGGTTCGCCTCGGTGATCCACGAGATCAGGTCGGGACGCGCGGTGACGAAGAATATGGCAGCGCCCCTGCCGTGCGCGTACTGGGCCAGTTCGAGAGTCGGCTCGACGGCGGGCGTCGGCGGGAATGGCTGGAAGTGTGTCTCCAGTGAGGTGTTGTCTATGTCGAGGACGATCGCCGGCTTCTCGCCGGAGCTGTCGTCCAGTCGCCGCTCGACATAAGGGCGGGCCTCGTCGATCACCTTCCGGACATCGCTCTGCCAGGTGTCGTAGTCCACCTCCGCCGCCGCGACGGCCTGGGCCCCTACGGCCGTCGTCGACCGCTCCTCGCCCGCCGGAGCGGCCACGGCCTGCGTCGCCCCCGCCGCCCCCAGCACAAGCGCCGCCGCGACGCTCGCCGCCGCGCGTCCTCCAGACGCGATCCCAGCCATACGTCCTCCCTCGTGTCCGATGCGCGACGGCCGTCCGGCCCCGCCCAGCCGAACCTAAAGGCCGATCCGAGCGGGTTGACGTGCGCGTGACCGGAACCGGAAGCGGAGTCCCGCACGACTGCTCCCGCACTCGTGAGCGGCTGCGACATTGCGCCACCCGGGCCGGATTGGTGACAGGTTGCTGCCATCAGGAGAGCGTGAGGCCGGCCGGACCACCGACCAGCGCACGAGGCGCGGCGCGCCGCCGACCGCGGCGTGCGAACGCCCGTGCCTGAGCCGGCAGTTCAAGGCGATGAAGAAGGAAGACGAAGAAGGAAGACGAAGAAGGAAATCGCAAGGCGCGTCGGAACCGCGCGCAGAGCCGAGCTATCGAAGTGCCCTGAGTTCGATCGCCGGGCAGCGGTCCATGACCATGTCGAGGCCGGCGGCCCGGGTCCGGTCGTAGGCGGCCTCGTCGATCACCCCGAGCTGGAACCAGACGGCCCGCGCGCCCTTGGCGACCGCCTCGTCGGCGACCTGCCCGGCGAGGTCGCTGTTCAGGAACACATCCACGACGTCCACCGGGAAGGGTATGTCCGCGAGCGAGGCGTATCCGCGCTCGCCGTGGACCGTCTCCGCCTTGGGATGCACCGGGACCACGCGCTTGCCGAACCGCTGCAGCACCTCGGCCACCCCGTAGGCGGCGCGCCGCCGGTTCGAGGACAGGCCCACGACGGCCCAGGTGTCGCCCAGCTCGGTCAGGATCCTGCGGGTCGTCGCTTCGTCGCCGTACACGGTCGCGGCCTCCTCGGGCGTGGCGCGGAACTGTCCTTCGCGCAACAGTGTCCGCCGGGCGGTGATTCCCGCGCCGGTCCGGCACGGCCCCGGGCGGGCCGGCGCGCGCCGCCTACCCCATCCGCCGCCACGGTGTCCGGTTTCGGCGCCAAGTCCTGCGTACGGGCTTCCGCCCGCCTACGCTCACCCCGTGCTGCGTATCATCGACGCCCGAACCGGCCGACCCGTCGACGTCGCCCCCGCCCGCCGGGGCCTGACCCGCATCGAGGCCCACACGTCGGGCTCGGACACCTCGGCCCTGCGGGTGCTGCTCGTCGCCGACGTGCTGGTCCGCGCCCTGGAACTCGGCGGCACGCCCGTGTGGTGCCTGCTCACCGGCGGGCGGCGGCAGGCCGAGCTGCGTGCGGCGGCCACCGCCCTGGGCATCCGGCCCTTCGAGGAGGGCCGCGACCTCGCCGCAGGCCTCGGCGAGGCGCAGATCGTGCATGTGGCCGCGGACAGCGGCGTGCTGCCCGAGGGCGGTGTCGTCGTCGGCGTCGCCCCCGCGATCCGCGCGGACCCTGCCGGTGAGGCTCCCGCCGTGGCCGGCGCCGCCTGCGCGGGAACGCCCGATCCCGCCGCGCTGCGCCTCGCGCTGCTCGCCACCCGCCGGGACACCCCCGTGCGCATCGACGCGGACGCGCTGGATGGGGCCGGGCGGAGGCTGGCGCGCTGGCGCCGGGCGGTCGCCCACTGGGCACGGCAGCCGTCCCGGCCGATCCCCGACGAGGTGCGCGGGCGGCTGCGCGCCGCCTGGGAGGACGATCTGGACGTGACCGGGGTACTGAACGTCCTGGACGGGGTCGCGGAGGCCGCCGACCTGCCGGACGGCGCCCGCTTCGAGACGTACGCCCACGCCGACCGGCTGCTCGGCCTCGACCTCGTCCGCGACCTCGGGAGCCCCGCATGAGCGCCGGAGCGGGCCCGCTGCGCCGGCTGGTCGTGCTGCGGCACGCCAAGTCCGCCTGGCCCGAAGGCGTCGCCGACCACGAACGCCCGCTCGCCCCGCGCGGCCGGCGCGACGCCCCGGCCGCGGGCCGCGCCCTCGCCGAGGCCGACTGCCTGCCCGACCTCGCCCTGTGCTCCACCGCGCTGCGCGCCCGGAGCACCTGGGAACTCGCCTCCGCCCAGTGGGGCACCCGGCCGCCCGCCCGGTTCGAGCCGCGGCTGTACGCGGCCGGCGCGCCGGACCTGCTGCGGGTCGTGCACGAGGTGTCGCCCGAGGTCGGGACGCTGCTCCTGGTCGGACACAACCCGGGTCTTGCGGAACTGGTCCTCGACCTGGCCGGGGACGGCCCGGACGACGCCCTGGAGGCGGTCCGCAGGAAGTTCCCGACGTCGGCCGTCGCGATCCTGACCTGGCACGGCACCGGCTGGCAGGCCCTGACCCCCGGCACCGCGCTCCTCACGTCGGTCACGGTCCCCCGCGGGAAGCGACAGGGGAAGTGACAGAGGAAGCCGAAGGGAAAGGCGAAGGGAAAGGCGGATTAGGCTGGCCGGATGCAGGACGAGTACCGCACCGTCGCCCGCGCGGGTGTGCACGAGACCGAGGTCAATCGCTCACGGTTCCTGTGCGCGCTCGCCCCGGCCGCCACCGAACGCGAGGCCCAGGAGTTCGTCGCCGCGGTCCGCAAGGAGCACGCCGACGCCACCCACAACTGCTGGGCGTACGTCATCGGCGCCGACGCGGCCGTCCAGAAGGCCAGCGACGACGGGGAACCCGGCGGCACCGCGGGCGTCCCGATGCTCCAGATGCTGCTGCGGCGCGACATGCGGTACGTCGTCGCCGTCGTCACCCGCTACTACGGCGGCGTCAAGCTCGGCGCGGGCGGACTGATCCGGGCGTACGGCGGCGCCGTCGGCGAGGCCCTGGACCAGCTCGGCACCCGCACCCGGCGCCGCTTCCGGCTGGGCACGGTGACCGTCGACCACCAGCGTGCGGGCAAGGTGCAGAACGACCTGCGCGCTACCGGCCGCACGGTGCGCGACGTCCGGTACGGGGAGGCGGTCGCCATCGAGATCGCCCTGCCGGACGCCGATGTGGACGCCTTCCGCGCCTGGCTGGCCGACGCCACCGCCGGGACGGCACGCTTCGAGGCGGGCGGCGAGGCGTACGGCGACGCATGACCCCCGGAGCCGACATGCCCCTCGGGGCCGGAGGGACCTGACGGGCCCGTGGGGCGCGGCCGGTGACGGGCCGGTACGGGAGTAACCGCCCGTGATGTCAGACCCGGCCGTTAGTCTCGGGGATCATGAGACTCCTGCACACCTCCGACTGGCATCTGGGCCGGGCGTTCCACCGGGTGAACCTGCTCGACGCCCAGGCCGAGTTCATCGGACACCTCGTCACCACCGTGCGCGAGCGCGACGTGGACGCGGTGGTCGTGTCGGGAGACGTGTACGACCGGGCGGTGCCCCCGCTCGCCGCCGTCGAGCTGTTCGACGACGCGCTGCACCGGCTCGCCGGCCTCGGCGTGCCCACGCTGATGATCTCCGGCAACCACGACTCGGCCCGCCGCCTCGGTGTCGGCGCCGGGCTCCTGGACCGCGCGGGCATCCATCTGCGTACCGATCCGGCCGGCTGCGGCACTCCGGTCGTGCTGTCCGACGCCCACGGGGACGTGGCCTTCTACGGCCTGCCCTACCTCGAACCCGCCCTGGTGAAGGACGCGTTCGGGGTCGACCGGGCGGGCCACGAGAGCGTCCTCGCCGCCGCCATGGACCGGGTGCGCGCCGACCTCGCCGCCCGCGCACCCGGCACCCGCTCCGTCGTCCTCGCGCACGCCTTCGTCACCGGCGGCGAGACCAGCGACAGCGAACGGGACATCACCGTGGGCGGGGTGGCCGCCGTCCCGGCCGCCGTCTTCGACGGCGTCGACTACGTGGCGCTCGGGCATCTGCACGGCTGCCAGACCCTCTCCCCGCGCGTGCGCTACTCGGGCTCCCCGCTGGCCTACTCCTTCTCCGAAGCCGGCCACCGCAAGAGCATGTGGCTCATCGACCTCGGCGCCGACGGCGCGGTCGCCGCCGAGCGCGTCGACTGCCCGGTGCCGCGCCCGCTCGCCCGGATCCGGGGCACACTGGACGACCTGCTCGCCGACCCCGCGCTCGCCCGCCACGAGACGGCCTGGGTCGAGGCCACGCTCACCGACCGGGTGCGGCCCGCCGACCCCATGGCCCGGCTCACCGGCCGCTTCCCGCACACCCTCAGCCTCGTCTTCGCCCCCGAGCGGGCCCCGGACGACCCCGACGTGTCGTACGCGCGGCGCCTCGCCGGCCGCGCCGACCAGCAGATCGCCCAGGACTTCGTGGCCCATGTGCGCGGCGCGGGCCCCGACGAGCGGGAACTGGCCGTGCTGCGGGAGGCGTTCGACGCCGTGCGCGCCGACGACGCGCTGCGCGAGGTGGCGCGATGAGGCTGCACCGGCTGGACGTGACCGCCTTCGGACCGTTCGGCGGTTCCCAGAGCGTCGACTTCGACGCGCTGTCCGCCGCGGGCCTGTTCCTGCTGCACGGACCGACCGGCGCGGGCAAGACGTCCGTCCTGGACGCGGTGTGCTACGCGCTCTACGGCTCCGTGCCGGGCGCCCGGCACGGCGGCCAGGGACTGTCCCTGCGCAGCGACCACGCCGACCCCGCAACCCGCACCGAGGTCCGCCTCGAACTGACCGTCGCCGGGCGGCGGTTGGAGATCACCCGGCAGCCGCCCTGGGAACGCCCCAAGAAGCGCGGTTCGGGCACGACCCTCGACAAGGCCCAGACCTGGCTGCGGGCCTACGACCCGGCCGCCGGCACCTGGCGGGACCTCAGCCGCTCGCACCAGGAGATCGGCGAGGAGATCACCCAACTGCTCGGCATGAGCCGGGAACAGTTCTGCCAGGTGGTCCTGCTGCCCCAGGGCGACTTCGCGCGTTTCCTGCGCGCCGACGCCGAGGCGCGGGCCAGGCTGCTCGGCCGCCTCTTCGACACCCGGCGCTTCGCCGACGTCGAAAAACGCCTCGCCGAACGGCGCCGCGCCACCGAGGCCCGGGTCCGCGAGGGCGACGCCGCGCTCCTCGCCGACGCGCACCGCATGCAGCAGGAAGCGGGCGACGCCATGGAACTGCCGGAACTCGCCCCGGGCGAGCCCGGCCTGGCCGAGGCCGTGCTGGGCGCCGCCGCCGTCGCCCGCAGCACCGCACGGGAACGGCTCACCGTCGCCCACTGCCGGCTCACCGCCGCCGAGTCCGCCCAGGCCACCGCCGAACAGGCCCTCGCCGGCGTACGCGAACTCGCCCGGCTCCAGGACCGGTTCGCTGAGGCGCGGCGGCGGGCCGTGCTCCTGGAGGAGCAGGCCGGCGCCCACCGGGAGGCGCAGGCCCGCATGGAACGGGGCCGCAAGGCCGAGACCGTGGCGCCCGCCCTGGAGCTGCGGGAGGCCGCCGAGGCCGAGCACCGGCGCAGCGCCGCCGCCGAGACACGCGCGCGTGGCCCGCTGTCGCAGAGCCTCGCGGACGCCGGTGCCGCCGGGCTCGCCGCCGCCGCTCGCCGGGCCGCCGAGGAACTGGGCGGCCTGGAGTCCGCGCGCCGCGCCGAACAGCGGCTCGCCGAACTCGTCGCCGAACGCGCCGGTCTGGACCGCCAGGAGCGCGCCGACGAGGAGGTGCTGCGGGAGGCCGGGACCTGGCTGGCCGGCTGGGACGCCACCCGCGCCGGCCTGCAGAACCGGCTGGAAGCAGCCCAGGAGGCGGCCACCCGCGCCGAACAGCTCGCCGTGCAGCGCGAACCGGCCCGGCGCCGGCTCGACGCGGCCCGGCTGCGGGATGAGCTGTCCCGGGACACCGAAGCCGCGCGGCAGCGGGCGCGCGAGGCGGAACGGGACGCCCTGGCGGCCCGCGCCCACTGGCTCGACCTCAAGGAACAGCGGCTGAACGGCATCGCCGCGGAACTCGCCGCGCACCTCACCGACGGCGAACCGTGCGCCGTCTGCGGCGCCACCGAACACCCCGCGCCCGCCCGCAGGGTCGCCGGGCACGTCGACCGCGAGGCGGAGGAGCGGGCGCTGGCGGCCCACCAGCGCGCCGAAGAACGGCGCGCCGAGTCCGAGCGCCGACTGGGCGTGGTGCGGGAGGCGCTGGCCGCCGCGACCGCCGAGGCGGGCGACACCCCCACCGAGCAACTGGCCGCACAGGCGGACGAGGTGGAGCGGGAGTACACGCGGGCGCGGCGGGCGGCGTCCGGGCTGCACGCCGCCCGCGAGGAGCTGCGGCGGGCCGAGCAGGAACGCGAGCGGCGCCTCACCGACCGTCAGCAGGCCGAGGTCAGGGCCGCCTCCCGGCTCACCCGGCGGGACACCCTCGACCAGGAACGCGCCCTTTTGGAGGAGGAGTTGGCGCAGGCGCGCGGCGACGCCGGCAGCGTGGCGGCCCGCGCCGCGCAACTGGAGCGGCAGACGGCCCTGCTCACCGAAGCCGCCGATGCCACGCGCGCCGCCGAGGACAGCGCCCGCCGGCTCAAGGACGCCGACGCCCGGCTGGCCGACGCCGCCTACCGCGCGGGCTTCGCCACCCCCCGGGACGCGGCGGACGCCCTGCTCGACGACGCGGCCCACCGCGAACTCCAGCACCTCCTCGACGCCCGGCAGTCCGAGGAGGCCGCCGTACGCGCGATCCTCGCCGAGGCCGACACGGCCGCCGCCGCCCGGCGACCACCCGCCGACGTCGAAGCGGCCGAGCGGGCCGCGGCCTCGGCGGCCGGACGGCTGCGCGAGGCCGCGTCCGCACGCGACGCCGCCGCCCGCTGCTGCGCCGAACTCGACCGTCTCTCCGCACGCGCCGCCGACGGCGTGCGCGGGCTGGCGCCGCTGCGCGAGGAGTACGACCGGGTGGCCCGGCTCGCCGCCCTCACCGCGGGCACCTCCGCCGACAACGAACGCCGGATGCGCCTGGAGTCGTACGTGCTGGCGGCCCGCCTGGAACAGGTCGCCGCCGCGGCGACGGCACGACTGCGCCGAATGTCCGCGGGCCGCTACACCCTGGTGCACTCCGACGACCGCACCGGACGGGGCCGCAGCGGGCTCGGACTGCATGTGGTCGACGCCTGGACCGGCCGCGAGCGCGACACGGCGACGCTGTCGGGCGGTGAGACGTTCTTCGCCTCCCTCGCGCTGGCCCTCGGCCTCGCCGACGTCGTCACCGACGAGGCGGGCGGGGTCCGGCTGGACACCCTCTTCATCGACGAGGGCTTCGGCAGCCTCGACGACCAGACCCTGGACGAGGTCCTGGACGTCCTCGACTCGTTGCGCGAACGCGACCGCAGTGTCGGCATCGTCAGCCATGTCGCCGATCTGCGGCGCCGCATCCACGCGCAGCTGGAGGTGGTGAAGGGGAGAGCGGGTTCTCGGCTGAGGGCTCAGCTGCAGGGATCCTGACCGCCGTCGTCGGCTGCGGCTGCGGCTGCGTCGTGGCTGGGCGCGCCCGCGCGGCGGAGCCGCATGTCGACACAGCCCCGCGCCCCTTCGGGGCGCTGCCGGACCGCGGCTGGGTCCGCTTGGTGCGGTCAGTGGCTCAGGGGGCGGTGGGGGAGGGGGGAGGAGTAGACGACGTTTGTGGTGATCGAGCCCAGGGTGCCGATCCGGCCCGCGATCTCCTCCAGGTGGGGCATCGAACGCGCGGCGACCTTGATGACGAAGCAGTCGTCGCCCGTGACATGGTGCGCCTCCAGGATCTCCGGCGTCACGGCGACCAGATCGTGGAACGGCTTGTAGTGGCCGTTCGGGTAGCGCAGGCGCACGAACGCCAGGATCGGCAGGCCCAGCCGCTCCGGATCCACGACGGCGGAATACCCCCGGATGACGCCCGCCTCCTCGAGGCGCCGCACCCGCTCGGTGACGGCACTCGCGGACATCGAGACAGCCCTGGCCAGCTCGGCGAAGCTCGCCCGGCCCTCGCGTTGCAGGACATCGAGGATGCGCCAGTCGGTGGCGTCGGGGGAAAACACGGTCATGGTCGAGGAATAACAGGGATTCCCCGGCCGGACAAGCTCCGCACCGCTGGATCCACCTTCAGACACCGGCGCGGCGACCGTAGATTTTCCGTCATGGATTCCCGCCGTGCACAAGCCCGGCGACCCGACGGAAAGGCTGCTCATGACCCTCGCGAACGCCGTCGACCCGGTGCTGCGCGTGCCCCCGGCCGCCCCGGCCGAGGCCGTCGCCCACTTCCGCGCCGCCCTCGCCTTCCACGCCGACGTCTCCGATGTGGCCGCCGCCCTCGCGGCCGGCGAGCCCGGCTTCGTCGTGCTGGACTCCCGTTCCGCCGACGCCTTCGACCAGGGCCATGTCCCGGGCGCCGTCCACCTGCCGACCGCGCTCGTCCCCGAGCGGGCCGGCCGGCTCCTGGACAGATCCGTGCCGGTGGTGACGTACTGCTGGGGCCCCGGCTGCAACGGCGCCACCCGCGCCGCTCTCGCCCTGGCCGAACTGGGCTACCAGGTCAAGGAGATGCTGGGCGGATTCGAGTACTGGGTGCGCGAGGGCTTCGCCTACGACACCCGGCGGGGCCGCGAGAGCCGTCCCGTCGACCCGCTGACCGCTCCGGTGGACGCCGACTGCGGCTGCTGACCGGGCAGTTCGGGGCGTAGCGGGCGGGTGGCCGGTCGGTGGGCCCGGCCGGTCGCTGTCCGTGTAGGTTCTGCCCATGGCGCGATACGCGGATCCAGGCGCGGTGGAGTGGGTGGAGTCGGGCGGGGGCCCGCTGATCGTGGTTCCGGAGGCGGTGCTGCCGTTCTGGGCCGGGGCCGACGGCGAGGACCTGGCCACGGACTACGACCGGGCGTGCGAGGTCGACGGATATGTCGGCCTGCTCCCGGTCGGCGACAGCGCGGCCCTCGTACTGGGCGACGAACCGGCCTCCACCTCCTTCCTGCCGGACCACGGCACGTTCGTACGGTGGAGCGCGGCCGGTTCCGAGGACGAACTGCTGGCGGGCGTCCCCGCGGCCCTCGATGCGGCGGAGTGGCAGAACGAGGTCAGCTGGCAGGTGCCCGGCCCGGTCGTGCTGTTCGACTCGGCCTGGCCCGGCACCGCGACCGACCGCACCGAGCACCTGCGGGTGGCGCTGGAACCGGGCCGGTACGCGGTGCGCGCGGCCCACGCCCAGCCGGGACCGGAGACCTGGCTCGGCCTGGTCCAGCTGCGCCGGCTGCCGGACTGAACCCGCCGGCCGCCCGCCGGTGGCGCCCGCGACGCACCCGTGCGCACCACCGGCGGTTCCGCACCGCGGCCGGCGCCCGCTCCCGGGTGCCGGCCCGTGCCGTCGGTCAGAGCGCGGACAGCTCGTCCACCAGGTCGTCCAGGCCCAGCGACCCCTGGGACAGGGCCGCCATGTGCCAGGTCTTGAGGTCGAAGGCGGCGCCGTGCCGCCTGCGCGCGTTCTCGCGGCCCAGCAGCCAGGCCCGCTCGCCGAGCTTGTAGCCGATCGCCTGCCCCGGAATCGTCAGATAGCGGGTCATCTCGCTCTCCACGAAGTCGGCGGGCCGGCTGGTGTGCGCGGCGAAGAACTCCTCGGCCAGCTCCGGCGTCCAGCGCTCACCGGAGTGGAACGGCGAGTCCGCCGGGATCTCCAGCTCCAGGTGCATGCCGATGTCGACGATCACCCGGGCCGCGCGCATCATCTGTGCGTCGAGGTAGCCGAGCCGGTGCTCCGGGTCGGTCAGATAGCCCAGCTCGTCCATGAGGCGCTCGGCGTACAGCGCCCAGCCCTCCGCGTTGGCGCTGACCCCGCCGATGGTCGCCTGGTAGCGGGAGAGGTTTTCGGCCACGTGTGCCCACTGCGCGAGCTGGAGGTGGTGCCCGGGCACGCCCTCGTGGTACCAGGTCGACACCAGGTCGTACTCCGGGAACCGGGTCTGCCCCATGGTCGGCAGCCAGGTGCGGCCGGGACGCGAGAAGTCCTCCGAAGGGGCCGTGTAGTACGGGGCCGCGGCGCCGCCGGGCGGGGCGATACGTGCCTCCACCTTCCGTACCCGCTCGGCGAGTTCGAAGTGCGTGCCGTCCAGTTCCTCGATCGCCCGGTCCATCAGGCCCTGCAGCCAGACCCGGACCTCCTCCACGCCCTCGATGTGCGCGCCGTGCTCGTCGAGGTGGGCGAGCGCCACCCATGGTGTCTCTGCACCGGGCAGGATCTTCTGGGCCTCCTGGCGCATCTCGCCGAGGATGCGGTGGTACTCGGCCCAGCCGTACGCGTAAGCCTCGTCCAGGTCCAGGTCCGTGCCGTTGAAGTAGCGTGACCAGCGCGCGTACCGCTCGCGGCCCACGGTGTTCGGGGCGCCCTCGACGGCCGGCGCGTACACGTCCCGCATCCAGTCCCGCAGCTCGACCACCGCGGCGGTCGCGGCACCCGCCGCCTCGTCCAGCTCGGCGCGCAGCGCCTCGGGCCCGGCCGAGGCGAAGTCCTCGAACCAGCCGCGCCCCGTGCCGTCCGTGTCCGCCCACTCGGTGAGCTGGTCGACGAACGTGGCGGTCGGACGCGGGGCCGCGTACAGCTTCCGCTCCAGGCCGAGGGTCAGCGACTCGCGGTAGCCCGCGAGCGCGGCCGGGACCGCGCGCAGCCGCTGCGCGACCGCCGCCCAGTCGTCCTCCGTCTGGGTGGGTGTCACGGTGAACACATCGCGCACGGCGTGCCCGGGGGTGTGCAGATTGCCGACCGCGCGCAGGCCCTCGTCGGCCTCGTGCACGGCGAGTTCGGCGGTGAGCCGTTCGCGCAGCAGCCGTGCGCAGCGCCGCTCCACGTCGCTGTCCGCCCCGGGCCGCCGCTCGGCCTGCGCGAGCGCGGCAAGGGTGTTCCGCGCCAGTTCCGCCAGGGCCTCCTGGCCCGCCGGTGAGAAGTCCGGCAGCCGACTGGAACTCTCCTTCACTCCGAGGTAGGTACCGGTGACCGGGTCCAGGGCGACGAGTGCGTCGACATAGGCGTCGGCCACCTCGCGGGGCAGCGGGCTCTTGGATTCAGACATGCCGTCCATCCTCATACGGCGATGATGTTCTCGTCACCCCCGGGCGAGCCGCCCGTACCGCCGAGCGGGCGCGGGCAGAGCCGCCGGCGGCGGCCCGCGGACCGCCGCCGGGCGAGCACCGGTCGCTCCCGGCCCCGCGGTCAGTCGCGGCCGGCCGGGCCGTCGGAGCGCCGCCGCGCGCAGTCGTACGGCGGTCGCGAGACGACCGGGGTGGCGTCCAGCCGGGCCGTGATGACGAGCGTGCCCTCCTCGATCTGGTAGTCGAGCGGCAGACCGAGACCGCGCATCGCGGCGACCATGCCGGTGTTGGACGCCTGGGTCACGGCGTACACGCTCTCGCAGCCCGCCTCGACGGCCATCGAGACGAGACGGCCGAGGAGTTCGCCGCCGATGCCGCGCCGCTGCCACTCGTCCTCGACGAGCAGCGCGACCTCCGTCTCGTCGCCGTCCCACAGCAGATGGCCGAGGCCGACGATGCGGCCCGAGGCGGTCTGCACGGCCAGTGTCCGCCCGAAGCGCGGGCCGAGCAGATGGCCGAGGTAGCGGTCGGCGTCCCGGACCGGCCCGTGGTACCGCAGGCCCAGGGTCCGCGACGAGCACCGGGCGTGCATCGCCTTCGCCGCCTCCAGGTCGCCCGGGTCGGCCCGCCGCACGGTGATCGCATTGCCCTCGGCCAGTGTCAGCACGTCCTGGCTGCGGGGGATCCGCGGGCCGAGCCGCGCGTCCAGTTCCACCAGTGCCCGCGCCCGGGCGAACTCGGCCGGGGTGAACGGCAGATAGGGCCGCTCCACGGTGATCACTCCGCCTTCCGGCGCGCGCAGCCGCAGCACGGTGTCCTCCAGCGCCCCCTCGGCCGGTACGGCCTCCGGTCCCCGTGCGTCGTCGGCCGCTGCGGCGGGCAGCGAGCGTATGGTGCAGCGGCCCAGCAACTGCCGTAGCGCCAGCGGGAGTTCCGCGGCATCCAGCGCGGTACGCGCGGCAAGGCCCAGGACCCGGGTGGGGGCGTCCACCAGATCGTGCGCGTCGGCCCGCTCGATCCAGGTGTGCGCGCCGCCGGCCACCGAGACCACCCGGGTGATCTCGGTGCCGGTGAGGTCCGCAGGGGAACGCAGCAGGAACTCGTCCACCGTGCCCGCGGCCAGCGGATGCGTCTGCAGGCTCAGGATGTCGACCTCGCGGCCTGCGAGGGCCGTGCACAGCGCGGCCAGCGAGCCGGGCCGGTCCTGCACCGTCGTCCGCATCCGCCACAGCACGCTCGCCCCGCCGACGGCGCCGGGTGTCGTCTCCGGCCGTTCGGCCGGCCCGGTCCGCCGCGGCTCGGCGGGCGGCCGGACGCCGGTATGGCTCGGGGGAGGTGCGTGACCGTGGCGCCGTGCCCACCAGGTGTGGAACCCCGCCGTGGCGATCAGCGCCGCAGCGGCGATCACCAGCAGGGCCGGGCCGTCGGGGCCGTGTCCGATCAGGTTGGCCACCACGTCCGCCACCGCGACGGCCGTGAAGAGGGCGGCGAGTTCCACGACGTCCCGCCGCCAGTGGTGCACGGGACGCCCGTGCCTCGCTCGTGTCACATCCGACAGGTCTCCAGTCATGCATCCACTGTGAAGGAACGGTGTTGCCTGATCACGAACACTCTGTGACTGATGGGTAAAGCATAGTTTTGTCCCTTTTGCCGCCTTTTTGCCTGAGGGAGTGTCAGGAGACGAAGAAGCGCGGCTCGGCGGGGTCGGCAGGCGTCGCCGATCGCGCCGCGCACCGGGGGATGACGCCGGTGCGCGGCACGCCATCGAGGGTACGGGAGCCGGCCGCCCGGCGGGCTCCCGCCGCGCCTACTGGCCGACCCGGCCCGGCTGCAGCCGCCGCGTGAACAGCACCGTGCCGTCCTGCTCGCGCAGCCGCACCGTCAGCTCACCGCTGTGGCCGTCGATGTCGACCTCGCCGAAGAACTGGTAGCCGCCTGCGGGGGAGACGTTCGACGCGGTCGGCGCCTTCACGAACACCCGTTCCGGTCCGAAGGTGCCGTCCAGTTCGCTGGCCGGGAAGGCACCCGCGTTGAGCGGTCCTGAGACGAACTCCCAGAACGGCTCGAAGTCGGTGAACGCGGCCCGCGACGGCTGGTAGTGCTGCGCCGAGGTGTGGTGCACATCGGCGGTCAGCCACACCGTGCCGGTGATCCGACGGTGCTTGATGTACCGCAGCAGCTCGGCGATCTGCAGCTCACGGCCCAGCGGAGCGCCGGGGTCGCCCTGCGCCACCGCCTCGATGTTCGGCCTGCCCTCGGTGGCGTCCGGCACGACGAGGCCGAGCGGCATGTCGGAGGCGATCACCTTCCACACCGCGCGCGAACGGGACAGCTCCCGCTTGAGCCACTCCAGCTGCTCGCGGCCGAGGATGCCCTGCGGGTCCACGGTCTGGTCGTCGGGCGAGTTGGCGTTGCGGTAGGTCCGCATGTCCAGGACGAACACATCGAGCAGCGGGCCGTAGCGCACCACGCGGTGGACGCGGCCGTCCTTCGCGCCCGGCCGCAGCGTCGGGATCGGGAAGTACTCGCTGAAGGCCCGCCGGGCGCGCGCCGCCAGCACGTCGACGCTCTTCTCGGTGTACCGGGCGTCCGTGTCCGCGATCACCTGGCCCGGGTACCAGTTGTTGCGCACCTCGTGGTCGTCCCACTGGATGATCGACGGGACCTGCGCGTTGAACCGCTTGAGGTTGTCGTCCAGCAGGTTGTAGCGGAAGTTGCCGCGGAACTCCGCCAGCGTCTCGGCGACCTTGGACTTCTCCTCGGTGGTGATGTTCCGCCAGGTCCGGCCGTCGGGCAGGGCCTGGGTGGCGCTGATCGGGCCGTCGGCGTAGATGTTGTCGCCGCTGCACAGGAAGAAGTCCGGGTCCAGCTTCGCCATGGCGTCATAGATCCGGTAGCCCCCGAGTTCGGGGTTGATGCCCCAGCCCTGGCCGGCCAGGTCGCCCGACCACAGGAACCGCACGCCGTCGCGGCGGCGCGCCGACACGGTGCGGAACGTGCCGGCCACCGGCTCGCCGGTGCGCCGCGGGTCGTCCGGGTCGGCGAGCAGCACACGGTAGTGGATCTGTTCGCCGGACGGCAGGCCGCGCAACCGGGTGGTGCCGGTGAAGTCGGTGCCCTGGCCCAGCAGCGGGCCGTGCCATCTGCGCGGGTTGCGGAACGACTCGGTGGCCGAGGTCTCCACCACCATCCGGGCCGGCCGGTCCGAGCGCACCCACACCAGTCCGGAGTCGGAGGTCACGTCGCCGACCTGCACGCCCCAGCCCGCCTTGGGGCGCCCCGACAGGGCGAACGCGGGTGCGGCGCCGGCGGCGGCCGGCAGGGCCAGGGCCGCGGACGCGGCGAGGGAGCCGCGCAGGACGCTGCGGCGGGCGGGGAAGGGACGGTGTGACATGACTGCGCCTCCGGGGTCGGGAACCGGACCGTGTGCAGTGCCACAACTACTGGTGTGCCGCAGCGGGCACGGAAACCACAAGTGAACAACTGGCCCGGCGGCCACGGAAACCGGAGGACACCTCCATGGCCCGGCGGGCCCCGCCACCACCAGGCATCGCCCACGGGCATCGCGCCGCGAGGCGAGCGCCCTGCGGGGTGTGAAGGCCGGTGGGCGGCTGCGGGGGTGGCGTGGCCGGTCGCGCAGTTCCCGCGCCCCTGTGGGGCGCCGTCGCCGGGGGTGCTTCTACTGGCCTGGTCGGCGGCTGCCGTCGAGGATGACGCGTGCGACGAGGGCCGGGTCGTCGTTCATCGGGCAGTGCCCGCAGCCGGGCAGACGCACCAGCCGGGCCCGGGGGATGATCTGCTTGGCGCGGATGCCCTGACGGCGCACCAGCACCAGGTCGCGGGTGCCCCAGGCGACCGTGACCGGGACGGTGGGGATGTCGTCGGTGAACCGGACGGCGCCGCCGGCCCGCAGGGTCGCGTCGAAGCCGGTGGCCCGGGCCAGCGCCAGCGTCTCGGCGACGACCGCCTGAGGTGAACGCCGGGCAGGCCGGGCGTAGATCGTGCTCGTCAGGGCGGTGCGGCCGGCCGCCGTCCGGGCCAGCCGCTCGACCAGGGGTTGCGGCAGCCGCCGTGAGGCCCGCCGCATCGCCGTCAGCACACCGAAGGCGTAACGCCGTTCGCTCGGCGACCAGAATCCGGCGGGGGACAGGGCGGTGACGGACCGTACAAGCTTCTCGCGGCCCAGTTCGAGGGCGAGCAGCCCGCCCAGCGAGTTCCCGGCCACGTGCGGGCGGTCCAGTTCCAGGGCCTCGAACAGCGCCCGGAGGACGACGTTGGTCGTCGGCAGGTCGTAGGCGAGGCCGTCCGGCAGGCCCGGGGAGGCGCCGAACCCGGGCAGGTCCACGGCGATCACGTCGCGTTCCACGGCGAGGATGTCCACCAACGGGTCCCACGCCTGCCGGTGGTGGCCGATGCCGTGCAGCAGGACCAGTGGTTCGCCGCGCCCCACGCGCGCGTAGGAGACGGTGACGTCCCGTGGGCCGTGCGCGGTGGGGACCTCGAAGGAGACGGTCGCGGACATGGAGTGCTCCTCGTCTGGGACGGGCCTGCGGACAGTGGTAGACAGCTTGTCAGCAATTACTACCCACGGGTAGCCCCCGGGGCCCGCGTGTCCCGCCGCCGCCCCGGTGCAACGCACCGCGCCCGCCCCGAAGTCCGTGCTCTCCTGGACAATCGCGGGGCGCATTGGATGGGATGGGGCCGTGAGCGCCGACACCCCGACCGACGTCTTCGAAGCGCACCGACCCGTCCTCATGGGAGTCGCCTACCGCATGCTCGGACGCGTGGCCGACGCGGAGGATGTCGTCCAGGACGCCTGGCTGCGCTGGTCCGGCGCGGACCACGGCCAGGTGCGCGAGCCGCGCGGGTACCTGGTGCGCATCACCACCCGGCTGGCCGTCGACCGGCTGCGCGAGATCCGCGCGCGAGGCGAGGCGTACGCCGGCCCCTGGCTCCCGGAGCCGTATGTCACCGACTTCGCGGACAGCGCCCCGGACGGCGCCGAACGCGCGGTGCTCGCCGACTCCGTCTCCTTCGCCGTACTCGTCGTCCTGGAGTCCCTGTCGCCCCTGGAACGCGCCGTGTTCGTCCTCCGGGAGGCCTTCGGCTATCCGTACGCCGAGATCGCGGCCGTACTCGACCGCGGCGAGGCGGCGGTGCGCCAACTCGCCGCGCGGGCCCGCCGGCACGTCGACGAGCGACGGCCGCGCTATACGGTCGACCCGGCCGAGCGGCGGGATCTGACGAAGCGGTTCCTCGCCGCCGCGGCCGACGGCGACCTCGCGGCGCTGATGTCGCTGCTCGCCCCGGACGTGCGCCTGGTGGGCGACAGCGGCGGCAAGGCGAAGGCGCCGCTGCGGGTCCTGGAGACGGCGGACAAGGTGGGCCGGTTCCTCGTCGCGGTCACGGCCGCGGAGGCGTCGAGGCTGTCCCTGCGTCTCCTGGAGGCCAACGGCGGCGTCGCGGTGCTCGCCCTCAGCGGCGGCAAGCCCGACACCGTCCTGCAGCTGGACGTGGCCGACGGCGTCGTCCACACGGTGTACCTCGTCCGCAACCCCGACAAGCTGCGGTCCCTGGCCGGTCGCTGATCCGCTCCGCCCCGAAGCCCCCTGCGACGGTGGTTTTGCCGGCATGTCACGACAGCGGCCGAGTGCGAACGGTCCGTGAACGCTCCGCTGCGGCGGGCCCCCGCGCCGCCCGAGGGATCGAGGATTGGTCTTGACCAAGGGTGAGCGCCGCCCTATCGTCGCAGATAAGTGCAACAACCTTTAATAAACAAGGGCGCTAAAACGCCGCCGGACCACGCCGATCGCGGAGGACAGGGTGGGGACCACGCAGCTGGAATCGGTGCCGGAACCGAAGTACTGGCATCTCAGGACCGTGCTCAGTGAGGCCTTGGACTCCGAGTTCTCGGTAGGTGAGATCCTGCCCAACGAGCGGGACCTCGCGGCCCGCTTCGGCGTGGCCCGCGCCACGCTCCGCCAGGCCCTCGAACAGCTCGAACTGGAAGGCCGGCTCCAGCGCCGCCGCGGTGTCGGCACGACCGTGGCCCCGCCGCGCGTCGGCGTCGCCGTCGGCACCGAACAGCACGCCTGGCCGGGCGCCGCGGAAGACGCCTGGCAGAGCACCGACTGCACGCAGGCGGTGCCGCCCGCGGCCGTCGCCACGGCCCTGGAGACCGGCGCCGACGAGCCCGTGCACACCGTGCGCCGCACCCGCGTCTCCCACGGCCGGCCGGTGGCCGCCGAACTGCTCTACGTCCCCGCGTCCTCGGTGCCCGACCTGTCGGCGATCGACGCCCCCGCCGGCCCGGCACGCGCGCGTGCCGTGCTGCGCGAACTGCAGCGCCTGCACCTGGAGGGCGAGGACCGCGCCGTGGAACTCGGCTCGGCAGGCGCGGACGACGCCAAGGAACTGGACCGGCTCCCCGGGGCGCCCGTGCTGGTCGTCACGACGCGCTTCTTCGCCGAGGGCCGCACGGCGGCGCTGTCCGTCGCCGTGTACCGCGCGGACACCTGCCGCCTCACCTTCGGTGACTCGGGCAAGGTGGAGATCCACCACGGACCCGAACGGCAGGCCTCGTAACCGCGAGACGCCGTGACCGACGGATCACCGCCGGGCCGTCGCCGTGCCCTCCACCGCGAACAGCTGCTCCTCCACGTGGTCGAGGGCGAGCCGCAGCGCGCCCATGGGCACGGCCGCCTCACCGAGCAGGGAAAGGGTGACCTTCGGCGGGCGCAGGCAGTAGCGGGCGAGTTCATGGCGCAGCGGTTCCAGGACGCCGTCCAGGCCGGCCGCCCAGCCGCCGATCACGACCAGCTCCGGGTCGAGCGCCAGGACCAGCGCCGCCACATCGTGCACGAGCCGCTGGATGAACCGGTCCACGGCGGCCCGCGCCCGCCGGTCGCCCTTGCGTGCCAGCGCGAACACCTCGGCGACCGCCTGCTCGTCCAGCGGATGCAGCGGCTGGTCCGTGGTGGACAGCAGCGTCTCCGGGGTCACCTCACGGCCCAGCAGATGCAGCGCGCCGATCTCCCCGGCCGCCCCGCCGAACCCACGGTGCAGCCGCCCGCCGATCAGCGCTCCGGCGCCCGGGCTCAGCCCGGCCAGCACGAACACCACGTCGTCCGAGTCGGTCGCCGCGCCCTTCCAGTGCTCGGCGACGGCGGCCGCGTTGGCGTCGTTCTCCACCAGCACCGGGCACTTGAAGGAACGGCTCAGCCGCTCGCCGAGCCGCAGGCCCGTCCACTGCGGCAGCGCCGTGCCCAGCCGTACGGTCCCGTCGGCCTCCACGATCCCCGGCGTGCCGACCCCGACGGCCCGCAGCGAGCTGCGCGCCACCCCGGCCCGCCGCAACAGCTCGGCCACGGCGGTCCGTAGCCGCTCCAGCCGCTCGTCCGCGTCGGCCCGCTCGTCGACGTCCTTGGCCTGCGCGCCCAGCACCCGGCCGTCCAGGTCGGACAGGAGCGCCGCGACGCGGTGCGCGCCGATCTCCAGGCCCAGCAGATGGCCGGCCTCGGCCCGGAACCGGAACCGCCGCGCGGGGCGCCCCTGACGGCGTGCGGCGCCCTCCTCGGCCGCCGTCTCCACCACGAGGCCGGCTTCGATGAGCCCTTCGACGACCCCTTCGACGGTCGGCCGGGACAGCCCGGTCACCCGGGTGATCTCCGTGAGCGTCGCGCAGTCCGTGGCACGCATCGCGTGCAGCACCACCGCGGAATTGATCCTTCGCAGCAGCGAGGGATCGCCGCCGGTCAGCCGCCCCACCGTCCGTCCTCCCAGCTCGTGCGCGTGTTGGGCGGATCGTACTCGGCGCCGCGGGGCCCGGCGAGTGCCGGGCGCCGACTGCCGTGCGCTGCGCGGGCGTTCAGCCCGGCGCGACGAAGCCCGACTCGAACGCCGCGATCACCGCCTGGGTGCGGTCCCGCGCCCCGAGCTTCGCCAGGACGGCGCTCACATGCGACTTGACCGTCTCCGTCCCGACGACCAGCCGGGCGGCGATCTCCGCGTTGGACAGCCCACGAGCCATCAACCGCAGCACCTCGGCCTCCCGTTCGGTCAGCCGGGCCCGCTCCAGCGCGGCCCGCGCCGCCCGGTTGCCGTGCCCGTCGTCGCCGTAGCGCGCGGCGAGCTGCCGCACCGACGCCGGGAACAGCAGCGACTCGCCCTCGGCGACCAGCCGCACCGCGTGCGCGATCTCCGTGGGCCGGGCCCGCTTCAGCAAGAACCCGTCGGCACCGGCACGCAGCGCCTCGTACACGTACTCGTCGTTCTCGAATGTGGTCACCACCAGGATCTTCGGCGGATCGGCCACGGTGCGCAGCACCGCGCGCGTGGCCTCGATCCCGTCCAGGAGCGGCATCCTGACGTCCATGGCGACCACGTCCGGCCGCAGCCGCCGCACCAGAGGGATCACCGCCGCGCCGTCGGCCGCCTCCCCGACCACCTCGATGTCGGGCTGCGCATCGAGGACCGCGCGCAGCCCCGCGCGGACCAGGGGTTCGTCATCGACGATCAGAACGGTGACCGGCATCCGGCCAGCCTAGATCAGTGCACCGGCAGCTCCACGCGCACCTGCCAGTCGCCCGCGTCCGGACCCGTGTGCGCGCTGCCCCCGAGCAGGGCCGCGCGCTCGCGTATGCCGCGCAGGCCGCTGCCCCGGCCGGCACCGGACACCGCGGCCGTCAGCGGATTGCGCACCTCCAGGGCGAGCGCGCCGTCCGCCACCGTGACCCGGACCAGGACCGGCACGGCCCCCGCGTGCCGCAGCACATTGGTCAGCGCCTCCTGGAGGATGCGGTAGCCCTCCCGGGAGACCGGACCCGGGACCGTCTCCAGGGGACCGGTCATCTCCGCGTCGACCTTGGCACCCGAGGCGCGCGCCGACTCCAGGAGCCGGTCGGCGTCGGCCAGCGTCGGACGGGCGCTCGCCGGCCGCTGCGTCTCGCGGAGCACGCCCAGCACCCGCTCCAGGTCCTCCAGGGCGGCCCGGCCCGTCTCCTCGATGGCGCCGAGGGCCCGGTCGGTGAACTCCGCATCGCCCGCTGCCCGCGCCGCCCCGGCCTGCACCACCGCCACCGTCAGGGCGTGCCCGATGGAGTCGTGCAGTTCGCGCGCGATGCGGGTGCGCTCCAGGAGTTGTTCGGTCTGTTCCTCCAGCGCGGCCAGACGCTCCGCCGCGGACGGGCCGAGCAGCCGCCGCGCGAGGGCGGTGGCCAGCGCGCCGAGGCCCACCACCACGCCGTACAGGGCGATCAGGGGGAGCGGGGCGAGCAGTCCGTAGGCCCAGTGCGGCTGCGCCCGGTCCAGTACCGGCACCTCGGGCACGGTGTGCCCCGAGGCGAGCCGGATCAGCAGATAGGTCAGGGCCGGCAGCCACACGGTGGCGACGGCCGCCGGCACCGTGAGGGCCATCCGGACCTCCAGCCACAGCACGGTGCGCAGCCTGTCCCGCCATGTCGCCGCCGACGCCACCGAGATGCCCGGCTCCTCCTCGCCGGGTGTCAGCAGCAGCCGCGCCTGCACCCCCTCGCCGGTCCGCACCGCCCCGATGAGCCCCACCGGGATCAGGACGGCCGCCGGCACCCACGGGGTCGACGGGGAGACGAACAGCCACACGCTGACGATCAGCGCGGGCACCCACAGGTGCAGGAAGCGCGTGTACGTCGTCCCCCGCAGCAGCGGGCTGAGGAAGCGGGCCATCCGGACATCCTGGCAGGTGCCACCGACAACGGGCTCCCCCGGGCGGGGGAGACGGTCCGCACCGGCGGGGGAGGAACGGGCGCCCGCGAACGGCCAGGATGGCGCCATGACCTGCATCGACGTACGAGACCTCAGCAAGGAGTACGGCGCCCGGCGGGCCGTGGACCATGTCACCTTCAGCGTCCGCCCCGGCCTGGTGACCGGTTTCCTCGGCCCCAACGGCGCCGGGAAGTCCACCACCATGCGGCTCGTCCTGGGCCTTGACCGGCCGACCTCCGGGACCGCGACGGTCGGCGGCCGTGCCTACGCCGAACTCCGTGAGCCTCTGCGTCATGTGGGCGCGCTGCTCGACGCGCAGGCCGCGCACGGCTCCCGCACCGGGCGCGACCACCTGCGCGCCCTGGCGGCGAGCAACCGGATCGCCGAGCGCCGGGTCGACGCCGTGCTGGAGGAGACGGGGCTCGCGGCGGTGGCGCGGCACCGGGTCAGGACGTACTCCCTGGGCATGCGGCAGCGGCTCGGGATCGCCGCCGCGCTGCTCGGCGATCCCGGGGTCGTCCTCCTCGACGAGCCGTCGAACGGCCTCGATCCTGAAGGCATCGTCTGGATCCGCGCCTTGCTGCGCCGGCTGGCGGGCGAGGGCCGCACCGTCCTGGTCTCCAGCCACCTCATGAACGAGACCGCGGCCTTCGCCGACCACCTCGTCGTCCTGGGCCGCGGACGCCTCCTGGCGGACACCCCGCTGCAGGACTTCATCCACGCGCGCGTACGGCCCGGCGTGCGGGTCCGCACGACCGACGGGACGGCGCTCGCCGGCCTGCTCGCCCGGCACGGCTACGACGCCGCCTCGACCGACAGCGGTCAGTGGACCGTGCGGGACGCGCGCGTGGAGGACATCGGGCGCCTCATGGCCGACGCGGGCGTCCCCGCCCTTGAACTCGCCGCCGAGGAGGCCACGTTGGAGCAGGCGTATTTCGATCTGACGTCGGCAGAGGCCGAGTTCACCGCCCAGCCGCAGGAGGTATGACCGTGTCGTCCCCTTCCACGTTCCAGCCCGCCCTCCACGCCGAGTGGATCAAGATCCGTACGCTGCGCTCGCTCGTCGCCGGCCTGGGCGCGGTGCTCGTCGCGACCGTCGCCTTCGGCGCGCTCGCCTCCGCCGACGGCGACGACAACGACCCGCTGTTCGCCGTGTTCTTCGGCATCTCCTTCGGGCAGATCGCGGCGATCGCGTTCGGCGCGACGGCCGTGTCGTCCGAGTTCCGGGGCGGCGCGCTGCGCCTGACGCTGGCCGCGGTGCCCGACCGGCGGCGGTGGTTCGCGGCGAAGGCCACCGCGATCGCGCTGCCCGTCCTCGCCGTCGGCCTGGTCACCGGGGCGGCGACCCTGCTCGTCGGCCGCGCCGCGCTCGGGGCCTCATCGGACCGGCCGGCCTGGGCCGAGGGACTGCGGGCCGCGGTCGGCTGCGGCATCTACCTGACGCTGATCGCGCTGTTCGCGGCCGGGATCGCGGCCGTGCTGCGCAGCGGAGCGGCCACGCTGGGCCTGCTGATCCCGCTGCTCCTGATCATCTCCTTCGTCGTCGGCGACCTGTCCGGCAACGCCGCCGACTACCTGCCCGACCGGGCCGGTCAAGTGATCCTGCACAGCGACTGGGACGGCGGCCTCGGCCCGTGGACCGGACTGGCGGTGACCGCGCTGTGGACGGCGGCAGCACTGCTCGCCGGAGCGTGGTGCGTGCACCGGCGGGACGCCTGACACAGCGCCAATTGTCAGTGGTGCCCGCTTTACTGGCTCCCATGGACATCGCGCGGCACCTGGCCCTCATCGACCTGCTGTGCACCCGGGGATTCCCCGCGGAGCACGGCAGGACGGAGCACGGCGAGAGCGGGCCCGGCTACCACATAGCGGAATTACAGACCAGCGGCGACTTCTGGGAGGACGGCGGCGCGCAGCGGGCGGAGACCGAGACGCAGTACGAGGCCGACCGGGACGGGCTCGGTGCGCGGCTCACCGAGCGGTGGGGGCCGCCGGAGCGCATCAGCCTGTACAGCGTGTTCGAACGGACCACGCGGGGCGAGGACACCGGCCGGCCGTGGGCCGCGCTCAGCGGGCATGTGCCCGACCTCGACCTGTGGCGGGCGCCCGGCGCGGACCGCTGGGTCGCCCTCGGCGTCTCCCAGTGGGACGGGGAGCTGCCCTTCCAGCTCCTGGCCGTCGTCACGAACCTGGACCCGCCGTGACCCGCCCCGGATCCAGCACGGCATCGGCCGCCGCGACCCGGCTCCGGTCGTACGCGGCCTCCCGCAGCCGCCCGAACTCCTCGGCCATCGTCTCCGCCGTCCAATGCGCGTTCAGACCGCTGGGGTTGGGCAGCACCCATACGCGGGTGTCCCCGATGCGCCGTTCCTGCGGCCCCACCTGCGCCCGCCGGTCGTCGAACGCCGCACGGTACGCGGTCACTCCGACCACGGCCAGCCACCTCGGCCGCAGCCGCGTCACCTTCGCGGCGAGCAGCCGCCCGCCCTCGGCGTACTCCGCGGCGGACAGCTCGTCGGCCCGCGCCGTCGCCCGTGCCACCACGTTGGTGATGCCCAGCCCGTACGACAGCAACTCCCGCTGCTCCGACGGCTTCAGCAGCCGCGGTGTGAACCCGGACCGATGCAGCACCGGCCAGAACCGGTTGCCGGGGCGCGCGAAGTGGTGGCCCGTCGCGGCCGTCATCAGACCGGGGTTGATGCCGCAGAACAGCACGCGAAGACCGTCCGCGACCACGTCCGGCACCAGACGGTCGCGGGCGGCCTCCAGCTCCGCCCGGGTCAAGCGGGTCAGAGGATCGCTCCGGGGACGTAGCCCGCGGCCTGCGGGTGCTGCTTGACGATCTCCTCGATCCGGCCGACGACCACGCCGACCTGGTCGGCCGCGGCACCCGTGAAGGACAGCTTGTCGGCCATGAGCGTCCGCAACGCCTCCCGGTCCAGCGGCAGCCGCTCGTCGGCGGCCAGCTTGTCGAGCAGGTCGTTGCGCTCGGCGCCCTGCTCACGCATGGCGAGCGCCGTGGCGACCGCGTTCTCCTTGATGGCCTCGTGGGCCACCTCACGGCCGACACCGGCCCGCACGGCACCCATCAGGACCTTGGTCGTGGCGAGGAACGGAAGATAGCGGTCCAGCTCGCGGGCGATGACGGCGGGGAAGGCACCGAACTCGTCGAGCACGGTCAGGAAGGTCTCCAGCAGGCCGTCCAGCGCGAAGAAGGCGTCCGGCAGCGCGACCCGGCGCACCACCGAGCAGGACACGTCGCCCTCGTTCCACTGGTCGCCCGCGAGTTCGCCGGTCATCGAGGCGTAGCCGCGCAGGACCACCATCAGGCCGTTGACGCGCTCGCAGGAGCGGGTGTTCATCTTGTGCGGCATCGCGGAGGAGCCGACCTGGCCCGGCTTGAAGCCCTCGGTGACCAGCTCGTGCCCGGCCATCAGCCGGATCGTCTTGGCCAGCGACGACGGCGCCGCCGCCAGCTGCACCAGCGCGGTCACCACCTCGTAGTCCAGCGAACGCGGATAGACCTGGCCGACGGAGGTGAAGGCGTGCGCGAAGCCGAGGTGCCCGGCGATCCGCTCCTCCAGCTCGGCGAGCTTCGACGCGTCGCCGCCCAGCAGGTCCAGCATGTCCTGCGCCGTGCCGACCGGGCCCTTGATGCCGCGCAGCGGATAGCGGCGGAGCAGTTCCTCGACGCGGCCGTGGGCGACGAGCAGTTCGTCGGCGGCGGTCGCGAAGCGCTTGCCGAGCGTGGTGGCCTGCGCGGCGACGTTGTGGGAGCGGCCCGCCATGACCAGCTCGGCGTACTCGCCTGCCAGCCTGCCCAGGCGTGCCAGGACGGCCACCGTGCGGTCGCGCATCAGCTCAAGGGAGAGCCGGATCTGCAACTGCTCGACGTTCTCCGTCAGATCGCGGGAGGTCATGCCCTTGTGCACGTGCTCGTGCCCGGCGAGGGAGTTGAACTCCTCGATCCGCGCCTTCACGTCGTGCCGCGTGACCTTCTCGCGCTCCGCGATCGAGGCCAGGTCGACGGTGTCGAGGACCCGCTCGTAGTCGGCGATCGCCTCTTCCGGCACCTCGATCCCGAGGTCCTTCTGGGCCCGCAGCACGGCGAGCCAGAGCTGCCGCTCCAGCCTCACCTTCTGCTCGGGCGACCAGAGCGTGGCCAGTTCGGCGGAGGCGTAGCGTCCGGCGAGGACGTTCGGGATGCGGGGCTTGGCGGGAGCGGAAGTCACGTGTACGGAGCATACCGGCTGTCCGGACCCGCTCCGGAGCGCGCATACGCCCACGGACCTGGTGGGGCGGGGTCATGCCACGGTGTCCGCCAGCTCCGCCAGGACCTGGGCGTGGCACATCTCGGGCGCGCACCAGCAGGCGAGGGTCCGGCCGCGCAGCCCCGGCACCAGCTCCAGCAGCCCGGGTCGCTCCAGCAGATACGCCCGGTACATCGCCATGACCTCGGCCCGGGTGCCGTCCCGTCGCTTCGCCGCGGTGTGGTGGGCGAACGGGTTGTACAGCGGATGCCGGGGCAGGTCCCAGCCGCCCAGGGTCCAGCGGCGGCCCACGTACACGACGTCCGCGGGGGCGTTCTCCAGGCGGGGGCCGAAGTCGTGGATCCGGCCCCTGAGGTTGATCACCCGGGTGGTCATGGCCGCGACGCTACGCCGTGGGGCCCTCGTAGGGGAGCAGCTCGGGGCGCTTGGCCGGGCGGCCGTCGCCGGAGGAACGCCCGGTCAGCCTGCGCCCGATCCAGGGCAGCAGGTGCTGCCGGGCGAACCGCACGTCCGCGGTTCGCCGGGTGACCCAGCCCGGCGGCGCCTCGGCGGGCAGCGGAACGTGCCATTCGGTGTCCTCGGCGGCGTAGCCGAGCCTCTGCCAGACGGCCTCGGCGACCCGGCGGTGCCCGTCCGCCGTCAGATGCAGCCGGTCCGCGTGCCACATCCGCGGGTCGGCCAGCGACGGCGCCCCGTACAGGTCCACGACCAGGGCGCCGTGGCGTTCGGCGAGCGCGTCGACGCAGGCGTACAGCTCCTCCATGCGCGGCCGGAACCGCTCGAGGACGGGTCCGCGGCGCCCCGGGCTGCGCATCAGCACGAGCTGCTTGCAGGAGGGCGCCAGCCGTTCCACCGCCTCCGTCAGCAGCCCCCGCACCCGCCCCATGTCGCACCCGGGCCGCAGCGTGTCGTTCAGCCCGCCGACCAGCGTGACCACGTCGGCGTTCATACCGGCCGCCACGTCGACCTGCTCGTCGACGATCTGCCCGATCAGCTTGCCGCGCACCGCGAGATTGGCGTACCGGAACCCGGGGCTCCGGGCGGCCATCCGTGCCGCGAGCAGATCGGCCCAGCCCCGGTAGGAGCCGTCCGGCAGCAGGTCCGACATGCCTTCGGTGAAGGAGTCGCCGACCGCGACCAGGCTGGTGTGCGAGGGATGCGGGGCGGGCGGGGGAGGCACGGGGATCGTCTGCATGGCGTCAGCGATGGTATCCCGCGCACGTACCCGCCGGTCGGTCGGGCCGGGGCCCCGCCGGGCCTCAGGCGTGCTGGCCGAACAGCTCCCGCAGCACGTCCTCCATCGTCACCAGGCCGGCCAGCCGCCCGTCGGTCCCGATGACGGCCGCCAGATGCGTACGGCTGCCCCGCATCGCGGTGAGCACGTCGTCCAGCGGTGTGCTCTCCCGCACGCGCGCGACGGACCGCATGTCCCGCAGCCGCAGCGGCATGTCCCGCGGCGAGGCGTCCAGCGCGTCCTTGACGTGCAGATAGCCGACGATGCGGCGCCCCTCGTCCACGACCGGGAAGCGGGAGAAGCCCGACTGCGCGGACAGCTGCTCCAGTTGCTCGGGGGTGACGCCCACGCGCGCGTAGACCACGTCCGCCAGCGGTACCACCACGTCGCGCACCGGACGCCGACCCAGCTCCAGGGCGTCGTGCAGCCGCTCCTGCGCCCGGTCGTCGATCAGGCCCGCCGCGCCGGCGTCCTTCACGATCTGGGCCAGTTCCGCGTCCGAGAACGTCGCCGTGACCTCGTCCTTCGCCTCGACCCTGAGCAGCTTGAGCAGGGCGTTCGCGAAGGCGTTGACCGCGAAGATCACCGGGCGCAGCGCCCGGGACAGCGCGACCAGGGGCGGACCGAGCAGCAGCGCGCTGCGCACGGGCTCGGCGAGGGCGATGTTCTTGGGCACCATCTCGCCGAGCAGCATGTGCAGATACGTCGCCAGCGCCAGCGCGATCACGAAGGACACGGCGTGGCCCGCGCCCTTGGGCACACCCACCGCGTGGAAGACCGGCTCCAGCAGATGGGCGATGGCGGGCTCCGCGACCACGCCCAGGACCAGCGTGCACAGGGTGATGCCCAGTTGGGCGGCGGCCATCAGCACGGACACGTGCTCAAGGCCCCACAGCACGATCTTCGCGCGCCGTTCGCCCGACTCGGCGTGCGGTTCGATCTGCGAGCGCCGCACGGAGATCAGGGCGAACTCGGCACCCACGAAGAAGGCGTTGACGACGAGGGTCGCCAGACCGATCAGCAGCTGTACGGCGGTCACTTCTCGTCCTCCGCGCTCGCGTCGGTCCCGGTGTCGAGCGGTGCGTGCAGCCGCACCCGGGCGGCCCGGTGCCCGGCGGCGTCGACCACGTCGAGCCGCCACCCGGCGACCTCGATGCGGTCGCCGACCGCGGGAATCCGGCCCAGCTCGGTGGCGACCAGACCGGCCAGGGTCTCGTACGGGCCCTCGGGCGCCCGCAGGCCCACGCGGGCGAGCTGGTCGGTGCGGGCGGCGCCGTCGGCCGAGTAGACGGCCCTGCCCTCCTCGTCGGCCCCGGCGGGGGCGAGGTCGGGCGTCTCGTGCGGGTCGTGCTCGTCGCGCACCTCGCCGACGACCTCCTCGACGATGTCCTCCAGGGTCGCCACGCCCGCCGTGCCGCCGTACTCGTCGATGACGACCGCCATCGTGCGCTTGCCGGAGAGCCGGTCCAGCAGCCGGTCCACGGTCAGCGACTCGGGGACGAGCAGCGGCTCGCGCATCACCTGCGCGACGCCGCAGCGGGCCCGCTCCTCGCCGGGCACTGCCAGCACGTCCTTGATGTGCGCGACCCCGACCACCGTGTCCAGGCCGCCGCGGTAGACCGGGAACCGTGACAGCCCGGTCGCCCGGGTCGCGTTCGCCACGTCCTCGCAGGTCGCCTGGACGTCGAGGGCGACGACCTGGACCCGCGGGGTCATCACGTTCTCCGCGGTGAGGTCGGCGAGGTTCAGGGTCCGTACGAACAGTTCGGCGGTGTCCGCCTCCAGGGCGCCCTGCTTGGCGGAGTGGCGGGCCAGCGCCGCCAGCTCCTGCGGTCCGCGCGCGGAGGCCAGCTCCTCGGCCGGCTCCACGCCGAAGCGGCGCACCACGCGGTTGGCGGTGTTGTTCAGATGCGTGATGAAGGGGCGGAAGGCGGCGCTGAACCAGCGCTGCGGACTGCCCACCCGCCGGGCGACGGCCAGCGGCGAGGAGATCGCCCAGTTCTTGGGCACCAGCTCGCCGACGACCATCAGGAACACCGTGGACAGCGCGGTGCCGATGACCAGCGCGATGGAGCCGGACGCGGAGGACGGGACGCCGAGGGCCCTGAGCGGGCCCGCGATCAGCCGGGCGATGGACGGCTCGGAGAGCATGCCGACCACCAGGTTGGTGACCGTGATGCCGAGCTGCGCCCCGGAGAGCTGGAACGTCAGATTCCGTACGGCCTTGAGGGCGCCGGCCGCGCCCCGCTCGCCGCGCTCGGCGGCGCGCTCCAGTTCGCCGCGTTCCACCGTGGTCAGCGAGAACTCGGCGGCGACGAAGGCGCCGCAGGCGAGCGAGAGCAGGACCGCCACCAGCAGGAGGAGCACTTCGGTCATCGGTTCACCTCCGTCCCATGATCGGCCAGGGCAGGGAGGATCGCTCGATGTCGCGGACTGGGAGGCTCGTCCATGGGCGGACGCTCACACCTTTCGTCACCGGGGCAGGGGGGCCGGGCGGCCCCATGATCCTTCAATAGTAAAGGACGAGCAAAGGGTGCCGGTCGGCGAGAGGGGCCCCGGCCGCCGCCCGCGCCCTTGCGGTGAGTACCCGGCGACCCGCCGCGCATGCCGCGCGTACCGGGCCGGGGTCTGCTCTCGGTGTGGCTGAGGCGCGGGTCGGGGTTTGTCACCGTGGGCCGAGGCGCCTGCTCACAGCGGTTTGACCCAGCGGCGCCAGTGGTCCTCGCGGTGGTAGCCGGCCGCGCCCCAGGGGCGATGGGCCCGCTCGTTGGCCTCCAGGACCATGGCGTCGACCCGTCGGCCGCCGAGGGCGGCGAAGCGCTGTTCGGCCGCTTCGAGCAGGGTGGTGGCGATGCCCTGCCGACGGTGCGCCGGGTGCACGGCAAGCCGGTACGCGGAGCACCGCCATCCGTCGAAGCCCGCGATCACCGTGCCGACGAGGAGCCCGTCGCGCTCGCGCTCGGCGAGGAGCAGCGCCTCGGGGTCCCGTGCGATGAGGCGGCCGACTCCGTCGTGGTCGTCGCTGATGCTGGTGCCTTCCGCGGCCTCGCGCCAGAACCGCAGCACGGTGTCGATGTCGGCCGGGCTGGCGTGGCGGATGTGGAGATCACTCATGCGGCGAGCCAAGCAGAGCGCCCGCCCGCCTGGCGAACCGTTTCCGCGGGCGCGCCGCCCGCGCAGTGAGACGAAGTGAAGCAATGGAGAACGTTGCGCGTCCGGCAGATGAGAGATGCGGTAACTCTCTGTCACGGCGTGCGTGATTTATTCGCTCCTGCCCCGATGGCGCGGAAGGCGTGGACGTAGCGTGAGCCGTCCGTGGGCCACAAGGCCCGAGGTTGCCTCATGAGGGATGGCTTAGCCCTGATGCACGCTGTGGACGGCAGCTCGTCGACATCCACCGGCGGCGTCGCACTCGCCGAGCGTTCGCCCCGACCGGAGTCCGCTTCGAAGCGCGCGACCGCCGGGCGGGGCCGCCCCCGGCTGTACGTCGTCGACGGCATCCGCCTGGTCGCCGCCCTGATGGTGGTCCTGCACCACTACGCCGGCACCAAGCGGGTCGACCGGCCGGGCAACGCGATCTGGGACCGGCCGGTGTCCGACCTGATGCCCACGGTGTTCCGGTTCGCCTCCTTCGGCTGGATAGGCGTCGAGATCTTCTTCGTGATCAGCGGCTTCGTCATCTGCATGTCCTGCTGGGGCCGCACCCCCCGGCAGTTCTTCGTCTCGCGGGTGATCCGCCTGTACCCCGCCTACTGGTTCGGCGTCGTCTTCACCACGGGCGTGCTGGTGGCGCTGCCCGGCGTGTGGGACCGGCTCGCCCTGCGCGACGTCCTGTTCAACCTCACGATGCTCCAGGCCGGCTCGGGCGTGCCGAACGTCGATCCCGTCTACTGGACCCTCTGGTCGGAGCTGCGCTTCTACCTCCTGTTCCTGGTCGTCGTCGCCATGGGTCTGACGTACCGCAGGGTCGTGGTGTTCTGCTGTGTGTGGGGCGCGGCGGCGATGCTCGCGCCGGTCGCCAAGCTGCCGCTGCTGAGTCTGGTGGCCGACCCGAGCGGCGCCTGGTACTTCATCGCCGGTCTCGCCCTCTACCTCATGCACCGCTTCGGCCAGGACCTGATGCTGTGGGGCATCCTGGCCATGGCGTGGCTGATGGGCCAGCGGGAGCTGGGGATGCGCGTGGAGTACGAGGGTGTCTCAAGCTGGCGCGGAGCCGTACTGATCTTCACCGTGTTCATGCTGGTCATGGTGGCCGTCGCGCTCGGCCTCACCGACCGCATCCGCTGGAAGTGGCTGGTCACCGCCGGCTTCCTGACCTACCCGCTCTATCTGATGCACTACGTGGCCGGTACGACGCTGATCCACCGCCTGCGCGACACGATGGACGCCCGGCTGGTGGTCGCGGTCGTGATCGCGGCCTTCCTGGTGCTGAGCTGGCTGGTGCACCGGTTCGTCGAGCGCCCGGTCGCCAAGCTCCTGAAGACCGGACTCGACACCGCGTTCACAAGAGCCGCCCGCTAGGCCCACGTCCGGTCCCCGATACCGGTGTAAGGGGCAATCTCCGGGGTGGCCCGCTTGCCGACGCTAGCGGTCCGGCGCTAGCGTCAGGGGTATGGCCAAGACCCAGCTGAACGTACGGGTGGACGAGGACACCGCCCGGGCCGCCCGCGAGCGCGCCCAGGCCCGCGGCATGAGTGTCAACCGCTACATCGAAGAGCTGGTCCGGCAGGACACCGGGGAGGCCGGCCGCACCTTCGTGGAGGCAGCCGCCGACTTCATGAAGCAGTACGAAGGCGTGTTCGCGGAGGAGTTCGGCGAGGACCGCGGCACCGGCCGCAGCGAAGGCCGGCGCTGATCCGTTGAACGACCTGAGCATCGATCTCGCCTGGCTCCTCATGCTCGCGGAGCAGAAGACCCCGGGGGACCCCCAGGTCACCGACTGGGGCGCGCTGGTCGCAGCGGTCGCCCGGCACCGGGCCGAGATATTCGACGTCCCCGTCTACGAGGGCCCGCACTCCCGGGCCGCCGCCCTGCTCCAACTGCTGATCCACGTGCCCGCGCTGGAGCGCTCCAACGCCCTGTTCGCCTCCGCCGTCGCCTACGCCTATCTCGTCGCCAGCGGTCTGAAGGTCACCACCTCGCCGGAACAGGTCCGGGATCTGGCCCGGCTGGTCAAGGACGGGGAGGCGTCGGTGTCCGACATCGCACGGCGGCTGCACCAGTGGACCCTGTGACCCTGCCCGGCCGACGCCCGCCCGAGCGTGCCCGCTGTGTGCGGACGCCGCTCGGTCACCGCGGCGGGCCCGCGGGCGGGGCCTGCCGGGTCTGGAAGGACGCCGCGTCCCAGGTGCCCTGAAGGCGCGGGGCCAGCCACGTCGGGGCCGCCCTGCGGAACTCGGGCGGTGGCAGGGCGCCGGCTCCGGCCGGCAGGGCACCGAGCAGCGGCGCGCCTGCCACCTGAGGCAGGTCCGCGAGATTGCACCGCGCGGCGAGATCGGCGGACCGGGGCCAGCTGCCGATCACCACCCCCAGCAATTCGACGGCACGCAGGTGCAGTTCACGCGCCGTCAGCTCGGTCGTGTTCAGCGTGCCCAGGCCGGCCGACGCGACCACCAGCACCGGCGCCGCGAGCAGCCCGGCCACGTCCGCCAGGGTGCCGCCCGCCGCGTCGAACCGCACGAGCAGCCCGCCCGCGCCCTCGACCAGCACCAGATCGTGCTCGGTGGCCAGCTTGGCGGCGGCGTCGGCGACCTCGTGCGGGCGCACGGGGGCGAGGCCGGACCGTCTGGCCGCCGTCCACGGTGCCAACGGCTCCGGGTAGCGGGCCAGTTCGGCCGCCGTCACCGGGCCCGCGAGCCGCGCCGCCTCGTCCGCGTCCCCGCGCTCGCCCGGGCCCAGCCCCGTCTGCGCCGCCTTCAGCACGGCCACCGACCGGCCGGCGGCCAGCGCGGCGGCGGCCACCGCCGCGGTGGTGACCGTCTTGCCGACCTCCGTGCCCGTGCCCGTGATCACCAGAACCGGCATCTCAGCCCTCCCGCGCCGCCGCGCACACCGCGGCCGCGATCCGTGCCACGTCCTCGTCACCGGTGACGTACGGCGGCATCGTGTACACCAGATCGCGGAACGGCCGCAGCCACACGCCCGCCCGCATGGCCGCCGCGGTGGCCGCCGCCAGGTCCACCTCGTGGTCGAGCTGCACCACGCCGATGGCGCCCAGGACCCTTACGTCACGCACCCCGGGCAGGTCCGAGGCCGGGGCGAGACCGGCCAAGAGGCCCGTTTCGATCCGCTTGACCTCCGCGTGCCAGTCCTGCCCCAGCAGCAGCTCGATCGAAGCGCAGGCCACGGCCGCGGCCAGCGGATTGCCCATGAACGTCGGGCCGTGCGCGAGGACCGGGACCTCGCCCCGGGAGATCCCCGCCGCCACCCGCGCGGTGCACAACGTTGCCGCCATCGTCAGATACCCGCCGGTCAGCGCCTTGCCCACGCACATCACGTCCGGCGTCACCGCCGCGTGCTCCGCGGCGAACAGCGTGCCCGTCCGGCCGAATCCGGTCGCGATCTCGTCGAACACCAGCAGCACGTCATGCGCGTCGCACGCCTCGCGCAGCACCCGCAGATACCGGGGCGAGTGGAACCGCATCCCGCCCGCGCCCTGCACCACCGGCTCCACGATCACGGCGGCCAGGTCGTCGGCGTGCCGCCCGATCAGCTCGCGCAACCGCTCGGCGTACGCCTCCTCGTACCCGGCCGGCGGCGGATCGGCGAAGACCTGGCGCGGCAGCACCCCGGCCCACAGCCCGTGCATCCCGCCCTCGGGGTCGCACACGGACATCGGCTGCCAGGTGTCGCCGTGGTAGCCGCCCCGCCAGGTCAGCAGCCGGCGCTTGTGAGGGCGGCCGAGCGAGCGCCAGTACTGCAGGCACATCTTGACCGCGACCTCGACCGAGACCGAGCCGGAGTCGGCGAGGAAGACATGTTCAAGCCCGTTGGGCGACATGTCGACAAGGAGCTTCGCCAGCCGGACGGCGGGCTCGTGCGTGAGCCCGCCGAACATCACATGGCTCATCCGCTCCAGCTGGCCCCGCGCGGCCTCGTTGAGCACCGGGTGGTTGTAGCCGTGGATCGCCGACCACCAGGACGCCATGCCGTCGACCAACTCGCCCGAGCCGTCGGCCAGTCGCAGCCGGACCCCGCTCGCCGACGCCACGACGAGCGGTTCGGCGCGCCCGGGCATCGGGCCGTACGGATGCCACACATGCCGCCGGTCCAGTTCCAGCAGCGCGGGGACGTCGAGGTCAGGCATTGGGCGCGAGGTCCGTTCCGGGGCCGCGGCGGCGGACGGCGACCAGGTCGGTGCGCGCCTCGCTCTCCCGTGGCGCGGAGACGGCCGCACCGCACGCGCCCCCGCCCTCGTGCGCCCGGCAGCCCTGCTCGGTGTCCGACCCGTGGCCCTGCTCGGCGTGCGACCCGCAGCCGCCCGCCCGGTGCTCCGGCAGCGTCACCTCGTCGGCGCCCTCCACCACGAACCCGGCGTCCGCGATCATCTCCAGGTCGGCCCTGCCCGCCTGCCCCTCGCTGGTGAGGTAGTCGCCGAGGAAGACGGAGTTGGCCAAGTGCAGCGCGAGCGGTTGCAGGGTGCGCAGATGCACCTCGCGACCGCCGGCCACCCGGACCTCGACGTCGGGGCAGACGAACCGGACCATCGCGAGGATGCGCAGACAGCGCTGCGGCGTCAGGTTCCACTCCTTGGCCAGCGGGGTGCCCTCGAACGGGATCAGGAAGTTCACCGGCACCGAGTCCGGGTCCAGCGCGCGCAGCGCGAAGACCACGTCGACCAGGTCCGCGTCGCTCTCTCCCATGCCCGCGATCAGTCCGGAGCACGGGGACAGCCCCGCCGCGTGCGCCTTGTGCACCGTGTCCACCCGATCGGCGTACGTGTGCGTCGTCGTGATGTCCGCGTACGTTCCCTCGGAGGTGTTGAGGTTGTGGTTGTAGGCGTCGGCGCCGGCCGCGCGCAGCCGCTCGGCCTGGCCGTCGGAGAGCAGACCGAGGCACGCGCAGACCTCGACGCCCTCGTTGCGTTCCTTGATGGTCCTGATCGTCTCGGACACCCGGTCCACGTCCCGGTCCGTCGGGCCCCGGCCGCTGGCCACCAGGCACACCCGCTTGGCACCGCCCGCGAGGCCCGCGGCGGCGGCCTTCGACGCCTCGTCCGGCTTGAGCCAGGTGTACTTCAGGATGCCGGCCGTCGAACCCAGCCGCTGCGAGCAGTAGGAGCAGTCCTCGGGACAGAGACCGGACTTGAGATTGACCAGATAGTTGAGTTTCACGCGCCGGCCGAACCAGTGCCGGCGCACCCGGCCGGCCGCGGCCACCACGTCGAGCAGGTCGTCGTCGGAGGTGGCGAGCACGGCGAGTGCCTCGTCGCGGGTCGGCGGCTCGCGCCGCAGACCCTTGTCCACGAGCGTGTTCAGGAGGTCCATGGGGTCCGATCCTGCCCTGCGGGAGCGGTCCGGGCCAAGGAGGGTTCATACAACGCGGACGGTTCGACGTGTGGGTATGGCCACACAATGGACGGCAGGCGGCCCGAATAGGGTCTGTTCACTGCCTACAAATCACCGGAGGAGCCATGGCGTTCGGCTGGATCGACGAGGAGGCCGAGCTGCGCCGCGGGGCCGGACTCGTACGCACGCTGCGCCCCCGTGCCGCCGACTCGCCGCTCCTCGACCTCGCGAGCAACGACTACCTGGGCCTGGCCCGGCACCCGGAGGTCATCGCGGGCGCCGCCGACGCGGCGCGGGCCTGGGGCGGCGGCGCCACCGGCTCGCGACTGGTCACCGGCAGCACGGAGCTGCACGGCGAACTGGAGCGCGAGCTGGCCGCCTTCTGCGGCTTCGAGGCGGCCCTGGTCTTCTCCTCCGGATACGCCGCGAATCTCGCCGCGGTCACCGCGCTGGGACCGCACGGCTGCCTGATCGTCTCCGACGCGGGCAACCACGCGTCCCTCATCGACGGCTGCCGACTGGCCCGCGGTGTCACCCAGGTGGTCGGTCACGCCCACCCGGACGCGGTGCGCAAGGCGCTGGGCCCGCACGAGGGGCCCGCGGTCGTCGTCTCGGACACGGTCTTCTCGGTCGACGGGGACGCCGCGCCGCTCACCGCCCTCGCCGAGGCGTGCCGGGAGCACGGCGCGGGGCTGCTGGTGGACGATGCCCACGGGCTGGGCGTGCTGGGCGACGGCGGCAGGGGAGCCCCGCACGCGGCCGGTCTCGCGGGCGCCGACGACGTCGTCGTCACGGCCACGCTGTCCAAGTCGCTGGGCAGTCAGGGCGGCGCCGTGCTCGGGCCGGCGCGGGTGATCGACCACCTGGTCAACGCGGCCCGCACCTTCATCTTCGACACGGGCCTCGCGCCCGCGGCGGCGGGCGCGGCGCTCGCGGCCCTGCGTCTGCTGCGCCGCGAACCGCAGCGGGCGGCACGCGCGCGTCAGGTCGCCGCCGAACTGCACGCACGACTGACCGCCGCGGGCCTCCAGGCGGTGCGCCCGGACGCCGCGGTCGTCTCCGTGCGCGCGCCGTCCCCGGAGGAGGCCCTCCGCTGGGCGGACGACTGCCGTGCGGCCGGCCTCGCCGTGGGCTGTTTCCGTCCGCCTTCCGTGCCCGACGGTGTCTCACGGCTCAGGCTCACCGCCCGTGCGGACCTCTCCGGGGCGGACATCGAACGCGCTGTACGGGTGATCGGCGGGGCGCGACCATGAGTCGGCGTGACACGGTCGTGCGCCGCCCGGGCGGAATCGGTCGGTAGCGGTCGGTCGGACGGGGCGGTACGGGGGTCAGCGCAACGCGGCGAGGAAGCCCGCCCAGCTCTCGGGGGAGAAGAGCAGCGCGGGCCCGGCCGGGTCCTTGGAGTCGCGCACGGCGAGCAGTCCGGTTTGCGGACCGGAACGCGGCCGTGCCGTCTCCACGCAGTTGTTGGCTCCCGTGCTGTAGCTGCTGCGCAGCCAGCGCACAGCGGGCAGTTGAGCAGTGGAAGGTACGTTCCGAGGCAGTGCGGTCATGGTGCCTCCTTACGCGCCGTCACCTATCGCGGCGATGTAATCCAACGAGTCCTCGGGCGAAAGGGCGTGGATCTGAAGGGAGTTGAAGGCCTCCGTGTAGGCCTGGAGGTCTTCTTTCCGTTCGAGGTAGAGGCTACTCGTCAGCTGGTCAAGAACTACAACATCCAGATCAGAAGTGCTCCGAAATGAGAAGATAACGAAAGGCCCGGTGATGCCGATGTGCGCTCCGGCGGCAAAAGGCAGCACCTGGAGCCTTACCTGCGGCAGCCGCGCCGCCTCCGTGAGCCGTTGCAACTGCCGTGCCATGACGCCCGGTCCGCCGACCTCCCGGCGCAGCACCGCCTCGTCCAGTACGGCGCTCAGCTCCAGCGGCGGCTCGGAACGCAGCACGTGCTGCCGGGCGAGCCGCACCTCCACCAGCGCGTCCAGCCGGTCCTCGTCCAGGGCGTCCACCGCGGCCCGGGTCACCGCGCGGGCGTACTCGGGCGTCTGCAGCAGCCCGGGCACGACCGACGTCTCCAGCGTGCGCATCCCGCTGGCCTGCGACTCCAGGCTGATGAAGTCCCGGTAGGTGGGCGGCAGCACCCCGCGGTAGGCGTGCCACCAGCGGTGCCGGTCGCCGACGTCCTCGGAACCCGCCAACACCAGCAGCAACTCGCGCAGTTGGGCGTCCCGCACGTCGTACGCGTCGAGCAGCAGCCGCACATCGGTCGGTTTCACGCCACTCGCGCCCGTCTCGACGCGGCTCACCTTCGACTGGTGCCAGCCCACCAACCTGGCCGCCTCACCGCTCGTGAGACCGGCGCCGGTGCGCAGGGCGCGCAGTTCGGCGCCCAGTTTCCGGCGGCGTACCGCGGGACCGTGCTGCATGGGCAACTCCTTACTCCTTACGAGCCGCCCAAATACGGTCTGCCGTCGCAGAGTTCACCGCTTCGAGCGACAGATATATGCATATCTCGGTGGATGCCCCGCGTGACCGGCGCGCTGATGGCAGTCTGGCGGCGAAGCACCAGTCCGGGACCGTACTCGAACCATCCGCTCCGTGTCGGACTGCGGTCCCGTGGGAAAGGGACGACATCGCCATGGCAGACCATCTGGAAGCATCCATCACTCTGCCGAGCGATCCCGCCTCGGTCTCCGCGGCCCGCGCGCATGTGCTGAGCACCCTCGTGGAGTGGGGCCTGCCGGCGGACACGGACGCCGCCGAGACGATCCGCCTCATCGTCTCCGAACTGGCCACCAACGCCGTGCAGCACACCTTCGGCCAGTCACCCACCTTCACGGTCGACCTCGTGCTCGACCGCGACGCGCATCTGCGCATCGGTGTCACCGACAGTCATCCGCGCTTCCCGAAGAGACTCCCCGCGGCCGTCCAGCAGGACAACGGCCGCGGCATGGTCATCATCCGCTGGCTCACCGCCGAAAGCGGCGGCAAGCTGCGCGTCCGGCCCACCCGCGAGGGCGGCAAGACCATCACCGTGGAACTGCCCTGGACCGTGCCGGCCCACCCGGTGACGGCGGTGGGCCGGCAGGAGCCGTAGCCGATCGGGCACGGAGCGGTGCGCAGCCCCGCATGACGTCCGGTCAGCCCCGGCCGGCTATGTGGGGGCTGCGGCGCGGCGGGGGCGGCGGCACCCGCTCCGCCGGGTCAGCCGACCCGGCCGTACCAGACGCTCCGCGTCCAGATCTTCTGCAGCCGCACCACGTCCCCGGTCTTCGGGGCGTGCCAGATCTTCCCATGACCCGCATAGATGCCCACGTGGTAGACGTTGGAGCCCGAATGGAAGAACACCAGGTCCCCGGCCTTGCGGCTCTTGGCCGAGATATGGCGCGACTTGTTGTACTGCTGGGCGGCCGTGCGCGGCAGGCTCTTGCCCGCCTTCTTGAACGAGTACAGCGTGAGCCCGGAGCAGTCGAACCTGCGCGGACCGGTGGCGCCCCACTTGTACGGGGACCCCTTCTTGGACGCCGCGATCCGCAGCGCCTTCGTCGCCGTGGTCGCGGCCTCCGCGTCGGACGCGAGGCCGGGGGCCACGATCGAGCCGCCCACGGCGGCGATGGTCAGTGCCGAGGCCGTACCGGCCCGGGCCATCAGCGACGGGACACGATTGAGCGCAGTCATGCGCAACCCTTCGTCAGCCGCCTGTGAAGGATGACCTGTCGGATTCGGGCTGGCGAAGTTGCCCGGCCGCGTTGCCACGGCTTCACCCCAAGGGCTGCTCGGAGCGGAACAGCGTCCGCTCCGGCGACCCGTCTTGCTCGGGTCCTCCACTCCTGCCGATCCACTCCTGTCGACCGGTCATCCGGGCGGCGGCAGGACTCGGCGTCCGCCCGGACCGCCCCGCCGCGGTGGCGGGGGCTTGTCGTCAGACAGGGATCTTCACTCACAACTGTCCGAAAATCCCAACGGAACCGGGGATGTGTGGCGTTGTTCACCACTCAGCCGTTCGGCTGGACAGTGCTCTGTTCGATACCCGGCCGAGGGGGCTGCGCACCCCCGGACCAGCGCCGAAGCACCTCGGCGCGGCTGTCGACCACTCGCCGTACCCAACTCTTCCGCGCCCGAAAAAGGAAGCCGGGCTACGCCGAACAGGGGTAGACCGTTTGGACCGTTTCAGCCCGTTCTATGACGGCTCGTCGGCTCGTCGGCCCGCCGGAGGCCCAGTGTGCCCGCGTCAGCCCGCGCCGTCGGGCGGCAAGGCGACCCGGGCGGCGCGCCGCTCGCCGTCCAGTACCCGCAGTGCCCGCGCCAGGGTGGCCGTGTGCACCTCGATCTCGCCTCGCGTGTGCATCAGGGCCAGCGCGTCCCGCAGCTCCATCGCGGTGCGCACCAGGGCCTGGGCGGCCCGCAGCCCGTGGTAGGTGTGCTCGGCCCGCGCCGGATTGATCCGGCCGAGCAGGTCGACCGCCTCCAGGTAACGGTCGATCAGCTCGCTCTCGGCCCGGGTCAGCGCGGGCAGCGGCGGCAGTTCCGGCGGCAGCATCCGCGGCTCACCCCGCGTCAGCCGGGCGCGCGGCCCTGCGGCTCGGGATGACCGCGTCCACCAGCCCGTACTCCAGCGCGCCCCGGGCGTCCAGGACCAGGTCTCGCTCCAGGTCCTCGTGGACCTGCTCCGGGGTGCGGCCCGTGTGGCGCGCCAGCATCTCTTCCTGGAGCACGCGTACGCGCGCCAGTTCCGCGGCCTCGATGACCAGATCGCTCGGCTGGCCCCGCACCGGCCGCGCCAGCGAGGGCTGCTGGAGCAGCAGGCGCGCGCCCGGCAGCGTGAACCGCTTGCCCGCGGTGCCGGCCGCGATCAGCACCGCCGCCGAGGAGCCGGCCTGCCCGAGGCAGATCGTCTCCACGTCACAGGTGACGTACCGCATGGTGTCGTAGATGGCCGTCATCGCGCTGAACGAGCCGCCGGGGGAGTTGACGTACAGCGAGATGTCCTGGTCCGGGGCGCGGTGTTCCAGGTGCATGAACTGTGCCATCACGTCGTTCGCCGCGGTGTCGTCGATCGGCGTGCCCAGGAAGACGATCCGCTCCTCAAGCAGCTTCGCGTACGGGTCGAGCGTGCGGGTCCCCGTGCTCGTGCGTTCGGTGAACTCGGGCAGGACGTGGCGGGCGGACGGTCCGGACATGGCATACCCCTCCTCGCGGCGCGGCCGCTTGCGGCGACGCCCTCTGTGGGAAATGTACAGGACGTACAGAGTCCGGGGGAGCCCCGTAAGCTGGGGTCATGGCCTACGAGATTCCGGTGACGCAAGCCAGGGCTGAACTCGCCGACCTGATCAACCGGGTGGTGTACGGCGGTGAACGCGTCGTCGTGACGCGCCACGGCAAGCCTCTCGTCGCCCTCGTCTCCGCCGCCGACCTGGAGCGGCTCGAAGAACTCCCGGAGCCCGCGGACGAGCAGGTCGTCAGCTCGGTCTCCAGCATCCGCGAGGCCGCGGGCACGCCCCGTGAACAGCGCCGCTTCGGCATCGCGGCCGAACACAGGGGCCCAACCGGCTCCTGACCACACTCCTCCGCCGCAGCCCACCCGCCCGGCCGGCGGAGCCAGGCGCCGGCCGAGGACGCCGACTGGCTCCGCCGGCGGTTGCGGGGTGGAGGGGGCGGCGGAGAGCGGATGGCCGAGCGGTATCACCGCGCCCGCGCCGGCAATCGGCTGCTTGCGGGGCACCTCGCGCCGATACCGGCTGCCCGCGCGGCCCGGGCGTCACCGCGCCCGGGCCGGCCCTGGCTGCTCGTGGGTCGTGCGGCGCCGTGGGAGCGGACACGGGTGCGTTCGCGGTCGGTGTTCTCCGGTCGAGTGTCGTGGTCTGCGTCCCCCGTGATCACTCCGGCGGCTGTCCGCGATCCCGGCCGCCGTCAGGTCGCCAGGGCGGCGGCAGACGGGAGTGCGGCCACCGTATGCGGTCCGCTCGGGGTCGGCAGGGTTGGCGCGGAGTCCGTCGTGATGCCGGCCGGGGCGCGTGGCGGCGTCGACGGTGCTGACCGGTGCGCCCGTACGGTCCGGTTAACGTCGTGGAAACTCCGGCGAACTAACCTGCCGGTCCACGCCGTCAGAGGTTCTTGTGTCCCGATTGGGTAAGCTCGCCCCATCTGACCCCGTGTGAGATTCATCCCTGTCGCGGTGGCTGCGGCAACCGGACCCGCACGGTCCGGAGCGAGGACTGTGAGGTGGGACGTGCAACTGACCCCGCACGAGCAAGAGAGGCTGCTGATCCACGTGGCGGCCGACGTGGCCGAGCGGCGCCGGGCCCGCGGGCTGAGGCTCAACCACCCCGAGGCGGTCGCGCTCATCACGTCGCACGTCCTCGAAGGCGCGCGCGACGGACGCGGCGTCGCCGAACTGATGGCCTCCGGCCGCAAGGTGCTCACCCGGGACGACGTCATGGAGGGCGTCCCCGAGATGATCCACGACGTCCAGGTGGAGGCCACCTTCCCGGACGGCACCAAGCTGGTCACCGTCCATGACCCGATCGTCTGAGCGGGGCACGGCCATGATTCCCGGAGAGATCCTGTTCGCCGACGACCCCGTCGTCTGCAACGAGGGCCGCGAGGTCACCCGGCTCACCGTCCTCAACGCCGCCGACCGGCCCGTCCAGGTCGGCTCCCACTACCACTTCGCCGAGGCCAACCCCGGCCTGGAGTTCGACCGCGGCGCCGCACACGGAAAGCGGCTGAACATCGCCGCCGGCACCGCCGTGCGCTTCGAGCCCGGCATCCCCGTCGACGTCGAACTCGTCCCGCTCACCGGCGCCCGCGTCGTGCCGGGCCTGCGCGGGCAGACCGGAGGCCCCCTCGATGCCTGAGATCCCGCGTGCCGCGTACGCCGACCTGTTCGGCCCGACCACCGGCGACCGGATCCGGCTCGCCGACACCGACCTGCTGATCGAGATCGAGGAGGACCGTTCGGGCGGGCCGGGACGCGCCGGTGACGAGGCGGTCTTCGGCGGCGGCAAGGTCATCCGCGAATCCATGGGCCAGTCGCGTGCCACCCGCGCGGACGGCACCCCCGACACCGTGATCACCGGCGCCGTCGTCGTCGACCACTGGGGCATCGTCAAGGCCGACATCGGCATCCGCGACGGCCGGATCACCGGGATCGGCAAGGCGGGCAACCCGGACACGATGGACGGCGTGCACCCCGACCTGGTCATCGGCCCGGAGACCGAGGTGATCGCGGGCAACGGGCGCATCCTGACGGCCGGCGGGATCGACGCGCACGTCCACTTCATCTGCCCGCAGACCGCCGACGAGGCGCTGGCCGCAGGCATCACCACGCTGGTCGGCGGCGGCACCGGACCGGCCGAGGGCTCCAAGGCGACCACCGTGACGCCCGGCCCCTGGCACCTCGCCCGGATGTTCCAGGCGATGGAGCACTACCCGGTCAACGTCGGCCTGCTCGGCAAGGGCAACACCGTCTCCGACGAGGCGATGATGTCGCAGATCCGCGGCGGCGCGCTGGGCCTGAAACTGCACGAGGACTGGGGCTCCACCCCGGCCGTCATCGACGCCTCGCTCACCGTCGCCGACCGGACCGGCATCCAGGTCGCCATTCACACGGACACCCTCAACGAGGCCGGCTTCGTCGGCGACACGCTCGCCGCGATCGCCGGGCGCGGCATCCACGCGTACCACACCGAGGGGGCCGGCGGCGGGCACGCGCCCGACATCATGACCGTGGTCTCCGAGCCGCACGTGCTGCCCAGCTCGACCAATCCGACCCGGCCGTTCACCGTCAACACCGCCGAGGAACACCTCGACATGCTGATGGTGTGCCACCACCTCAACCCCGCGGTCCCGGAGGACCTGGCGTTCGCCGAGTCCCGGATCAGGCCGTCGACGATCGGCGCCGAGGACATCCTGCACGACCTGGGCGCCATCTCGATCATCTCCTCCGACGCCCAGGCCATGGGGCGCATCGGCGAGGTCGTGCTGCGGACCTGGCAGACGGCGCATGTGATGAAGCGCCGCCGGGGCGCGCTGCCCGGTGACGGCCGCGCGGACAACCGGCGGGTACGGCGCTATGTCGCCAAGTACACCATCAACCCGGCGCTCGCCCAGGGCCTCGCCCGGGACATCGGGTCCGTGGAGCGCGGAAAGCTCGCCGACCTGGTGCTCTGGGAGCCCGCGTTCTTCGGTGTGAAACCGCACCTGGTCATCAAGGGCGGGCAGATCGCGTACGCGCAGATGGGCGACGCCAACGCCTCCATCCCCACCCCGCAGCCGATCCTCCCGCGCCCCATGTACGGCGCGATCGGACGGGCTCCCGGCGCCAACTCGGTCAACTTCGTCGCCCCGGCGGCCATCGAGGACGGGCTGCCCGAACGGCTCGAGCTGGGCAAGCGCTGCGTCGCCATCGAGTCGACGCGCGGTGTGACCAAGGCGGACATGAGGGAGAACGACGCACGGCCGCTGGTCCGGATCGACCCCGACAGCTTCGCCGTGCACATCGACGGCGAACTGGTCGAGGCCGCCCCGGCCGCCGAACTGCCCATGGCCCAGCGCTACTTCCTCTTCTGATGTCCAGGGCAGCGCTCCTCGTCCTGGCCGACGGCCGCTTTCCCGCCGGAGGGCACGCGCACTCCGGCGGGGCGGAGGCCGCCGTCACGGCCGGGCGGATCACCGATGCCGTGAGCCTGGCCGACTTCTGCCGGGGGCGGTTGCACACAGCGGGGCTCGTGGCCGCCGCGCTCGCCGCGGCGGCGGTGCTCGGCGCGGAGCTTGCCGCCCTGGACGCGGCGGCGGACGCGCGCACACCGTCGCCCGCGCTGCGTGGCGCCGCGCGCAGGCTCGGCCGGCAGTTGCTGCGGGCTGCCCGGGCGACCTGGCCGTGCGCCGAACTCGACGCCCTGGCCCGGCGGTTCCCCAAGGGGGTGCACCAGCCGGTGGTGCTCGGCCTCGTGGCGCGGGCGGCCGGTCTGGAGGCGGCGGACGCGGCGTACTGCGCGGCGTACGAGAGCGTGAGCGGGCCGGCGACGGCCACCGTGCGGCTGCTGAGCCTGGATCCGTTCGAGGCGACCGGGGTACTGGCCCGGCTGGCGCCGGAGCTGGACCAGGTGGTCGGGCGGGCGGTGGAGGCGGCCTGGCGCGCCGTCGCCGACGGCGTCGACGCCCTGCCGGCGGCGTCCGCGCCGCTGCTGGAGATCATGGCCGAGGCCCACGCCACCCGACCGGTACGGCTGTTCGCGACCTGACCGCGCCCGCTCCAAGCGCCGCTGTGGTGGCCGGTAGCCCGTCCCGGTCCTTTCCGGCCGGGTGTGGTCCCGCGCCGAATCCCCGCCGAAACCGGCACCGTGAAGGCAGTTCTGAAGGAGAGTCGTTCATGCATCTCGATCACACCCAGCACGGCCCGGCCGCCGTCGGGGCCGATGCCCGGCGGGCGGACGGATCGCGGCGGGCACTGCGGATCGGTCTCGGCGGGCCCGTCGGCTCGGGCAAGACCGCCACCGTCGCCGCCCTGTGCCGGACCCTGCGGGACGAACTGTCGCTCGCCGTCGTCACCAACGACATCTACACCCGGGAGGACGCCGAGTTCCTGCTGCGTGAGGCCGTACTGCCGCCGGAGCGGATCACCGCCGTGGAGACGGGAGCCTGCCCGCACACCGCGATCAGGGACGACATCTCCGCCAACCTCGAAGCGGTCGAGGAACTGGAGGACGAGGTGGGGCCGCTGGACCTCGTCCTCGTCGAGTCGGGCGGCGACAACCTCACCGCGACCTTCTCCAAGGGGCTCGTCGACGCGCAGGTCTTCGTCATCGACGTGGCCGGCGGGGACGACATCCCGCGCAAGGGAGGCCCCGGCGTCACCACCGCCGATCTGCTCGTGGTCAACAAGACCGACCTCGCGCCGTACGTCGGCTCCGACCTCACGCGGATGGCCGCCGACGCGAAGGCGCAGCGGGCCGGACTGCCCGTCGTGTTCCAGTCGTTGCGCTCCGAGGAGGGCGTCGCCGAGGTCGCCGCCTGGGTGCGGGAACGGCTCGCCGCGTGGACGGCGTGACCGTGAGCGGGGTGCGGGCCGCCGCGCGGATCGTCGCCAGGCCGGACGGCCGCGGCGGCACGGCGCTGCCCGTGCTGGAGGGGCGGGGCCCGCTGGCGCCGCGGCGCACCCGGGGCAGCGGCACACAGGCCCGGGTCGTGCTCGTCGGGGCGATGAGCGGGCCGCTCGGTGGCGACCGGTTCGCCGTCGAGACACGGGTGGCCCGGGGCGCCCGGCTGCACGTCGGGTCGGCCGCCGCGACCATCGCGCTGCCGGGCCAGACGAAGGGCGAGGCACACTACGACGTGCGGATCAGGGTCGACGACGGGGGCGAACTGCACTGGCTGCCCGAGCCGTTGATCTCCGCGGCCGGCAGCGAGCTGTATGTCACCACCCGGGTCGACCTCGCCGCCGGGGCCCGTCTCGTGCTGCGCGAGGAGCAGGTGCTCGGCCGGGCCGGCGAGGAACCGGGGCGGCTCGGCAGCCGGCTGACGGTGCGGCTCGACGGGCGCGGCGTGCTCGACCAGGAGTTGGCCTGCGGGCCCGGCGCGCCGGGCGGCTGGGACGGTCCCGCCGTCCTCGCGGGACATCGCGCTGTGGGTCAACTGGTCGTCGTACGACCTGAGTTCGCCGGCGACATGCCGGCGGCCCGGCTGCTGGGGGAGGGGGCGGCCGTCATCCCGCTCGCCGGGCCCGCCGTGCTGGTGAGCGCCGTGGCCGCCGACGGACTGCGGCTGCGGCGGGTGCTGGACGAGGCGTCGGCGCTGCTCGACCGGGGCTCTCCGCTCAGCGGGACCTGATCGTCCGGCTATCGGATTGGCAAAGAAGGTCAACGACCCCTGTTCGCGGGCTCCTCACAGGGACGAGGATCTTCCTGACATTCGCATGACATTCACAGCGATGCAGGGGGAGGGCCCACTTGAGGGAGAACAGACCGAAGAACCGTGTGCTCGCGCTCGGTTCGGCCGGAGCGCTCGTCACCGCGACCCTGATAGCCGGCGCCGTATCGGCGCCCACGGCCGCCGCCACCTCGGGACACGGCCAGGACCGCGAGGCCCAGGGCGCCGCGATCGCCGCCGAGCGGGCCGCGAAGGCGGGCATCGACTGGCGGGACTGCCCCGCCGACTGGGGGCTCGTCAAGCCGATCCAGTGCGGCTGGGTCACCGTGCCGCTCGACTACGCCAAGCCGAACGGCAAGCAGATCAAGCTCGCCGTCGACCGCATCGGCAACACGGGCACCCCGCAGGAGCGCCAGGGCGCGCTCGTCTACAACCCCGGCGGCCCGGGCGGCTCCGGGCTGCGCTTCCCGACCCGGGTCACCAACAAGAACGCCGTGTGGGCGAAGGCGGCCAAGGCGTACGACTTCGTGGGCTTCGACCCGCGCGGCGTCGGCCACTCCGCGCCCATCTCCTGCATCGACCCGCAGGAGTTCGTCAAGGCGCCCAAGGCCGACCCGGTGCCCGACTCCGAGGCCGACAAGCTCGCCCAGCGCAAGCTGGCCCGCGAGTACGCGGACGGCTGCTACGAACGCAGCGGCACCATGCTGCCGCACATGACCACGCCGAACACCGCTCGCGACCTGGACGTCATCCGGGCCGCGCTCGGCGAGCGGAAGATCAACTACCTCGGTGTCTCCTACGGCACCTACCTGGGCGCCGTCTACGGCACGCTGTTCCCCGGGCACGTCCGCCGCATGGTCGTCGACAGCGTGGTCGACCCGGCCCGGGACAACATCTGGTACCAGGCCAACCTCAACCAGGACATCGCCTTCGAGGGCCGCTGGCGGGACTGGCAGGACTGGGTCGCCGCCAACGACGCCGCCTTCCACCTCGGCACCACCCGCGCCGCCGTCCAGGCCAAGTGGCTCCAGTTGCGCGCCACCGCCAAGAAGAATCCCATCGGCGGTGTCGTCGGCCCGGCCGAACTGCTCTCCTTCTTCCAGAGCGCCCCGTACTACGACTCCTCGTGGGTGCCGGTCGCCACGGTGTTCAGCAAGTACGTCGCCGGTGACACCCAGGCACTGGTGGACGCCGCCGCCCCGGACCTGTCCGACACCGCGGGGAACATCGCCTCGGAGAACGGCAACGCCGTCTACACGGCCGTCGAGTGCACCGACGCCAAGTGGCCCACCAGCTGGCAGCGATGGGACCGGGACAACACCCGGCTGCACCGCGACTACCCGTTCCTGACCTGGTCCAACGCCTGGATGAACCTGCCGTGCGCGACCTGGCCGGTCAAGCAGCAGACCCCCGTGGACGTGAGGACCGGCAAGGGGCTGCCGCCGGTGCTCATCGTGCAGTCGACCCGGGATGCCGCCACCCCGTACCCGGGCGCCGTCGAACTGCACAAGCGCTTCAAGGGCTCCCGTCTGATCACCGAGCGGGACGCGGGCTCGCACGGCGTGACCGGGCTGGTCAACCCGTGTGTCAACGACCGGGTGGACAGTTACCTGCTCACCGGCAAGGTCGACGCGGCGGACGTGACCTGCGCACCGCACGCCACGCCCAAGCCGTGACCGGCTGAGGGGCGGGGGGGGGGGGGGGCCCGCCCCCCCCCCGCGCGCCGCGCCCCCCCCCCCCCCGGCCGCGCGCGGGTTTGGGAAAACGGCGGGGTGACCCCCCCCCCCCACCGCCAACGCGCCGGGGGCCAGCGCC